>JAJYDU010000083.1 GCA_021790475.1 Planctomycetota bacterium | reverse complement strand
GTGGTCGCAAACATCCCGAACAGCAGTATATCCAGATGGACACGACGCACATCCTGTTTATCTGCGGGGGAACGTTTGTCGGGTTGGATCAGATAATCGCCAAGCGGCTGGGCAAAAAACTCATCGGCTTCGGATCCGAAGTGCAAGGCTCCGGGGAAATGACCGAACGCAGCGCCCGTTTTCTTCCGGAGGTCACGCCCGACGACCTGATTGAGTACGGCATGATTCCCGAATTCGTCGGCCGCCTGCCGATCGTCGCTCCCCTGGAGCCGCTGACGGAGGAGGCCATGATCCGGATACTGACCGAGCCGAAAAACGCCCTGGTCAAACAGTATCAGAAGTTCTTTCAGTTGGAGAACTGCGAGTTGGAATTTTCCGACGGAGCGCTGCATTTGATCGCCCGCAAGGCGATCAAACGCGACACCGGCGCCCGGGGCCTCCGCAGTGTCATGGAAGAGCTGATGCTGGAACTGATGTATCAACTGCCTGACCAGCCGCAACGCGGGCGGCACGTAATTACCGAGGCGATCGTGCGCGGGGAAGTCGGGCTTTTTGACAGCAAGTCCATGCCGCTCAAGGAAAGCGCCTGAAGGCGCCGGGGCGGCGTTTTTTCGGAGTAGAAATCATGTTTGAAGCGATAAAAAGTGATCAAATCGTGCATAAACTGGGTGGGCGATTCAAACTCTGCGCGTTGGTGCAGAACCGCTGCGCGGCGCTGCTTCGCGGCGCCCGGCCGTTGGTGGAGCGGAAGGGCCGCTCGGACCTGGAAGTCGCCATCGACGAGATTCTGCAAGGGAAAGTCGCCATAGACTTCGAAAAAAGCCGCAACATCACCAAGCCCGACCAGGCCCTGGGCCGCAAGTGAGAACTCGCGGGAAATCCGGGGCCTGGTGCCCACACCCGATAGCTATCGGTGCGGGCAGGCGCGGTACTCCTCCACCCGTGGTGGGCAGGTAGGTCGCCAGCAGCCAGGAGATGGAACATGTACTCAAGCCTCTCAATCAAGAATTTTCGCGGAATTGGAGAGGAACCGCTGAAAATGGATAACCTGCGGCGGATCAACCTGATTGTTGGAACAAATGGCTCCGGGAAAACGACGGTTTTGGAGAGCTTGTTTCTTCTGGGCAGCGCGACGAATCCCGCTCCCAGCTTTATAGTGGGAAACCTGCGCGGGCACTGGACTCAAAGCGCAGATAGCGCATGGCGTCCGCTCTTTCATGGGGCAGACCCTCAATGTCCGATCAATATATCCGCGACATGCGAGGGGAGCGAGCGGAATCTGGAAATCGGCGCCAACGCCGCAGATCCACTTGCGAACTTCGCCACGCCTTTGGTCGCTCATAATGGAACCACGATTAAGGCATCAGAAACAGCGACTCCCCTGGCCGACTCACCGATTCAACGCCCGGCCGTGAGTACAACGGTGTCAAATACATTTACCATTGGTAGCATACAGTACAAACTCCGTATGGGTAAGGGCCAAGAGGTTGTAAGGTCCGTCAACTTCAATCCGGCGAACCAATCGTTCTCCTCCACCCCACCCCAAGCAACGAATGAGGAAATTATTCCAACCGGCTTCCTGGCGAGCGGCGGTCCGCTTAACATGTCGGGAATCGCGCGTGAATTCAGTTCTCTCGTAAGGGATAAGCAGGAGAAAGATTCAATACAGGCGTTGCAGGTGATAGAACCGCGCCTGGTAAAAGTAAACATGCTGACCGTGGACGGAATGCCGGCACTCTACATGGATGTCGGACTCGGCTCACTGTTACCGCTGGCCGTTGCTGGTGGTGGTACTGTGTGGTTTTTTGCGATGGCAATGTCGCTGACCGGTGTCCGCGACGGCGTTCTCCTGATCGATGAAATCGACAACGGGCTGCATCACTCGGTCATGGAACAGGTCTGGAGATTCCTGGCAAAGCAGGCGAAAGATTTTAATGTGCAGATATTCGCAACAACGCACAACGATGAGATGATCCGATCGGCGTTAAATTCACTGCAGGATGAAGCAGAGCACCCCGGACTGTTTCGCCTGGATATGGTGAAGGGAAAGCCGCAAGTAGCCTGCTATGACGATGAAGCACAGCAGGCGGTGCTCAAATTCGGCTTTGAGGTAAGGGCGTGAGCGGCGAAGCCACCGGAAATCCATCGCCTGTTACGGCGAGGACCCAAATAGATAGCTCCACAAGCAAGCTGCTGCTGGTTGAGGGCAGGGAGGAGGAATTATTCTTCGAGGAAATGATGAAAAGTGATCCAATCCTTGCTGCTGTACAAGTGATGAGCTTTTGCGGGAAAAACAATCTCCGTGCATTTCTTGCACCCCTGAAGAAAGATCCTCTCTTTCCGCAGGTAAAGACCATTGCGGTCATTCGCGATGCCGACTATCACCAGTCCCAGTCCCAACCCCGCAATCAAGCGACTGCTCACAGAGCGCGGGAGACCGGTGCGGCGCAATTGGCTTTACAATCAGTTCGCGATTCACTCCAATACCACAACTTGCCCAGGCCCGCCAAGCATGGATGTTTCGTTACCGGTCCGCCGCGCGTGGGCGTGTTCATCATGCCTGACGGCGAAAACGATGGGATGCTCGAAACGCTCTGTATGCGATCCGTTGATGACAAACCGGAGGCTGAATGTGTTAAATTATATTTTCAATGCTTGAACAAAAAAAGTTTGTTTCCCCGGCCTCTCGACAAAGCTCGCGCGCACGTATGGCTGGCATCTCGGCGGGAGCCGGATAAGCGGGTCGGTGAGGCGGCTCAGGCCGGATATTGGCCTTTCGATCACGCCGCGTTCGGCGATCTCTGGAAATTCATCCGTGCCATGTAGGATTGTTTTATACCCCTGCAACCCTGGTACAAAGTAATTAATACGCGCGAGGATTTGCCTGCCGTAATCCTCCGGGTACAGCGGAATTCGCCGTACCTCTGGATCACGGGCACAATGGCCGGGTGCCGGGCGATTATCAGAATACGCAGCGTTTCTTTGGCTGGACACATTTGATGTAAAATCTTATTGGTATGGCGTCGCAGGTGGTGCGGCAGCTTCCGGAGATTAAGAGCCTATCCCGATAGGCTTTAGTGCATAGTGCGTGCGATAGCAAGGCGGTGACGTCGTCTTCGGTGGCGAGAGTGCCGCAACCATAGCCGGATGGAAACACCGGCGCCAATTATCATCTTTTGACGCCGCGTGATCCCATCCCCTACACTTGTGGCATGGCGACGCCGAAAAACCAATCCATCCTGGAAGAGCCGAAAAAGCATAACGGCCGCTGGCGCATGATTGTTTGTGATCTGGACGGTACGCTTATAGGTCCCGATCACAAGATTTCTCCGCAAGACCGGCGCGCGATTCAGATGGCACGCGACGCCGGCCTGGACGTGAGTATTTGCACCGGACGGAGCGCTCATGAGAGTCTTGCGGTCATTGAACCGCTTGGTCTTTGTGGTCCGGCCGTGTTTGTGACGGGGGCCACCGTCAGCGATGTCCAAACCGGCCGGACGTTGCTGCGCCACAGCCTGGCGTCGCGGCTGGTCGCCGATCTGATTGAATTTTTCGGAGGCTTCGGCCACGCCGTTCTGCTGCTGGTGGACGAAGAGAATTCCCCAGGCCCGCGCTACGTGATTACCAGTCACGGACCGGTGCACGCCGCCACCGCCGAATGGTTCCTGCGTAACAAACTTCATTGCGTCGTGAACGAGAATCCGGACCCGCGGATGCTGGACCACGTGGTGCGACTGAGCATCGTGGCCGATCCGCCGCGGAGCATGGAGATCGCCGGGATGCTCCGCCGCCAATTTGACTCTCGATTGACTTTTCTGTGTTTGAAAGCCCACCTGTTTGATTGCCACGTGATTGAGGTATTCCACCCCAACGTGGACAAATGGACCGGCATTCAAGAATTGTGCCGGATGCGGCGGATTGATTCGAACGCCGTGGTGACCATCGGCGACGACATCAATGACGTGGCCATGCTGCGAAACGCCGCCCTGAGCTTTGCGATGGGCAATGCAATCCATTCAATCCAACAGAGCGCCAAGCGGGTAACCCGAAGCCAATCGGACGGCGGGGTGGCCGCGGCTATCGACCAGGTTCTGGCGGAGTTATGAAATGGCAAAAAAAGACGAAGCCTCGCCTGCATTTGAAGAAGCGATGGCGCAACTGGAAAAGATTGTCGCGGACATCGCTTCGGGAAAGGTGGGGCTGGAGGAAAGTCTGGCCATGTACGAAAAAGGCATGGAACTGGTCCGCCGCTGCCGGACAATTCTGGATCGCGCCGAAAAGCGTATTGAAGTGCTGGCCCAGGCTGATCCTGATTCTGCGGGGTTGCGGGCTTCCCCCTATACCGGCGACTCCGGGGACGCACCCATGCCGCCGCTGAAATACGAATAACCGGACCCGATGATGAATCCGGCGGACGGTCCCGATAAGAATTATACACTTGAAAAAGTGACCACCATTTTCTTGGGCGGCATAATTTGATTTGCGGCCACCTATCTACGATAATTCTCCGCCATGGGCGATGCAATAACCCCCTTTCTCGATGCAACAATATTGGCTGAGTGGGATATTACTCCTGCGGAGCTTTCGGAGATTGTCCGCGAAAATCCCGGTATTCGTGGCATAATTTTGGATATGTAGCCGAGCGTATGTTTAGGAAGATTTGGTTCAAGAACCGCCCTGGCGTAAGTCACTTTGTGAAGCACGATGACCATAACCGGAAGAAAAAAGGCGATCTGGTTGTTACGTACAAGGGACTTGAATTTTCATTCGAGTCAAAATCCGTACAGACCAATACTGTCCGAAGGACGAACAAGGGAGGGTTCTTTGCCAAGGTTCAATGCGATGGGAGTGACCGTCGGCAGGTATCATTTCCAGACGGCACGATTTTACAGACTACATGCCTTCTGCGCGGACAATTCGATACCCTTGCGGTAAATCTCTTTGAGTTTGAAAAAACGTGGCGCTTCATTTTTGCAAAGAACAAAGATTTGCCGCCGAACACCTACAAGAAATACACCGCGGCTCAACAGGCACTTTTACTGCCGTCTTTAATGCCCGTTACCTGGCCGCTCACAGCGCCATACTGTGATGAACCATTTTCACTTATGGATGAATTGATCGCCGATTATCACAGCTAAAATCTCATGGATTCATATCGTTTACCAGGAGGAATTTTAACAAATATTAGAAAATAGGAATGGTTCTTACGGGCATGTACTTGTTTCTTTAGTCGACTTACTACGGGGCGATTCTCTCGAACCACCACGAACAAATCTTTGGCATAAAAGCCGGTGCGGGCAAATTCATTAATCAACTCAACATGCGTCAGCCATTGGCGATTAGCGCTGACCTCATCTTGGCACTTCACGATGAAAACGCCATTGGGGCGTAAAACGCGGTGGGCTTCCCGTCCGGCCTCAAAATAGAGAGACAGAACCGCTTTGTGCCATTTTTGGTCTGACGGATGTTCATCCCCATTTGAGTAGAAATTGGCAAAGGCCTGGTGGGTTCCCGAACCAGCCTTCTGTGTGCCGTTTCGACGATAGAATCCCTCCATATACGGAGGATCAAGAACCACGCAATCAATAGATCGGTCTTCATAGGGTAAATGCCGACAATCGGTTCCGTCCGCGATGTCCGTCGCCTTAACATAGTACTTTCCTGCCGGCACTTCACGCCAGAACACCCCACCGCCGTAAGTCACATCGGCAATCGTGGCGCCTGGCGGCACATGAAGGTCGAGTATCTGTGGGAATAGTTCGGAGTTTCCCCCAATATGGGCAGACAAGATAACGTCGGAAGTGGCGATTCCCCCTTGAACGCGCCTGTGGACGTTCTGGTTTTCGGTAAATAGGTCGATTTGCTGTTTCATTGTCTTCGCCCTTCTAAGCAGACCGGTGTTTTCCCCTCGACGTTGCGACGATGATTTTCTTTACCTCGTCTTACTTGATTTTAAAATATCCCGTACCACCTGATCCGCTGTTAATGGGCGCAAGGACACCGGGTCGCTACGGCTTCCAGAGCGTGCCTTTCCTTGGTTTTTAAGCATTTTTACTCCCGCAAAAATGGCTTGTATTACGCACATAACACACCATAATACCACTATGCGGGCGCTTCCAAAATCCTACAAGCGGGAATCAACCCCACAACCTGCAAAAGGGCACGCTCGGCTTTGGAGACCGTGCTCCAGGGGGAGTCCAACTCCCTCGCGTTTTCCGGTATCGCCATGGTCGGAACCAGGTTAAATTTCCGCCCCGGGCGGATCTGGTTTGACCCCGCCCGACCACGGCGTATCCCCCACGCCCTGGCGATGGTTGGCCAGGCGGGCCAACATGAAAAGCAGATCTCCCAGCCGATTCAGGTAAACCAGCGCCTCGGGGCCGACATCCTCCTTTTCCATCAGAGCGATCAGGCGGCGTTCGGCACGCCGGCATATTGTCCGAGCCAGATGCAGGTGGGCCGCCAGCCCCGAACCGCCCGGTAGAATAAATTGCTTGAGCGGCGGCAGTTGCGCCGCGGCAAGATCGATCTGCTTTTCCAGCCAGGTGGAGTCCGCGGATCGAATTCTCTGAACCGGCGCGGCCTGGGAGGAATTCCGCGGGGCGCCCAGATCCGCCCCCAGGTCGAAAAGCCGTCGCTGTAAGCGAAGGAGCAGATCACAAATTTCTTTCGATTGATCGGAGCGGCTCCAGGCCGCCGCCACTCCCAAGGCGCTGTTCAATTCATCAATGGTTCCGCAGGTTTCGATCCGCGGATCATTTTTCAGGACGCGGCGTCCATCCCCCAGCGAGGTTTGACCTTGATCGCCCTGACGTGTATAAACGCGCATGATTCTATGGCTCCGCTTCCCGAGAGCCGGCAGTACCCGGGAGGGCGGAAAGCGATTGTTCATCCCCCGCGGCATCCCGGCCCGGCGAGGATCAGTGTAGATGCCGGCGGGTGGATGTTCAACGCCCAGGCCCGATATGACCAGAACGCTTTTGTTCGGCGGCACGTTCGATCCGGTTCACATCGGCCATCTGGTCGGCGCGCGCATTGCGTGCGAAATACTCTCTCTGGACCGCGTGCTTTTCATTCCCGCCCACGCCTCGCCGCATAAGCCGGGCGAAGGCGTCGCCGCGGACGCGGCGCATCGTCTGACCATGCTGCGGTTGGCCGTCCAGGATGAAACGGCCCTGGGTGTTTGCGATCTGGAACTGCGACGCCCGCCGCCGAGCTATACCTGGGACACGCTCCAGGCGTTGCGGGAAAAATTTCCGGGGGATCAATTCACGCTGCTGCTGGGCGCCGATCAATTGCCGTTGCTGCACACCTGGCATCACGGGGAAGAACTTTTCGCCCGCGTGGCGGTGGCGGTGCTGCCGCGGACCGGTTCCGACGCATCCATCCCCTCTCCGCCTCTGGCGGCGGCGTTGTGGGAGAAAATACGCGGCGGCCTGCTGGCGACGCCGCGCCTGGAAATATCGTCCACCATGATTCGCAACCGTCTGCGGGCGGGCTTGTCGATTCGCCACCTGACCCCCTCCGCCGTGGAAGCTTACATCCTCCGCCACGGGTTGTATGAAATACTCCCGGAAAACCAGGCGCGCGATTAAGAGCCTGTCCGGATAACTAATGACACCGCGAGAACGTGCTTGATTTTTGGCCTGCCGCAAGAAGCGATAAAGAAGCGTATCAACAAAAAGATACGGCCAGGAGGAGTGGCGCCGGATGGTTTGCCGTTTCATCGGCGCCGCAGCGCCCGCTGGATCTGCCGCTGCGCATCGCGTTCTTTAATGGCCTGCCTCTTATCGAATTTAGCCTTGCCGATCGCCAGTGCCAGGAGCACCTTGGCGTAGCCCCGCTTAAAATATATCTCCAGTGGAATCAAGGTGCTTCCGGGTTGCTTGCCAAGATGCTGCTGTATCCGGCGGATTTCGCGTTTGTGCAGGAGCAGCGTCCGGGTGCGCGTCGGATCGTGGTTCAGCCGGTTGGCCTGTTCGTATTCTTCGATGTGACAACCGAGCAAAACCGCCCGCCCGTTGCGGATCATGGCAAAGGCGCCGGCCAGTTGTACCCGCCCCCCGCGGGCGCTTTTCACCTCGCTGCCGACCAGAGCAACTCCAGCTTCCCATTTCTCCACGATGTGATAATCGTGGTAGGCCCGGCGGTTTTCAATGCGCGGCGCCATACGCGCCGCGGTGGAAATGGATGGGGACGGCGCGGACTTTCGCGGGTGCGGGGTGGTCATGCTGCCAGTATATACCATATTGCTCCATTCGAAGACGAAGTGTTAAAAGACCATTGCCGCCGAACTGGGGAATCAGCGTCATGACGGGCGCGGGTTGGCCGTCTGACCGGAAAGGCGGCGGAGCACCATGCCCGCATGTTCACGCAACGCCCGCGTGAAACAGATGCGGGCGAAGAACTGGCGCGGGTCGCGGTAATCCTCCGGCGCGGTTCTGCCAATGACCTGCTCCGGGTGGATGGCGAACTCATCCTGGTTGAACAAACGGCCTTCGCGGACTTCCTTGCGCAGCGTGACAATTTTGTACCGGGGTTCCATCAACCGCCCCGCTCCGGAAGCGCGGCCGCCGGCAATAATCCGCGGATTTCTTTGCGAATTCGCCGCGCGATGAGTACGGCTTGGCGGGCCTCCTTCAGTGAGATTGGCTCGTAATCGCCGGGATATCGTGTGACGGTGGCGTACGCAGTCAGTTTTCCCTGCTCGTCGGTCTCAATCCGCGGCCGAACTGCAGCCGGGGCGAGAAACAGCAGTTCTTCGATGTTGTGTGTTCTGGTGAACGCAATACCCCGAAACGTGAGAAGCCCCTTGAGATATTTCTCAACACATGGTTGCGCATGAAAGCAGACCGTGTCCGTTGGACATCGCCTTTTCAATCACAGCGCCTGGATGGCGTTCGTCAGATCATTGTCGGCCTTAACCGCCCACTCTCGAACCACTTTACGGATATTTTCATCGCCGGGCATAGAGCACTTTTCCTTCACGATATGCCGGCCATTCGATTGTGCCCACAATTTCCTTCCGCCACGCGAACTCCTCCGGCCGGCTTACCAGAACATCCTTGGAAACATGGAACTCGTGCAAGGCCGTCCGTAGTTCCACCACTTTCTCCCGTTTGGACCTTTTCACCGGCATCACCACCAGCAAATCCACGTCGCTGTCCGGCCCGGCATCACCCCGCGCGTGGGAACCGAAGAGAATCACCTGTTCAGGATCAAACTGATCCACAATTCTCCGCACCATGCGGCGTATCATAAGGGTGGTTGCGACCGCCTCTTTCCTTTTTGTTTTCATCTTCATCCATACCATTTATTAACTGGCCGATAGCATCATACCCCGTTCTGACGACCGTCATGATGTTTCCATTCTGCCAAAAGCATAAAGCGCGCGGCACGCGTTAGCCAGTCGTCAGCCTTCTCCGCCGCGTTCCAATCCGTCTAACCACCGACCGAGCCACGGGCAGCCGCGACGCAGTGCATCAATCTCCACGGTTATGGCTATCAATGTTCCAAACGCGACCT
This sequence comes from Planctomycetota bacterium, assembly GCA_021790475.1. Classification (GTDB taxonomy): domain Bacteria; phylum Planctomycetota; class Phycisphaerae; order WQYP01; family WQYP01; genus JAKBMM01. The sequence continues at coordinate 2,096 of JAJYDU010000083.1, read as the reverse complement.
TATCGCAGGAGGGGACAAGTTGCTGGAGTCGTTTCGACGGGGTGGTGTTCTCCGAGTCAAATTCGACCGACTCCTGAAACGTCGCGACAACTTCGGCAAGTTTCCCGGCCAGAGTAGCGGGGCTGCCGTTCAACTCAACGCTGGTCAAGGTATCCGCAGCCGCCGAACGGATCAGGCCAGCCAGGATCACCAGCGCCTCCGGGTGAAGCCCAGGCTCCGGTTCGTCAATAGCGACCGTGTCCGGCGGATCAGTCTGCGGCAGCGCTGTGGCCAGGCGATAAAGCGCCTGGTTCCATCTGAAAGGTGGCCCGGCGAAAAAATGTAATCCGAGTCTTTTTCCCGCCAGGCGAGCCGGACGAGTTCTTCATCCTTCCCCTGACGTGTAGCGGAGGTCAAAATTGTCGGAGGAGGAGGTTTCCGGCGAGCCGCGCTTGCGAAATTTCTTGTCGGTGGTAAAATTATCAAATTCGAGCGTGTGCGAGGAACGTGCCGGCGCGTGCTGGCGGTCTCCCGCGGGTTGTAAAAGGCTTTCTTACATGATCGCCCAGGAAAAGAAACGAAAAATTATCCAGGATTCCCGGATACATGAAAACGACACCGGTTCGGCCGAAATTCAAGTCTCCATCCTGACCGAGCGGATTAACGAATTGACGGAGCATCTGAAGGTACACCCGAAGGATTTTTCCTCCCGCCGCGGGCTGTTGAAAATGGTGGGCAAACGCTCCGGCCTGCTCAAATACCTGATCCGCACCGATCCGAGCCGGTATCAGGCGGTTATTACCCGCCTGGGGCTGCGCCGGTGAAAATCCCGTCGCCGGGTCCGATCGGGGCTTGCGGGCGGGCCCTGGTCCGGGGGTTCCCACGGCGGCGGCGAACGGGACGGCGGGAGCATAGCTTAATTATATATGAATGAACTTATGAGCGTTTGTTGTTTGTGATGCGGAAAAGTTGCTGGTGGGCGCGGAAATTGGGCAATGGAAAGTAATAGAAAGTAGAGGTAATAGCATGACTGTGGTCAAGGTCGAAAAAGAAATCAATGGGCGCACGCTTTCTCTGGAGACGGGTTATCTGGCCAGGCAGGCCGATGGCGCGGTCCTGGTTCGTTACGGTGAAACGGTGGTGCTGGCCACGGCGGTGTCCAGCGATCCCCGCCCCGCCGCCGATTTTTTTCCACTCACCGTCGATTATCGTGAAAAAACTTCCGCGGCGGGCAAATTCCCCGGCGGATTCATCAAACGCGAGGGTCGGCCCTCCACCAAGGAAACGCTTACCGCCCGCATGATTGACCGGCCCATCCGGCCGCTGTTCCCGCACGGTTATTTCGACGAGGTTCTTCTGCAGGTACTGGTGCTTTCCGCCGATGGCCAGAACGATCCGGACGTGCTGGCCATGATCGGTTCTTCGGCGGCCCTGGCGATCAGCGGTATTCCTTTTCAGGGACCGCTCGGCGCCGTGCGCATCGGCCGGGCGGATGGCAAATTCGTTGTCATGCCGACCGCCTCCGAACTGGATAATTCCGATCTGGATATGCTCGTCGCCGGAACAGATCCGGCGGTCAACATGATTGAAGTTGGCGCCCGCGAATTACCCGACCCCATCATTCTTCAGGGCCTCACGCTGGGGCATGATATCATCCGGGAAATCGTGGCGATGCAGAAAGAACTGGTCGCCAAAGTGGGCAAGCCCAAGGTTTGTCGTCTGCACGAGGCGCCCGCGGAGCTTGTACGGGAGATAGCGGCCGCGGGCGAGCGGCTGCGCCGGGCCATGCAAATTTCCGGCAAGCAGGAGCGCTCCGAGCAGGTCGCCAAGATCAAGAAGGAAGTGCTCGCGCCATTCACCGCGCCGGACGCCGTCGGCAAACCTCTCCACGACCCGGTGCAAGTGGAGATGGCGTTTGCGGCGCTGGAGGAAAAGATTCTCCGCGAACTGATTCTTTCCGGCGCCCGTTCCGATGGCCGCGACTACACCGCCATCCGATCCATCGCCTGCCATGTCGGCGTGCTGCCCCGCACGCATGGATCGTCCATTTTCAGCCGCGGGGAAACGCAGTCGCTGGTCACCACCACGCTGGGCACGGGCGACGACGAACAGGTCGT
>JAJYDU010000082.1 GCA_021790475.1 Planctomycetota bacterium | reverse complement strand
ACCTGACATCCTGCCGCCGCCGAATCCCGAATTCAACCTGCTGGTGCAGAGCGTGCGGCGGGCGGCGCGCCGCATGATAGAGCTTTCCCCGAATATTCCGGACGAGGCGGCGGGCGTTCTCAATGACATAGAATCGCCGGCCACTCTGGCTGATTTTCTGGCCGCGAACCTGCACGAATCGGTTCGGGAAAAGCAGGCCATTCTGGAAGAAAGCGACGCGAGCAAGCGCTTGCGCAGCGTGCGTGAAAAACTCGCCACCCGCATCGAGCTGCTGGAGTTGGAGGAAAAGATTCAGTCGCAGGTCCGTTCCAGCATCGACAAGAGCCAGCGGAACTATTTTCTTCAGGAACAGCTCAAAGCCATCCAGAAGGAGCTCGGAACGGAGGAGAATTACAGCGAGGAAATCGCCGATTTACGCAAGCGACTGGAGAAAGCCGCCGTTCCCGCGGTGGTGAAAACAGAAACGGATCGTGAACTTCAGCGGCTTGCCGCGGTGCCGCCTGTGTCCCCTGAATACGGTGTGATTCGTTCTTTTCTGGAGACCGTCGCGGAACTGCCCTGGAACCAATCCACCCGGGATGATCTGAACATCGGCAAGGCCCGGCGAATTCTGGATCGCGATCATTACGACCTGGAGAAAATCAAGAAGCGCATCATTGAATTCCTGGCGGTGCGAAAACTCAATCCCGCCGGGCGCGGTCCGATTTTATGCTTCCTCGGCCCGCCCGGTGTGGGCAAAACCAGCCTGGGGAAATCCATCGCCGAATCGCTCGGCCGCAAGTTCGTGCGGATGAGTCTCGGCGGCGTGCGCGACGAAGCCGACATTCGCGGCCATCGCCGCACGTACATCGGCGCCATGCCCGGCCGCATCATCCAGGAACTTCGCAAAGTCGGCTCGAACAACCCGGTGATGATGCTCGATGAGATCGACAAACTGGGGGCCGATTTCCGGGGCGATCCCTCGGCGGCGCTGCTGGAGGTGCTTGATCCGGAACAGAATTGCACCTTCCAGGACCATTACCTGGGCGTACCGTTTGATTTGAGCAAGGTTATTTTTATATGTACAGCAAATTATATGGAACCCGTGCCGCCGGCGCTCAAGGACCGCATGGAAACCATTGAAATACCCGGCTACACCCAGCAGGATAAGTTGCGGATCGCGCGGAAATATCTGTTTCCGCGGCAACTGGGGGAAAACGGCCTGACGCGCCGGCAATGCGAAATTCCCTCCGCCACGATCGCGGCCATCATTGATCGTTATACCCGCGAAGCCGGCGTGCGCAGCCTGGAACGCGCCATCGGCTCGGTGCTCCGGTCGGTGGCGGCGAAGCTGGTGGAGAAAATCCCCGGGGCGGAGGCGCCCCGGGGCGACGGCCGGCCTGGATCGCCCGATCCCGCCGCACTGGCGGTTCTGCTTAACCGGACGCCGCGCATGGAGGTCAAGCCGGACGACCTGTTGCCGTACCTTGGCCCACCGGTATTCGAGAGCGAGGTCGCACTGCGCACGGCGACCCCGGGGGTTGTCACCGGCCTGGCGTATACGCCTTTCGGCGGCGACATCCTTTTCGTCGAGGCCACCCAAATGCCCGGCAAAGGGCGGTTGCGTCTTACCGGCCAGATCGGCGGCATCATGCGCGAATCGGCCCAGGCGGCCTATTCGCTGTTGAAAAATAACGCCGCCCGCCTCGGTCTGGACGCGGGAATGTTCCAGCGCCTGGACGTGCACGTACACGTGCCCGCCGGGGCCGTGCCCAAGGATGGGCCCTCCGCCGGCGTCGCCATGTATACGGCGCTGGCTTCGCTGTTCCTCAACAAGCCGGTGCGCCCTGATCTGGCAATGACCGGTGAAATTACGCTCCGCGGTCTGGTGCTGCCGATCGGCGGGGTCAAGGAAAAAGTAATAGCCGCCCAGCACGCCGGCATTCAAACGGTGTTGCTGCCCCGGCGAAACGAGAAGAATCTTCAGGAAATCAAAGACCTGGTGAAAAAGGACCTGAATTTTGTCTTCGCCGACACCGTCGACGACGTACTGCGGCGCGCCTTGGATGTCGCCGGCCGGCGTCCCCACAGTCAGGAACGCGCCGGCCATGCCTGCCGGCAGGCGGGCGTCAGCGATGGTCAGGCCGCCGGCGTTTCGCGGCGCCGTTCGCGCCGCGCGCAGCCGCCGGCATCGGCTCGGAACCCCTTCGTACGATGAACAAACTCCCCCCCGCTCCGCCCGCCAAATTTCCATCGCCCTTGGTCCGGGACCTGGGCCTCATGGAATACCGGGCCGCGTGGAATCAGCAGCTTGCCTGGCACGAGCAAGTTGTGTCCGGCCGGTGGCCAGCGGGGGTTCTTCTTTTGCTGGAGCATCCGCCAGTGATCACCATCGGGCGCACGCCGGGTGCGGCGCGGCATCTGCTGGCCAGCCCGGAAGTTCTTGCGGCGCGGGGCGTGCCGGTGGTCCCGACCGATCGTGGCGGAGATATTACCTTTCACGGTCCCGGCCAGCTTGTCGCCTATCCCCTTGTACCGCTGAATTATTATCAGATGGGATTGCACGATTACATGCGATTTCTTGAACAGACGGTCATTCAGGCGCTGGCGACGTTTGGCCTGATCGGTTGGGCCCAGCGCGGCGCCACCGGCGTGTGGGTTGGCGCACGGTCTAAAATCAGCGGGACAGCCCCGGAAGCGGCCAAAATATGCGCCCTGGGCGTCCGGCTGCGTCGCGGGGTTTCGCTGCACGGTCTGGCTCTGAATGTCACCACGGATTTATCTTATTTTGATCTGATTAACCCCTGTGGACTAAACCGGCCCGTTACTTCCCTGGCCGCGGCGCTGGGCGGCGCCGGTCCGGACATGCAACGGGTCAAAGCGGCGCTGGTGCGGTCTTTTTTAGTCCGGCTCGGTGCACAATCGGCATAGGCATGCCGGGCCGACGCCTTCGTCCGTGCGTTATGTCTGACCATCCAACCCCGCCCTGTCCCGATCGCTGGTGCATGCTCGCACCCGGACAGGGGCGCTATCGGAATTGGTTACTCCCGGAAAAACATCGACCCGTCGATAAAGTTACAATGCAAATTTGCCGGGCCTTTCCAGTCAACCGAGCCGTCGTTGTAGAGAATCTCCGCAAGGGTGAAGCCGGGCGACGATTTACCACTCTCAGCCGCAAGCGCTGGCCCGCGCGTGACCGCAGCGCACACGCCGTGTTGCGAAGCACGAAACAAACCGCCAGGACGCGGTTTAGCCGCGGGACGCGATTTACCACGAAGGCACAAAGACGATTTTGAAACGCCAAGACGCCAAGAACTTTTTTTAACTACTTTGAACCACGGATGACATGGATTACCTGGATAAACCGAGGTTCCTATCCGTGTGATCCGTGGAATCCGCGGTTCTTTGTGATTGTTGCGGTAATTTGTGTTTGCCAACACATTCTTGGCGATCTTGGCGTCTTGGCGGTTAATCCATCGTGAACAGTTATATTTTTAAGATGAATCGCCGAAACCACGTTTAGCGGCAAGCCCGGCCCGCGCGTGACCGCAGCGCACACGCCGTGCCGCGAATCGCGAAACAAACCGCCAGGACGCGGGTTAACCCGGATATTTCATCAATTTTTTTCAGCGGGCGATAGCGAACGCCGCGGCGCAGTCGCCAGGGAGTAATAGCGGCTGGGGACAGCCGCGCTTCCAGGGCTGCCCGGAAATATTGCCACGCCCCTGCGCCGGCCCGCTCGCTGGCGCGCTGGAACGCACCGCTCTCTTCGCCAAGTTTACGGGTGGATTCCGCCGAGGTGGCTGACCGATCCAAAGCTTGATCGCAGCAGGTGAAATAACACCACTTTGCAAGTCGCTTCCAATTCGCACAGATTATTGGACGCGCAATCGTTTTTCTTGATATATGGCGATTTGCGCTCAATAATCCCGCATTGCGTGTATTTTTCACGGAAATTGCATGGCCAATAGTGCTTTTCAAAAGAACAAAGGCGTTCGTCCGGCTGGTTATGCCGCCCTCCCCAGGATGTTGGGCATTACAGCGATACCACACGGGCACGATTCCATGGTCGCCTCCAGTGGAGGGCATCGCATCGAAACCGATGGCGGTATCGTACGCGAGACCTGCACCGCCCGGTACTGGCCAGGCGAAACCTTAGGTGATCACGTTGAATTCGCGCTCAAGTACGATGGCGTGAATCCGGCGATCCTCGCCCGAGTGTTTGCCGCTGCCGACGTTTCGCAAACTACATTTTCCGTCCGGAGCAAACCCACCGGCAAATACGCCCGGCGGATCTGGTATTTATATGAACTGATCACGGGTGAAAAGCTTCCTCTGAACGATGTGAAGCGATGCGGCCATGTCGATCTGCTGGAGCCGGACGCGTACATCACCGCCGATCCCGCCAAATCCATTCCACGGCAGTGCATCAACGACAACCTTCTTGGCGATGGACGGTTCTGTCCCGTCATACTACGCACTGAAGCCATCCAGCGATACATTGACACCGATTTCAAAAAACGGCGCCAAAAGGTGGTGGCTGCATATCCGCCCGAACTTCGGCGGCGCGCACTGAGCTATCTGTACACGAAGGAAACGAAGTCATCCTTTTTGAGTCCGGCGCAACCGCCGCGGATTTTGCCGCGGGTTGTTTTGAAGACGGCGTTTTTCGCAGGATTTTGCCGGTTGTTCCGTTCCTGTCCCGGGCAAACGGACTTGTTTCGATAGTAACTAGAACGGGATCGCCACCGCTATGGAACAATCCTCCGTTAAACAAAAACGCTGCGGGGGATTGATCGCCCTGGGGGCGGTCTGGTTCATCCTGGTGGCGGCGGGAGTGTCTTCACCGGCCCGCGCGGTCCACGTTGTTGCCGGCCCGATGGTGGGAAGCGTGACTCCCACCTCGGCGCGGGTGTGGATCGAGATCAACACATCCGAGCGGGTTCGCGTACGGTGTTTCGATATCAACACCAACCAGGAAATGTGCTCCATTGGTATGACCGTTGAAGGGCCGCCTCCTTTCGTGGTCAACGCGCCTTTGGGCGGATTGCTGGCCGATCACGATTACCGCATTACGCTGACGGCAAACGGTCTTCCGCTTCGCCTGCCGCCGCCGTCTTTGATTATCCATACGCCACCCGCGCCGGGCGCCAACAAAGACATCACCCTGGCTTTCGGCTCTTGCGTCAACACCGACCGGTACCCCTCCCATGCGATCTGGCGCAGCATTGTCCGGATTCAACCGCGTGCGTTCATTTTCGCCGGCAACACCGTTTATCTGCCGCGGAAGCTGAGCGAATTTCCCTACACCTATGAAGCCGCGCGGCGATTTATCGAACAGCGCTACGATGAGGCCCGGCGATTTACCGGCTTCCAGCCGCTATTGCGAACCTGCCCCATTTACGCCACGTGGGACGACCGCGACTTCGGCACGCCTCATTCCGACGCTTCGTTCGTGTTTGCCCAGGAATCGCTCATTGCGTTCGAGCGGTACTGGCCGAATCCCGGCTATGGAACCGGCCATACGCTGGGAACTTTTTGCCACTTCCACATTGGCGACGTGGCGGTGTTTCTGCTGGACGACCGCACCTTTCGCCGTCCCCCCGCGAAAAATCGGGCGGGAACCATGTTCGGTTCCGTCCAACTCGCCTGGCTTAAACGCCACCTGCTGGAGAGCCGCGCTGATTTCAAATTGATTGTCGATGGCGATCCGATGTTGGCCGATTATCCCGACCATTCCGGCGACTATCGGGACTGGGGGCAGTTCGGCGACGAACGGGCCCGTTTTATTCATTGGATATTCGGCCATGACGTGTCCGGGGTGATCTTTCTCTCCGGCCGGAGCCGTTTTGGCGAGCTGACGCTCCGCCGGCCCGATCCGAACAGCCTGGATCAATATCCGCTATACGAATTGACCAGTTCGTCCCTGGCGGCCCGCCCCGTTTCCCCGGCGCAAATAATCAAATGGTACAATCCCCGGCGCGTCGGGGCGCCGGTGCTGGAGCATAATTTCGGCGTGATTTCCGTCGGCGGTCCCGCCGGCAACCGTCATATCATGCTTCGTCTGCGCAACGCGCACGGAAAAACCGTGCTCTCCAAGATGCTGCTGGCCGGCCAGTTAACCGGTAATTGACGCCGCCGGTTCCAGAGTTATACCGTGCGCCTTCAAGATTGAAACATTGGGCATGGTTCAAAAAGGGGGCGGGCATCTTGCCCGACGGAAATAAATGGCGGACGAGACGTCCGCCCCCATTTCACGCCGCCCCCCATCCCGCGATCCCACAATGCTCCCGATGGGCGTGGCAATTTTTCCGGGTATCCCTGGGAGCGCGGGTGTCCTCACCGCTTGTACCCTTGGGGAAGGCTCCGCGGCGTTATGAACAGGGCTTGTTTTGTTGGAATTCCGGCCCGGCCCGGCCCGGAAAAATTGCTACGCCCCTCCCGATGTATCAGAATTCGCTGTGCGCGGTATATGATGATCGTGGTTGAATATGGACAAGACTTTCCCCCTGCCGCAACGAGACGACACCGGTTGGCCCCGTATTTCCGCGGATATCCGTCCGCTGGCCGAGGCTATGCGGGGGTTGGACGTGGGCCAGGTGCGTTGGAGCGATCACGATCGCGCGCTTTACGCCACCGATGCCTCGCTGTATCAGGTTCGGCCGCTGGGAGTGGTGATTCCCTCGCATCTCCGGCAGATTCATACCCTGGTCGAATTCTGCCGCAATCATCACGTCGCTCTATTGCCGCGGGGCGGCGGTACAAGTCTGGCCGGCCAATGTACCAACCAGGCGCTGGTGCTCGATTTTTCCCCCGGCTTTCGCGCGATTCGACGGATTGATCCGGCCGCGGCGCTATGTGAAGTGGAACCGGGGCTGGGTATTGACGAACTGAATCGGTCGCTCGCCGCGAGCGCGGTGAACATGTTTTTCGCCCCCGATCCGGCCACCAGCGCGCAGGCCGCCATCGGCGGCTGCATCGGCAACAACGCCGCCGGAGCGCGTTCGATCCGTTATGGCCGCACCAGCGAGAATACCGCCGGCATCGAAGTGCTTTTGAGCACCGGCGAACAAACCTGGTTGGAAGCCGGCGCCGGACGCCGCCATTCCACCGCGCTTCGTCTGGCCGAACAAACCGCGGATGTCGTGCGCCGGCACGCCCGGGAAATCCGCGACCGCTTTCCGCGCCTGGTCCGCCGCAACGCCGGCTATGGTCTGGACCTGGTTCTGGCGCAGCTTGATCGCTCTGTGGAGGCCGCCGATCTGGACCTGTCCGGCCTGATCTGCGGCAGCGAGGGGACGCTGGCTCTGGTAATCGCGGCGAAACTCAAACTGACGCCTCTGCCGGCCGCCCGCGGCCTGGCAATCCTCGCTTTCGCCTCGCTGGATGAAGCGATCGCCGCGCTGGAACGGATTCTTCCGACGGGTCCGAGCGCGGTGGAACTGCTTGACCACGTGGTTCTGTCCGCCGCCGCCGGAAATACCCAATGCCGGAGTTATCTTGATCTTATCCCCGCGGCGGCCGGTCAATCGCCGGCGGCGGTGTTATACGTGGAATACGAAACCGGCCGTGATCCCGCGGAACTCACGGCGCGTTTAGAAAACCTGCGCCGCTTATGTCCCGCCGCGGCCGCCGCGGCGTATCGGGATGCCGCCTCCATGGGCCGGGCCTGGGCCTTGCGCAAGGCCGGCGAAGCTCTGCTCTACGGCGTTCCCGGCGCCCGCAAGCCGCTTACATTCGTGGAAGACAATGCCATTGCGATTCGCGAGCTTCCCCGCTTTGTGCGCGAGTTCAAGCGGATCATGGTCGAGCATGGAACCACGGCCGCTTTTTACGCCCACGCCTCGGTGGGTGTGCTGCATGTGCGGCCCCTGCTGGACCTGCACTCGTCCGCCGATCGCCGCGCCATGCAGAGCATCGCCGTGCAGGTGGCCCACCTGACCCGGGACTGCGGCGGGGTAATGTCCGGGGAGCACGGCGACGGCCGCGCGCGCGGACCGCTGCTGGAGGAATTTTATGGTCCGCGGATCATGGAAGCGTTCCGGGAAATCAAGCGGATATTCGATCCCGCCGGCATTCTCAATCCCGGTTTTATTGTTCGTCCCGGCGCGGTATCGGAGATCACGGCGAATCTTCGGATTGCGGCGATTCGCGCTGCCGACCCGCCCCTGGACACTTATTTTGATTATGCCGACCAGGAAAACTTCCGGGGCGCGGTGGAAAGGTGCAACGGCGCCGGCTATTGCCGCAAAACCGCCGGTGGAACCATGTGCCCGTCCTACCGGGCCACGCTGGAAGAGCGTCATTCGCCGCGCGGCCGGGCCAATGCCCTGCGGGCCGGTATCCTCGGCGAATCCGCCGGCCCGAACTGGAGCGATGCCGATACACTGGCCACGCTTGATCTGTGCCTGTCCTGCAAGGCTTGCAAAACGGAATGTCCCAGCAATGTCGATATCGCCCGTCTCAAGGCCGAGTACGAGGCGCAGGGATACCGCCGGCGCGGCCACGCGCCGCGCGCCGCGCTGCTTTTCGGACATGTCCGGGCCCTGAACCGATTGGGCGCCATGGCGCCGACGATATTCAATCGCGCCGGCCGCATCCGGGCGTTGCGGATATTGCTGAATTCTTTCGCCGGTCTGGCGCCGCAACGACCACTGCCCGATTTTGGTCCTGCTCTCCATCGCCGGCGGCGACCCCGCCCGCCGACGGGTGAATCCCGGAATTTATCGGGACCGGCGGTGGCGCTCTTCGGCGACTGTTTCACCGCTTTCGGCGAATCGCACATCGGCCGGGACGCCATCGACGTGCTGGAAACCCTCGGCTACGCCGTGGAACTGCCCCGCACCGGCTGCTGCGGACGGGCCATGATCTCCAATGGTTTGCTGGCGCAGGCCGGGCGCGTCGCGCGGCGAACGCTCCGCGAACTGGCCGGTCTGGCGGTTGATCCGCGGATTCGCGCGATTCTGGTTTGCGAGCCTTCCTGCTTAAGCGCCATGCTGGATGATTGGCCGCATCTGAAAGCTCTCGGCGACCATCAGGCCCTGACCGCTCTGACGAAAAAGACCATGCTGGTGGAAGACTTCATCGCCCGTTTCCGGGATAGCCACCCGCGCCCGCCCGTCCTGGCGGGGACGAATCATCCCCTGGTCCGTGGCCGGCCGGTGCTGTTTCATGCGCACTGTCACCAGAAAGCGCTCTGGCCGGAGCAAATACCGATAGCCCTCGGTATGCTGCGCCAGCTCGTCGGCGACAACCTGCTCCCCCTGGATACCGGCTGTTGTGGCATGGCGGGAGCATTCGGATATTTGCGCAATCACTATGACCTGTCCATGCGGGTCTTCGCCGCGCCCGAATTTGATCCGTTGCGCCAGGCGCCGCCGGAGGCGATAATCCTGGCCAATGGAACTTCCTGCCGGCAGCAAATCTCTCATGCCGCCGGGCGCGCCGCGCTGCATCCGATTCAACTCGCCGCGCAACTGCTGTGTCATCAGGAAGTGGATCGCCCGGTTCGAGTTGCCGCCGACCGGTAGGAGGTTGGCGTAAAATTTGTCATGGGCGCCCGGCTTTCGCCGGCGCGGCCGGTGGAATGGAATCTCTCCCCTCTCGGCCGAAATGCAGTTCCCGGGGCGCCAACAGGCCGCCGCTCAGGACGATTTTTATGCCCTGGTCGACGGTCCAATCGGTATTGCGGACGTCATCAATGGGGACCATCTGGAAAAAGCCGCTGGTGGGGTTGGGCGTCATGGGGATGAAAATGGTGACATATTTTTTTCCACAGGAAATATCGGTGATTTCGTTGGTGACGAACGCCAACGCCCAGATGCCGGCGCGTGGAAACTCAACCAGAACGACCCGCTGGAATCCCGCTCCGCCGCCGCCCTGGCGAAATACGGACATGACCTGCTTGGTGGTGCCGTAAATGCTCTTGAGCAACGGCAGATTCTCCACGAAGTGGTCGAGCCGGGCGAGCAGCTTGCGGCCGATGACGAATGTGCTCAATGCGCCGATGGCATAAACAAAGCATAGGAAAAGCACCAGGGCCAGGGCCGAGCTTATCACCGTTGTCGCCGCCGTGGTGTTCCAGCCGGTCTCGGCGTGCAGCGGCGAAGAAGTCACGATGAACCTGGCCAGCGGGAAGGAAAAATCCGTGGTGATATGGTAGAGAAAACTCAACACCCAAAGGGTGACAAAAAGCGGAATCAGCGCGAACAGTCCGCCGATGAAAACCGACTTCATGTGATGGAGGAACCCTCCGCTAACCGGCGGCTTCTCCGGTGTCGCCGGCGCCAGGGAAGGGGGAACCGAAGATGGGACGGACGCTTCATTCATATAAAGTACATCTGCCCTCCGCGGCTGCGCTGGGCGGTTTGGTCGGCTAATACGGACAACGAGGTATTTTCCAGAACCCGGCGTAATGCGTCGGAAAGTTGCAACTGAAGAATTTCGACCGCGATCTCTCCGGGTTTCAAATCGTCGTGCGGCGTTACGGTCTGCTCCTGGATCACCTTCCCGCCCTCGAGCCGGGCAATCACCTCGCCGATGAGTATATCGCGCGGATGTCGCGCCAGACGATATCCTCCCATCGCGCCGATCTTGGAAACAAGTATTTTTCCCCGCGTCAAGGTCGAAAGGATGGACTCGAGAAACTTGGTCGGCAGCCCTTCCCGGGTGGCCAACTCGCGCGTCTGGATGTAGCCCCGCGGATAGGCCGCGCACAGACAAATCATGGCGCGAATGCCATATTGCGTACGTTTGGAAAGTTGCATATCGACTCCACCATGGCGACTCGAACGTTCGACATTGTACGGTCCCGCCGGCTATCAGGATATACCGCGCACTCCGAATCCTGATGCCTCGGAACCTCCTGGGGTTGGCCAGTTGGGGGACGGGCGACTCGCCCGCCAATTGCTCCTGTCGGGCAAGATGTCCGACCCCTTTTTCGAACCTTGCCCAATGTTTCAATGTTGAAGGCGCGGAGTATAGTATAATTCATCCACCCCGGTGGCCATTGACTCATGGCGCAGAATCGAAATTCGATGGCTATCCCGATGCGGATCGGGGACGGGACTGGTTTTCGGGAAGGAGCCGCGAAGTATGGCGCCCACCGTGATGATCATGACGCTTAACGAGGAAATTAACATCGCCGGGGCGATCGACTCCTATCCATCCGGCACGCCCATTGTCCTTTATGATTCCTACAGCGCCGACGCCACGGTTGATATCGCCCGCGCCCGGGGAGCGAAAATAGTGCAGCGAAAGTTTGACAACTGGTCCGCCCATCAAAATTGGGGCGCCGCGAACATTGATTTCGGCTCGCCCTGGGTTTTTTACGCTGATGCCGATGAGCGTATGACGAGCGGGCTTTGGCGGGAGATTTGCGAACGGGTCGAAAACCCGGGAGATTTCGCCGCCTTTGAAATGCGCCGCCAGGACATGTTCATGGGAAGATGGATCAAGCACAGCAGCTTTTACCCTTGCTGGTTCGTGCGGTTGTACCGCCCGGACTGTGTCCGCTGGGAGCGGCTGGTTAATCCGGTGACGATCGTGGCTGGAAAGACGGGCCGGCTCTCGGGGCACTTTCTTCATTATCCCTTCAGCAAAGGAACCGCCGCCTGGTTCGAGCGGCACATTCAGTATGCCGAGTTCGAGTCGCGGGAGCTGCTTTCCTCCCGCGCCGAAAAAATTGATTGGCGGAGTTTGGTTGCGGGTGAACCGCAAGAACGGCGGCGGCAACTCAAGCGGCTTTT
>JAJYDU010000081.1 GCA_021790475.1 Planctomycetota bacterium | reverse complement strand
TAGCCCCAACCTGCTGCCGAACGGCATTTTCCAGAATCATTCGAAGAAACTCTTCGCCTTGCGCATGCACCATCGCTTCCGTCGCCATCAGGCCTCGCCCCGGCCGGGCCGCACGAGCCGCCCGGCTCACCTCCCGTTGGACCTCCACCGCACGCTGCGCCACCAGCCATTCCTCTTCGCTATTGACTTCGATTTGTCGGATCATTGTGAATCCTCCTTGATTCGTTACCACATCCTTGGCCTTGGCCGCCACAATAGCGGCTTTCCGCCTTTAATCTTAACCCAAAACCGCCAACAATAAGAGTTACACCCAAAGCAGAAAGTGCTGTTGGAGTTCGACGGCGGGAAGATTACCTCGGATGCCGGGGCGCTATTGCTGCGGGAGGCGGATCGGCGGATGAATCTGGTGAAGCGTGTTTCGGCCTGCATCCCCGATCCGCGCAATCCCGACTGTATTGAACACCAGCAAACAACCATGATTGCCCAGCGTATGATGGCCATTGCCTGCGGCTGGGAAGACCTCAACGACCACCAAACCTTGCGTCAGGATCCGCTCTGGCAGATTGTCGCCAACGGGGGCGCGGTTGACCAAAAGCCCCTGGCCTCACCGCCCACCCTGTGCCGACTGGAGAATCGCGTCCGCCGCAAGACCTGCGGGAAGCTCTCCGCGCTGATGGTGGAACAGTTCATCGAATCACTCGGGGAACCGCCCACGGAACTGGTTCTGGATTTTGACGCCACCAATGACCTCCTCCATGGCCGCCAGGAAGAGCGTTTCTTCCACGAATATTACGATGAATACTGCTTTCTGCCACTGTATGTGTTCTGTGGCAGCCAGTTGCTGTGCGCGTATTTGCGTCCTAGCAATATTGGCGCCGCCCACCATGCCTGGGCGGTCTTGCGCCTGCTGGTCCAACGATTCCGGCAGGTCTGGCCAAATGTAAGAATCATCTTTTGTGGAGACAGCGGCTTTTGCCGGTGGCGGATGATGTGCTGGTGTGACCGGCATCATGTGGAGTACATCATCGGCCTGGCCCGTAATCCAGTCTTGGAGAAAATTGCCGGAGAACGGATGCGGACTGCGGAAGCTCAATACCAGGCCACCGGCGTTAAGCAACGGCTGTTTGCCTGGACCGAATATGCCGCCAAAACATGGGATCGCAAACGCGCCATCATCATGAAGGCGGAACTCGCCCGCGTCAATCTCTGACTATTGTAGGCGACGGCGTTCGATCCGGTTATGCGGGTGTTGCAATTTTTGGGGAGTCCCGGGAGAACCGGCAAAATAAATGTTGCGTCAGACGGCCACACCCGGCGCCGCGCGGTTTCTGCGACTTCTCCCGGGAATTGCCAGGCCGGTTATGTCCTGGGAAATGATGGAATGTATGTTCTCCCGGCGTGTCGGGAAAGCGACCGGCGGGGCGAGAAGTTGGATAGTTCGCCGGCTTTCGCCCGGGGACTTTCATTTATATAATCCTCCGACGTACAGGAGAATCATCATTTGAAAGGACGTCCATGTTTTCCAAGAAAATCTACTTTAATGCTTCCCTGCCCCGTTCCGGCTCCACGCTCATGGAGAATATTCTCGCCCAGAATCCCCGCTTTTATTGTACGCCGACCAGCGCCGTGATCGACCTGCTGCTGGCGTCGCGCAAGTTTTACACCGACCTGGCCGAGTTCAAGGCGCAGGACGCCGACCTCATGCAGAAGGGTTTTATCAGTTACTGCCGCTATGGTCTGCACGGTTTTTTTGAGGGCGTCACCGACAAGCCGGTGTGTATCGACAAATGCCGCAGCTGGTTTCACTATTATGACTGGATCAAGCTGTTCCATCCGAATCCCAAATTCATCGTGTGCATCCGCGATCTGCGGGCCGTTCTCGCCTCCATGGAAAAGCTTTTCCGCAAGAATCGCGACCGCGCCGATGCGGACGAAGTGACCGGCACATTAACCATGATCACCGTCAACAACCGCGTGATGCGCTGGCTCAACGGACCGCCGGTGGGCATTGCCGTCGGCCGGCTGATCGAGGCGATTCAGACCGGCGTTCTCAAGCATCTGCACATCGTGCGGTTTGAGGATCTCACGAGCAATCCCCGGGCGGTCATGCAAAAGGTGTACGAATATCTCGAAGAACCCTGGTTTGAACACGATTTCAATAATGTTGAACAGTCAACTCATGAAAACGACCAGTATCACACGATCTACGGCGACCACCGCATTCGGCGCAAGATTGAGCCGGTAACGCCGGATTTCCAGGACATTCTCGGCCGCGATCTATGCAACATGGTCAAAACCAACTACGGCCTGTTTTATAACACCTTCTATCCTGAAAAAAGATAGAAGGAAATTTTTCATGAGCGGTTCTTATCATGAGCGGTTCTCACGCCGAGGTTGTTTCGTCGCGCAACCGGCCCGCCGCGGTCGCCCGCGCGGTACAGGCCCTGCAAGACGGGCTCTTGATTGGCTTGCCGACGGAAACGGTCTATGGCGTCGCCGGGTTGCTTACCCACAACCGAGCCGTGGAAAAACTCCGTCAACTTGTGGGCGTTAAGGGACATCCGGTTTGGGCGCCGCATCTGGCCGAGCCGCAGGAGGCTTGCGACTACGTCGCGGATATTCCGGTTATGGCGAGGCGTTTGATGCGCAAGCTCTGGCCGGGACCGGTGTCGCTGCAATTGCCGGTTTCAACAGCGGATGTTCACGGACTGGAGACCCGGTTGGGAAAACGCACGGCGTCGGAAGCCGTGGCGGGGGGGCGTTTGACCTTACGGTGTCCGGATAACGACATGGCGCGGGCGATTCTCGCCGGCGCCGGCGCGCCGGTCGCCGTGATCGGTGCGGGAACCAGCCGGGCGGTATTCGAAGTGGACGACATTCCCGCCTCCATTGGGGGACATCTGGCGCTGGTGGTGGATGATGGACGCACCCGCTATCACAAACCCTCCACGGTGGTGGACATCCATGAGAAGGGCCTGGTCATCGCCCGGGAAGGCGTGATCGCCGAGCGCCTCATCCGTTCCATGGCCGATCAGGTGATTCTTTTCGTGTGCAGCGGCAACACGTGCCGCTCGCCGCTGGCGGCGGGAATTGCCAAAAAACTTATTGCCGTGAGCCTGGGGGCGGCCGCGGACGAACTCGCCACACGGGGCGTGCGGGTTGAATCGGCGGGACTTTATGCCGCCATCGACCTGCCGGCGACTCCGGAGGCGGTGCAGGCGGCCCGGGAACTGGGAGCGGATATTTCGCGGCATCGTTCGCATCGTCTGACCGACGATTTATTGCGTCGTGCGGATGTCATCTATACAATGACCCACGCCCACAGGAGAGATTTGCTTTCCCGTTCGCCCGCGGCCGGCGACAAAATATTCCTGCTCGATCCGGTCGGCGACATTGCCGATCCGATTGGCGGCGACGTGGAAAGGTATCGACAGACGGCGCAGCGATTGGCGGCGATCTTGCGCCGTCGCTTAGGTGAGATGATCCCATGAACATAGTCATTGCCTCCGATCATCGCGGCTTTCTCGCCAAGGAGCATCTGATTGTCCTGCTGCGCAACGAGGGCCATGCGGTGGAGGATTTCGGCGCCGCCGATACAAAACCTTGCGATTATCCGGACGTGGCCATTCCCGCGGCGCTGGCGGTGGGGCGGGGAAAAGCGCAGCGGGCCATTCTGATCGACGGCAGCGGCATCGGCATGTCCATCGTTGCCAACAAGTTTCCCGGTATCCGCGCCGCGGTCTGCCACGATGAATTGACCGCGGAAATTTCCCGGCGCTACAATGACGCCAATGTGCTCTGCCTGGCGGCCGACCTGCTGGGCGAGGAACTCATCAAGCGCATCACGCATGCCTGGCTGCGCGCGCATTTCGAGCAGGGTCGCCACCTGCGCCGCCTCGAAAAAATCACCCGGCTGGAAAGCTGTGTCTTCAACGACGCCGCGCTCATCTCGCAACGGCTGGCCAACGGCCTTACCGAAAGCCCTTGAGAGCGCCGCGCGGAATTCCCGGGCCTTGGCCCCCTATCCCTTCACGCCGGAGAGTTTCACACCCTGGATAAATGTTTTCTGTGTCAGGAAAAACAGGATGATGATCGGCAAGCTCATGATCAGCGACATGGCCATCAGCGGCCCCCAATCGCTGTTGTATTGACCCTGGAACATCGTCAGACCGATGGACAGAGTGTATTTGCGGTCATTGAGCAGATAAATCAGGGGATTCAGAAAATCATTCCAGGAATTGATAAACGTAAAGAGCGCCACAATAAGCAGAGCCGGCTTGGATAACGGCAGGATGATCCGCGCCCAGATGCGCAGGTCGCCGCCGCCGTCAATGCGCGCCGCCTCCAGCAGCGACGACGGTATGGTACGATAAAACTGCCGCAGCAGAAAGATAAAAAAGGCGTTGCCGAGAAATGTCGGAACCACCAGCGGCAGGATCGTGTTGATCCAACCGAGATTTTTGAACAGAATGAACAGCGGAATCATCGTGACCTGGCCGGGGATCATCATGGTGCAAAGCATCACCCAGAACAGCGCTTCGCGTCCGCTCCACTCCACGCACGCCAGGCCGTAGGCCACCAGCGAACAACTCAGCACCGTGCCGAGCACGGACAAGCCGCAGATCACCAGGGTGTTTAACAGGTACCGCAGAAATGGAAATTCTTCAAAACCCTTCTCATAGTTGCGCCAATCCAGGTAAACGCCGTTGTGTATCCGGTCGGGCCGCACCAGCAGCGTTCGCCCGCGGTCGGGACCGCCGCGGATTTGCGCTTCGAGTCGCCCCCGCCGGCGCCGCAGCGGGCGTACGCGGACTCTCCGGCCGTGATAGGCCAGGAACCAGGCCTTGGGAATCGGGTCGGTGCTGTCGCTCTGAATGTGATCGGGCGTCTTGAGCGAGGTGCTGAGCATCCAGATGAACGGCGCGCAGAACGCCAGCGCCAGTGCCAGCAGCGCCGCCTGGGCGATAATTGTCTTTCCGAGGCGGTGTTTTCGAATCAAAGAGCGCACGGTCGTACATCCCTACGAATGGTAATACACGAACTTATTGGAGAGTTTCATCACGCCCAGCGTCGCCAGCAGGATCAGCACAAACATAACCCAGGCCATGGCCGAAGCGTATCCCAGCCGGTATTCGGTGAAGGCGGTGTTAAACAATTTCAGGGAGTAAAACAGGGTGCTGTCCGCCGGCCCGCCATTGGTCATGATGAACGCCTGGGCGAATATCTGCACCGCCCCGATCAATCCCATGATCAACGTGAATAGCAGCACCGGCGAGATCATCGGCAACGCCACGTGCCGCAGGCGATGCCAGGCCCGGGCCCCATCCAGCGCCGCGGCTTCATAAAGTTCCTGCGGTACGTCTTGCAGCGCCGCCAGGTACAACACCATGCCGCCGCCGCAACCCCACAGGGACATGAGAATCAACGCCGGCTTGGACCAGGCGACACTGGTCAGCCAGCCCGGCAGCCACGCCGCCGGCAGGCCCAGGAATCGCAGAAATTCGTTGATCAGCCCCTGCTGGGGATTGAGTATCTGGTTCCATAGCACGCAGGACGCGACCAGGGGCACCACCGTGGGTAAAAAGAACAGGGTGCGGTAAAACGCCAGACCCTTGACCTTCAGATTCAGCAACAGCGCCAGCAGCAGACCCGTCGCCATGCCCAGCGGCACCGCCACCATGGCGTAATAGAACGTGTTCCAAACCGACAACCAGAACCGCGGATCGCCGGCCAATTCCTGATAATTTCGCAGACCGATCAACCGCGGCGGCGAAAAAATCGGATAACTGCATAGACTGTAGTACAAGGACATCCCCACCGGAAAGGCCGTAAACATCGCCAGCCCGGCGATCAGCGGCAGACAAAACGCCACGCCGACCGGCCAGCGGTGGAAGGAAGATGTCGGCCGGAAATGTTTCATCGCCGCCGCTCCAGCCGGTTTCGGGCGCGGCGGACCACTTCCGCCAGCCGCTCTTTCACGAGCCGGTTGATCTTGTCCAGCTCCCGGCGGGCGCTGCGATGGTTGTAGAATACCTGCTGACCGGCGCGGTGCAGCAACTCCATCAGGTATCCCTGCACCGGCATGAGCGAGCGGGCATGGGTGCTCTGCGCGACAATCCGATAGAACACCATCAGATGTTTGTTGTTCCGAATGGTCTTGTAATATGGACTCTTCCGATAGGCGGGGAACATCGCCATGTCTTTACCATACGCCAGACTGCCGGCGGGAGAGGCGCACATCCAGCGGATAAATTCAAACGCGGCGGGGGTGACTTTGCTTCCTTTGGGAATGGCCAGCGACCAGCCTCCCAGCCAACCCGTCGGATAGTGACCGTGCGGCCCGGCCGGAATGAAACTCACCCCGTAATCCAGCGTCGGGGCATAGCGCCGGATCAGCGGATCCTGTTCGATATACAGCAACGTCATGGCCACTTGTCCGGTATAGAAAGGATTGGCGGCGACGCCGATAAAATTCGATTGAAATGCCGCAACGCGGCTGATTCCATAACGTTTGGCGTAGCGCGCCATCCAGCGCAGCGCTTCAATGTTGCGGGGATTGTTGATGGTCACGCGACCAATCAGGCGATTTCCCCGCGGCGGATCGTAAAAGTTGCCCCCGAACGCATACGCCCAGGTGAACAGGGAATTGGCACTGCCGAATTCCCACGGAATCAATCCCATGCGGATGATTCGCCCCCGCGGACCGATCACCGTGAGCCGGCGGATGTCCCGGTCCAGTTGGGCCATGGTGCGCGGCGGGTCATTGGGGTTCAAACCGGCTTGCCGAAAAAGTTTTTTGTTCCAGGCCAGCGCGAAGTTGGGATCCGCGCCCCAGGGAAGCGCGTACACCCGGCCGGCAAAAACGCTTTCTTTCCAGCGCGGCGTCCAGAAATCCCTGCCGGAAATGCCGGCCTGGCGCACTTGCCGGGTGATGTTGTCCAAAGCGCCCCGGGCCGCCCATTCGGTCGCTTGCTGCCCGTCCACCACGGTTACGTCGGGCGGGACGCCCCCGGCGATCGCCAGAAACAACTTCTGGCTGCTGGTGAGATTGTTGGCGGCGTACGAAACCGCAACGTGAATGTTCGGGTGTAAACGCTCAAATTCATCGATTACTTTTTGCAGACGGGTTTTGCTCGCTCCGCCGTAGGGTTCCCAGAACGAGATCACCGTTTGACCGCGCCGCGGGGTCTTGTGCCCGCAGCCGCCAAGCATCCCGGCAATCCCGGCTGTCGCCAGCAGGAGAAGCCAGCGGCCCGTCCGGACGCCGCGCTGGAATTTTCGAGAGGAGAGTGTCATTTTTCCTGCGAATCATGGCCCGCTTCACAAGCTCGTCCGATTCGTCGGACCGACGGGCCGCGGACCGGCTTCGCCCTCTCGCCCCGCAACCCGCATGGGAAGTTTATACCACCGGATGCCGGCGGACAAGTTCCTGCTTATCCAGTTCCCTTTCCCAGGTCTGGCGTGGCAATATTTCCGGGCAGCCCTGGGAGCGCGGCTGTCCTCAGCCGCTTTTACTCCTTGGCGACTGCGCGGCGGCTTTCGGTTTAAGCCCTGATTAATTCGGCTGCTGCCCGGAAATATTGCCACGCCCCCCAGGTCCGCCACCGCCTTTCAATGCACCACGTAGCCTTGTTTCTGGAATTGCTCATTGGCGGCTTCGATGTCCTGCAGCATCCAGGCGCGGGAATTGGTCGGGGTGACGCACAGTTGTGGTTGACCGTGACACCCGTGAAACGTCCACATGGCCGCCAATGGCACTTTCGCGCGAATAATCGCGGTAAGTATGTTTTGGAATTGCCGGCGACGCCGCGCCGTCATCGGGCCGCCGGGACCGAATTCACCCACAAACAGCGGTTTTTTCCAGCGGCGGCTCAAGGCGGCGGCGCGGTAAATTCTCCCCGCGGCCAGCGGACCGTACGCGTGCGCGCTGATCACATCCATGGAGGCATTGTCCATGCGAAGCATGTACGCCCACTGGGCCGGCGTGTCTTTCATCCAGGTATGGTACTTCATGTTGTGCCACGATGACCCGCGTGGAAAACTGTTACCCGTGGAAATGATGCGATGGGGATCATAGCGGCGGATAAGCCGGCAGGCTTGCCGGTAGACTTTCCACATTTGCGCGTGGGTATAGTCCCACGAGGGCTTGATGTCGTCATGGGCCGCATTGGGCAAGTCTACGTCCAGGTTCAATTCGTTGCCGAATTCCCAGCCCCAGATCGCCGGCGAGTGGCGGTAGCGCATGACCACCTGTCGGACATACTTGCGCCATATTTTATATACCCGACTGCCCGGTTGCGTCCAGGCCTTCAGCCCGTTTGCACCGGCGCCTGCACCAATCACATAGTGATAGTGTTTGGACGCCTTGAAACCATTCTTGCCGGTGATAATCTTGTTGGGCCAGTTGGTTACAAAAAACAGGCTTGGGATTAACCCAACGTGGTTTTTCTCGGCGATCCTGACCAGTTTATCAAAGGCGTGAAAATAGCGGCGCGGGTGACGCACGTATAAGCGGTTGCGCGACCGCGAAAACAGCGGCTGCCATCCTCCCAGAGTGGGAAACCTTATAAAAGGTATATGGTATTTTCGGAGTTCCTGAAAGTCGTGCGGAACGGCCGGATCATCCGGGTTCCTCATCAGCCGGAACAGGGGGGTTACCCAATCCACTCCAATGCCGCGGTACGGCCGGTCGTCTTTTTCCAGGATGCCGTTTGGTCCGACATACAGGCCATACTTTTTTCCCGCTTTTGCCGATGTGGAAACCGGCGCCAAGTCCGCAGTCGCGCGCGGTCCCGGCGCGCCGGGCGTTTGACAAACCGCAGTGATGGAGAACATAAGCACGCACAGGACTCCGCCGCTCGCCATCAGAAAACATAATCGCGCCCCATACGTAGTTGAAGGTCGGAATTGGCCCATAGTATTTCCGTTTAACCTCGCAAAGAACTTGCCCTTTCTTTTCGCTCCTTACACGCCCTCCGTGCATTTTACAATCTCGCGCTCTTCGCTGTATGATAAAGAGTCGGCGGTGTTTATTAGCGGTGGATACGGAGGCGGATGAATGGCGGGAACTGATTCCGATTCCAATAAACTGCGCGAAGATATGGTCTATCCTCTTCCGCAGCCGCCGGCGGAGCCAGTCCGGATCGGTGGCGAAATTGTCCGGGATTGCGAAAAAAAGGAAAAATGCGGAATCTTTGGCGTTGCCGGTCCGGCTGATGCCGTGGAGCGCTGTTATTACGGCCTTTACGCACTTCAACACCGGGGACAGGAATCGGCCGGCATCGCCACCACCGACGGTCAGACGATCAACTCCCATACCGGCCTGGGATTGGTTGCCGACGTGTTCAATCGCAATGTACTGCGCGACATGACCGGTGGAGCCGCCATCGGACACGTTCGCTATTCCACCGCCGGTTCCAACCGCAAGTGCAACGCCCAGCCGATTCTCGAGGAATATATTGATGGCCAGGTTGCCGTCGCGCACAACGGCAATCTGATCAACGCCGCCCGGCTGCGCGCCGAGTACCAGAAATTCGGCCATATCTTCCATTCCACCAGCGACACGGAAATCGTGATCCACATGCTCGCCAAACCCACGCACCAGGACAAGAGCGACCCCCTGGTGCACGTATTGCGGCATCTCCAGGGAGCGTTCAGTTTTCTGTTTCTATTCAAGGATCGTATCGAGGCGTGTCGTGATCCGTGGGGTTTCCGCCCCCTGGTAATCGGAAAAACCAGGGATGGCTTTTACTGCGTGGCATCGGAAACCTGCGCCCTGGCGAGCATCCAGGCCGCTTTCGTCCGCGAGGTGGAACCGGGGGAAATCGTCACCATTTCTCTGGACGGGACCAGTCTTTCCAGCCGCTTCTTTACGGACAAGCGCGAGCTTCCGGCGCATTGCGCGTTTGAACATGTCTATTTCGCCAGTCCTTCCAGCACGATATTCAACGACACGGTGATGATGGTCCGGCAGCGGCTGGGCCGGCAATTGGCGATGGAAAATCCCGCCGCCGCCGACATTGTCATTCCCATCCCGGACAGCGGCCGCTCCGCCGCCCTGGGTTACAGCAGGCAAAGCGGCATCCCCTTCGAGGAGGGAATCGTGCCGAATCGCTATGTCGGCAGGTCTTTCATCCAGCCGTCCCAGCAGATGCGCGACTTGGCCGTGCAGATGAAACTGATCGTGATACCGGAAGTGATCCGCGGCAAGCGCGTGGTGGTGGTGGAGGATTCCATTGTTCGCGGCACAACCACACGTGGAAAAATGCTGGCCCTCCGCCGTGCCGGCGCCCGGGAAATTCACATGCGGGTAAGCTGTCCGCCCATCCGCCATCCCTGTTTCTTCGGCATCGACTTTCCCACGCCCACCGAATTGATCGCCCATGGCCGCTCGGTGGACGATATCCGGGACTTTATCGAAGTGGATTCGCTGGCCTATCTCTCGCTGGAGGGAATGCTCGCCTGTCTTAGCCTGCCGACGGACCATTACTGTACCGCCTGCTGGTCCGGGCGCTATCCGATCCCGGTGGACGAAAGCGTGAGCAAATTCGGATTTGAACGCCATCAGATGAAAATGTTTGAATAAAAGCGGCAACAAAACCCGTCGATACTGATACTAAGGACAGTCGCCTATTAAGGAGCAATGCCCGCAGGCGTCGCATCTCGTACCGCACGGCACGGCGTCCCTTATACTCTTATACTAGGGACAGTCACCTATTAAAGATGATCGTATGAAGCGGGCGGAATCCCTGTGTCACGCTCCGCGCGTGGCAATGAGGTGAACATGGTTGGTCATCAGGCAGAAGCCGAGGATCGTCACATTCGCGGCGGTCGTTTCCTCGGCCAGCATATCCCTAGATTTTTGGCAATGATGGGTCGGCGGGCGTGGCAACGCCGCGTCAGCCGCGGCGGTGGGGCTGCCGCCGGGGCGGCATTAGAACCGCATGAATGCCTGATAAATGTATGGCGAAAAAAGACGGATACTTGCTTAGAATTGCAGTTGCTTATTTTCTTTGGCGGGTATATTTTTATGTCGCTTAGTCTTGGCGGAGGGTGAATCGGTCGAAAGGTTGTGAATGGCTAGGCAGACGGGAAGATTGATGGACGCTCAGTGGCAGGAACTGGAGAAGGGACTTGCTGCTATAAGCGATTACGACGATCTCCGTCGCTCCGAAGATGAGGACTTGGAGAAGCTTAAAAAGAGTCTTAAAGACATCGTGCCCGAGTTGGACCGGCTGAGCGTCGAGCACGAAACCCATGTGAAATCAACCAAGGGCCGATTTAATTTATTCACCGTGCTGCTGGGTATCGGCGACGAAACACGGCTGCATTCAAGGTGGCTGGCTCATTTGCTGGACCCGCAGGGGGCGCATGATTGCGGCCCTTTATTTTTGCGGCTTTTCGTCCAAATGCTTCGAAGAGGTGTGCAGCAACATGCAGATGATGATAAATTGGACAAGCAGCTTGAGAACTTCAACTTTGAGAGTGCACGTACAGAGAAAGAGAAGGAGACACAATCCGGAAGAATCGATATTTTAATCCATAGCAATAATGGATTGATTGCAATTGAAAACAAGATATGGGCGGCTGAGCAGACCTGTCAGATCAGCAGATATGGCGATTATCTTCAGACGGAGCCATGTGGGAAGACAGCCGTGACGAATCACTTTTTCTTCGCACCTCAGGGCCGATCCAATAGCCCGGCCCGCCTGCCGAAATGACAGGGCGACGGGGGGCGGAGGGTATTTGTTTATATTTTTTTCTCGCACCGCTTGCTTTTTGCCGGTTTTTTGATAAGTGTATACACTTAGTACTAAGGAGATCGTTATGCGCATTCCCAAACACCCCACCCTGATCCGTCGCCTGCGCGATGCTCGCGTCAAGCAGTTGGCGCCCCGCTGCCCGCCTCTGGCCGCGTCATTGGGGCACAATGCCGCCGGGGGAGCGCATGTGACACTCAAAGTGCATGGCAAGACACGGACTGTCTACGTTCCCAAGGACCTTACGGAGGAGGTTGCCGCATCAATACGAGAACACAAAAGACTAAGAGAACTCACCAGCGAGATCACCGCGTTGCAGTTGGCCCTGATCCAAACTCACCTGACGGCCCGGAAGCGGCGTGCCGGCAGGGGCTAGCCATGGGCGCTGCTCTGGCCAAAACCATGGCTCATTTCTGGCCGGAGATGAGGCATTGGCTGGGACAGCTGGTCGATACCCGCGATCAGGATAGCATTACCTATCCCCGGCAGTTCCTGTTCTG
>JAJYDU010000080.1 GCA_021790475.1 Planctomycetota bacterium | reverse complement strand
GTGCGATGCGGGCTGACGCGGCGGCCCGGCTTCGCGCGACGCGTTTCGCGCGACGCGATGATTCGCATTATGCGTTTCGCGCGACGGGCTTCGCGCGATGGGGGGGTGCGATGCGGGCTGACGCGGCGGCCCGGCTTGGCGCGGCGCGATTCGCGCGGCACTGATTCGCATGATGCGATCCGCGCGGCGAGCGGGTTTCATACGCGGGGGATGGTTATCGTTAATCCGTCATAACAGAGCCGCACGCGCGGAGGCAGGCCGGCCTCGGCCTGGGCATGCGACACATCGTGAGAAAGATGGGTGAAGTAAGCCTGTTGGGGTTGGAGGCGGTCGATGAGAGTCAGCGCCTGTGCGAAGGAAAGGTGGGCCGGGTGCGGCCGGGGTCGTAAAGCATCGATAATCAGCGTCTGGAGATTCCGGAGTTGATCCAGCGACGATTCGGGAAAATCAGAGCAGTCGGTACAGTAGGCAAAATCGCCAATACGGAATCCCAGCACTGCGCCGCGGGCGTGCAGGAGTGGTATGGGCCGCCACGATACGCCGAAAAGATCGAAAGGTCCGCTAATCCTGTTGGGCGCCAGCGCAGGGCGAAAAAACCCTGCGTCCTGTTGCTTGATGAAGGCATAGGGAAATATGCGTTCCAACGCGACCAGGGTATCCTCGGCGGCGTAAATGGGCAGCGGGGAACCCAGGATCGTGTTGTACCGGCGCACATCGTCAAGTCCGAAAATGTGATCCGCATGGGCGTGCGTGAACACCACGGCATCAATGCGGTCGAGCCGGGCCGCAATAGCCTGCAAGCGCAGTTCCGGAGTGGTATCCACCAGGATATGGCGGTTCTGATAATGCACCACAATACTGCAGCGTGAACGGCGATCCCGAAGATCGTCGCTGGAACAAACCGGACAGTGGCACCCGATCATCGGCACACCGGTCGAGGTGCCCGATCCCAGAACGGTTATTCGCATAGACAAACAGTCCGCCATCGCCGCAACTTATGCCTGCACGTGTGTTCAAGCAAGTCGGGACGGCAAACCGATAACGATGTGTGGAAGATCAATTGCTTTTACGCCGGATGCGAAGGCGGAAAAACAGGCAAGGCGACGGTCCGGAAAAATGGATATGGAAAGGACGAGTATGGAGTCTGAGCGCTCCTCATTCGAGCCGCTGGCGTTTCTGCTTGTTGAAGACAGTTCCAGCGAAGTGTTTGCCCTGGCCGAAACTTTTAAGGCGGCCCGGATTTATAACAAACTGATGGTGCTGCGACGGGGAATGGATGTGTTGCCTTTTCTGCGGCGCGAGCCGCCATTTGAATTGAAGCGCCGGCCGGACGCCGTTTTCCTTAAGCTGCCGCTGCCGGACGTGGACGGAGGAAAACTGCTCGAAGAACTCCGGACCGATCCGAGGCTTTCAGGATTAGCCGTGATTGTGATCAGCGACGGCCCAACCTCCGACGTCCTGGACGAAACATTCGGATTGGACGCGGAGTTGGTGCTGCACAAACCGATCGGGCCGAACCGCTTGCGCAGCGCGCTGCTTTCGCTGGAAGGGCGCTGGATCACTTTTCTTAAAGAGACGGCCAATGGCGAAGCTCCGGCTCCGTTACCGGCGGAGAGCGCCGCTCCGGCGGGAAGCGTATCGTCATAGGGTCGCGCCAATTTTCCGGGTAATCATTTTGCAAGATCAAGTACAGCGACCCCATGCTACGCGGACGCCCCATGCGGACGGGACGCGCCGGTGTGGCCACCGGCGGCTAAACGTTACGCGCGGAACCCGCCTGTCCGCCGCGGCACAGGCCGGCCGACTATCGGGGCGCGCCCCGGCGTCCACCTGAAATTGTCACACCCCGCGAAAAATATCCCATCCATTTCCCTTGACAGACGTTACGGGGCTATTAAACTTTCGGCATAAAGGAGGAGTGAGAAGCGGGGCTTGCGGCGTATACGCGTGAGGGATGGGCCTGGTGCCCGGGCGAAGGCAAGCGTTCGCGGCAATGCCGGGATAATCAGGGGTTGAACGCCGGCGCCACAGACGGGTGCAGGAAACTCGCGGGTGAAGATTCGGCCAACGGGAGTTGCCTTTGAATACGTTAACAAAAATTTTCGTTGTGCTTCAACTTGTGCTGGCGCTGGTACTGGCGGTGCTGGTGGTGCTGTTCGCCTATAAACAGCCGAATTACAAAGAACAATTGCAGGTTGAACAGAAGTCGCGGATCGCGGCCGCGGCGGCGTTGGCGCAGCAGGAGATACAAAACACCGGTCTGATGCGAAAATTGGCCGCCGCCCGGCGGGCCGCAGCGCGACAGGCGGGAGATCTTCAATCGCGGATCATCAACCTGGAGGGCCAGGTGGCGGGCGATCAGACCGCGATCGCCCAGATCAAGGCCGCCAAGGGCCAGATGGGCACGAACGTCTCCCTGCTCACGAATACCGTTCATTCCCTCAACAAACAGGTGGCCGACGAAACGACGCAGTTGAACACGCTGCGCCCGTCGCTGCTGCGATACATTAATGAAAACGCGCAGTTAAACCGGCGCGTGGATCAGCTTACCGACGAACGCGACGCGGCGCGGAAGACCATCCAGACGCTTCAGGAAAGCATTGTCGCTCTGAATCACAAGCTGGTCCTGGCGGCGGCCAAAACGACCGTATCGCCGCAACGCGCCGCCAATCTGAGCACCCTGATTGGCACGCCCACGCCGGTGCGGGTCAATGGAATCATCCGTCGCGTGCGGACATTCGACGGCCGAACCTACGTGAGCACTTCCCTGGGCCGGCGCGATGGAATCCACAAGGGAACCCGCTTAACCATCTATCGCGATCACAAGTACATCGGGGACGCGATTGTCCAGCGAGTGGACACCACGGAATCGGTCGGCGTGGTAACGCTCCAGGCGCCCGGCGCGAAAATCGACACCGCCGATCTGGTCATGAGCGGACCAGGTCTGTGAGCCGGACCGGGGCGGTGATATAAGGGATTCGATCCCTGGGAGTTCCCATGTCAAGCGGAAGTCCGCGAAGCCGAATAAGCGTCAAGCCGCAGCCGAACGTATATACCGCCTTGGCGCTCATCGGCATGTTGGCCACCTTGGCCGCTCTGATCTACGTGGTATACCAGTACAAGGTGCTCGTGGGATTCTAGAGAGATTCTCAGAACGGAGCAAAACAGGCATGTTTTTTGACTGGGCTCTGGGCTGGTTTTCCCTGGACATGGGTATCGATCTGGGGACCTGCAATACGCTGGTATGCGTACGCGGGCAGGGTATTGTCCTGAACGAACCATCCGTGGTGGCGGTTCGCAAGGGCACCAACATTGTTCTCCAGAACGGCAACGCCGTGGGGCTGACGGCCAAGGAAATGCTCGGCAAAACGCCGGGCAGTATTACGGCCATCCGGCCGCTCAAGGACGGCGTCATAAGCGATTTTGAGATCACCGAGGCCATGCTGGCCTATTTCATCCGCAAAGTGCACGGCCGGCGGCGCTTCATCAAACCGCGCGTGGTTATCGCCATTCCGTCCGGCATTACCGCGGTGGAAAAACAGGCGGTTTTTCATTCGGCGATGCAGGCGCAGGCGCGACACGTATACCTGGTGCTCGAACCGATGGCGGCGGCCATCGGGGCCAATCTGCCGATCAACGAGGCCGTGGGCAGCATGGTCGTCGATATCGGGGGCGGAACCACCGAGGTGGCCATCATCAGCCTGGGCGATATAGCGGTTTCCGAATCCATCCGCATCGCCGGCGACAATTTCGACGAAGCCGTCACCAATCACATGAAAAAAACGTATAACCTGATGATCGGCGTGCTTTCAGCCGAGAAGATCAAGATCGAAATCGGCTCGGCGAGTCCGGTCGGACCGGAAACGACGATGGAGGTCCGCGGGCGCGACATGATCAGCGGCTTGCCGCGCAAGTGCATTGTCACCAGCGAGGAAATACGCGAAGCGCTGCAGGAACCGACCGGGAAGATCATCGATGCCGTCACCCATACCCTGGAACACGCCGAACCGGAACTGGCCGCGGACCTGGTGGAAACCGGCATTACGCTCGCCGGCGGCGGCAGTCTGCTCCGCGGCATCGACAAGGTGATTCAGCAGGCGACGGGGTTGCCCGTGCGGCTCGCGGACGATCCGTTGACCTGTGTGGCGCGCGGAACGGGACTGGTTCTGGAAAATATCGAGAATCTCAAGGATGCGCTGGAATCGGACCTGGATGAAATGTGAGCCGGCAATCTGTGTTACGAATGACTCCCCACCGCCGGTTCTGGCTGTTGATCGCCGCGGCGGCGGTTTGCGTGTTTGTTTCCGCCCGCCGGCCACAGGTGATGCGTCCGCCCCGCGCGCTGGTCTCCCAGGTGATTCGCGCCGTACTTACGCCCGTCTCGCTGGCGCTAACCAGCCTGCAGACGACCTTCAATCGTTTTCTGCACGCCCGCCCCGGCGGAGAAAGCCCGCGGCGCGCCGTTCGCCAGCGCTATCGGAATGAAATCGCCCTGCTCGTGGCGCGCACGGCCGCGCTGGAGCATATCCTTCGCGAGTCGCGGATGATCAGCCGCGATTTTCCCGGAATGTCCAATACCGCCCTGCGGATTGCCAACGTGGTCGGTTTTTCCAGCGGAGGCGTTGATACCTGTACGCTCGACCAGGGTTGGCGCGACGATCGGAGCATTCAAGTCGGCGACGCGGTAGTGGCCCGGCTGGCGCTGGTCGGGCGGGTCATATCCGTGGGACCGGAAACGTCCAGTGTGCGGCTTTTAACCGATCCGCGCATGAAGGAAAACGCCTGGATTGTCCGCCCCGCTCCGAATGGACAGATCACCATTTCAACACAAGCGCTTATCGAAGGGCGCGGCCGGGGACGAATGGCCTGTCAGTTGGATGAATCCATTAATTCCATACCGCCGCAACCCGGCGACCTGGCGCTGTTGCACGATCATGAGTGGCCCGCCGTCATCAACGGCGCGGTCATCGGAGTGGTTCGTCGCGTTCGGCCATCGGACCGCACCAGTTTGCGCTGGTCGCTGCGCATCCGGCCGCGCGTGGACATGGAGCAAACTTATCACGCGGCGATTGTTCTCTCGTCGCGCCGCTGAAGGGGTTTTGGAAACTAACTCAAAAGACAGGTAACCGTTCACGGGCCAAAAACATTATAAATAAAGGGAAATAAACGGATGTTGGAGGCCGTTGGAGCAAAAAACGCGCGAAAAAGGGGCTTATATTGTCGGGAACCCTCGTTATTGTGTTAAGTTCGCCACTTTTGCCCGTGAACGGTTACAAAAGATAGTTTCTTAATCCGAGGCGGGCGCGGGGCGGGTTGTCGTCCGTTTTGGCGGCGGGATCGCGGCCTGGGCGGCAAGGTCGGCGGCCCAGCGGGCGGCCAGGGTATTTTTGTCCGAATGCGCCAGCGCGGCCAGGCGGCGCGCGACGGCGGCCAATTCCGTCGGATCGCCGCTTTGCATGGCCATGTCCAACATCCGGCGATAGCACATGATGCGCACCAGCGCGGTGGGAGAGGCGACCAGTTGATGAATGGCCGATTCGATCCGCCGCGACAACCCCTTGTAAGGGGCGCGGCGGACGATCCAGGCCTGGGTGTCGCTCTCTTCGGAATCGCCAAGCAAGTTCAACAACACCGCGTTGAGCTTCCGGCGAACGGCTGCGAGAGTCGGCGTGGCGGAAGAGGTTGTGGCGCCGCTCGCCAAGGCCGACTGCCGGGCCGTAATCGCCGGCAGCGCGCAGATCAGGGCGCCGGCGGCGAGCATCCGTTTAGCGGCGCTCATGGAAGGTAATTTTTTGGCGACACTCAGCAGCGAATCCCGGTCGCCGGGACAGAAGCCGGAAAGATTGAAATATCCGGCATTGATCTCCTGACCGCCCAAGCCGGGAAAAAGTCGGGCGCCGATCGCGTTGGGGTTGGTGATCAACCGCAGTTGGCCGCCAAGCAACGATGTGGGAGAATCCCAAATGATGTTGGCCAGCGCTCCCTGGTCCACGCGGTAGCGTACGCGCAGCGCGTGTTGCGAATCCAGGCGCAGAACCTGGGCGTTGGAATCCACGGCATAGGCGCCCAGGCTGGTGTGGTTGATGCCTTCGAGCGTGGCGGCCAGCCCCACATTCGTGGTCAGAGCGGTGTCGGGTCCCACCGCCAGACTCCAGGGCGTCGAATTAAAATAGCGCACGTCGATATAGATTGGTTCACCGAAAGAGCAAAAGCGGGCGGGCCAATGCACGTACACCAGCAGAGCGTCGGAGGGGTGATAGATGGCGTCCAACGCCCGGGACGGATAGCCGGCGGCCAAGGCTGTGATCGCCTTATCTTTCTTGCTGACAGGGAGCTTCACGTGCCGGGAACGAGCCTCCCGGGCGACGGCCAGCGCCGGCAGGGAGCGCGGATGGGAGAGCCAGAGCCGCCGAAGAATGGCGGCGGCAGCGCTTTTATTATGTTCCTGCGCGTCGATTCGCGCCAATCCGAGCTGCGCGTAGGGATCGTTGCCGGCCGCCTGGAAGCGCTGTCGCGCCGCCGGAAGGTATCCCTGCCGAAGAAGCTGCCAGCCGCGCAGTCGAAGGTAAGTGGTTTTGTCGCCGGCGAGCGGTTTGCGCAACGCCGCCACACGGGCCGCAATGTCATGGGCCAGTGCGGGTTGGTACAGCAGATCCAGCCACAGATCGTCGGATTGGAGAATCGGATCGTTGGGGCGGGCCTTGATGGCGGCCGCCAGCCGCCGGTGCAGGCGAGCCAGGATGGCCGCGGCGCGGGAACCACGGGCCAGGCCGCCCTTGCTCGCTTGCGCCAGGGCGATCATGAGAACTTTGGTCGGAGGATGTTTGAGTGCCAGAAGTTCCCGCAGATAGGGACGAAGTTCCGCCTGCCGATTGGCTATCGCCCACCACGCCGCCAGGTCCGCCGTGAGGCGCGGGTCCAGCGGCGCCGCAACCCGCTGGAACTGCTGAACCGCGGCGTTGGCCCAGCGGGCGGCAGCAGTATAGTCGTTGGCGGAGGCAAGAATGCGGGCTATGGACGCCATCACCCGGGGATCAAAGGGATCGCAACGAAGCTGCCGGATCAACGTATAGAGATGCTCTCGGCGGGGCGCGCCCCGGCGCTGCAGAAGCAGAGAAAGTTCCCGCCAGGCCGACAGATCAGCGGGATTCAGATGCACCGCCTTGACAAACATTCCCGCTGCCTGACGGCGATGCTCCTGGGCGAGCCGCAACCGCCCGATGCGCAAAGCCGCCACGCTGCGTATCTGCGGATTGATCTTCTTGTTATTGAGGATTCCAAGGTAAACATGGATCCGCCGGGCAACCGTCTGGTACCGGGCGGCCAAGGCGTCGATGAAATGGACCTGGGCGACGATATTCCGCGGCTCGAGCCGAATCAGTTCCAATAGTGTCGAGCGTTCCAGGGTTGTCCGGTGCAATACCGCGGCGGCCTCGGCCAGAAGGCGCAACACTCTTGCCGAATGGGGATCGATCCGCCGCGCTTCCTGCAACAACACCAGTGATTCCCGCGCGGCCAGGGCCGGCGGTATGCGCAGGTTACGCCCCACCGCCCGGGCGTCATTCACAAGCTGATATGCCAATAGCGCATCCGTGCGGGGCGTCGCCTGCGCCTCGGTGGGCAACCCCGCCCGAAAAATACCCGCCAGACCGATCAATGCCGGAACCAGATAGTGAGAGAATTTCCGGATCATAGAGCGTTCCTCGCAAGCGGATACGGTTGGAAGCCGACCTGGATTCGGACGAACCCCAGCTCACCGGGATGCGCCGATCCCGATGTTCCCGATAGCGATCGGGAGATGGCGGGCAACTGTCGATCACCCATCCACGTTCTTATATCGCCGCGGGGCCAGGGGGTCAACGCCCAACCCTCCTCTTTATCGGTCTAACCGCCCCATTGCATGAACTGACGAATCCGCCAGGTTCCTACCTATCGGCCCGGCGGTACACCAGAGAGGTATTTCCGCAGAAAACGCGCCACGCGGATTGAGCGTTGTTGCAGCATATCCGCCAAGGAAATGCGGTTGCCTGGTACGCCCATCAGCCGGACCCGGTATACATGCTCTTGGCCGGTGCGGCGGACTGTCAGAGCGATTTGCGCCCCGGGGTGAAAATGGAGGATGATATTGCGGAAATCCCGCACCGTCGCATTCTTTGGCAGATAATCGGAATTGACGGCGATAATCAGATCGCCGGCATGGAGAAATCGCCCGCAGGGGAATCCCGGCCAGACCTGCCGGACGACGGCGGCGGCGATCTTTTTTTCACGTCCGCCCTTTCGGATGGTCAACGGACGCACCGCAAAAGTAATGCCCAAAAAAGGCCGCCGGCCTGAAATGGCGGCGTTAAATTTCTCCAGGTAAAGCTGTATCCCTACGTGCACAAGACGATTGATGACTTCCGGACTCCGGGCGCGGCGCAGGCGCGCCAGGACAGCGGGCAGAACGCGCGGTCCCCTTCCCAATAACCGGCGCTGGGCGCGGCTGCGAACGCGCCAACGGGATGAGCCAAGTTCAGCAACGGCCCGACGAATAGACGGGAACATGGGATGCGACCCAACCGCCAACGCCGGCGGCGCAATCCTGATCGCCGGCGGGATGCCGTTACGCGGGCCGTCGCGGCGGCCCGGCTTCGCGCTATGGGTTTCGCGCGCTTTTCCGGCATTGTACGCCGAAAAATAAAGGTCGCGGCGGCCCGGCTTGGCGCTATGATTTTCGCGCTGGTCAGTACGCGGCGCCATGATAGCCAGCGGGACCAGTGCGATGATTCCAAGCCACGGCTTTACCCCAATATTCACACGTCGTTCTCTACGATCGGGCGTGGCAATAAATCCGGGCAGGGGTTGAAAAAGCCGCCTTTTCACGGGAGTTCGGAAGTCCACCGGGATAAACCCGGTGGCTCGCCGGTCGGGTTGATGTGAGATGCCCGGAAAAATTGCCACGCCCTCTACGATCGGGTTATATGTAACCGTTCACGGGCAAAAGTGGCGAAATCGGCACAAAAACGAGGGTTCCCGCCAATATAAGCCCGATTTTCGCGCGTTTTTTGCTCCAACGGCCTCCAACATCCGTTTATATCCCTTTATTTATAATGTTTTTGGCCCGTGAACGGTTGCGATTTTATCTCTCGGATGGGGATCGGTCCGAAGATGGGCGCGCCCTCGGAGAATCAACCGCCGACTGGGGCGGAGAGTCCGGGACATCCTCCACCAGTTCGGCGACGGGAATGTCCTGTTCGCCCGACGCCATACCCACCGTTCCTCCATTCGCGGTCTCTCCCTGCTCCGAACCCGCTTCCATCCCCTCTTCGCCGAGGATCGTCCGCACCGGTTTGATCTGGCGCGGTTCGCCGTCGATTAACACTATAAAAATCACTGGTCCGACGCGAATGTGATCGCCGGCCGTTAAAGTTTCTTCGGAAGCGACGCGCTTTTCGTTGAGGTAGGTTCCGTTGGTGCTCTGAAGGTCCGAGAGCAGCGCCGTGTTTCCTTCCATGACGATCCGGCAATGGCGGCGCGAGACAGCGGCCAGGGGGACTTGCAGTTTGCAGTCCTCGCCGCGACCGATCGTGGTCGTTTTTCTCAGCAGCGGAAACTCGCGGCGCTGACCATCTTCCTTGAAGACGACTAGCATTAAATCCATCCCGGCCTCCTGTTGAAATCTTCCCGTCCGTTGCGCCTCCACCCACCGCCGGGCGCATCTTTTCGGTACATTAGCGCGCCTATTATAACGTATCATGGACGCCGAAGGTATCGGAAGGCCGGAAAAAATATGCCGCCGCACCCGCTGAATATCCTCGCACCGCGCGTAAATTCGGCGCCGCGTTTTTTTTCCCCGCCGCCGCTACGGGAGTTGGAATCGTCCGGGGCGGTTGGCGCGGTATATGTGCATGTGCCCTTCTGCACGACCAAGTGCCATTATTGCGATTTCTATTCGCTCGCCGGCCACCTGCATGAGGCCGCGGCCTATCTGCGCGCTCTACGGCGGGAAGTCCGGATTCAGCGCGAGTATTTCGGGGCGCCGGCGCCGGAAACCATTTTTATTGGCGGCGGCACGCCCACGCTGCTTCCCCCGGCCCAACTGGCGAGTCTGCTGGAGATTATTCTTGACGCCGTGGATACCGGCCGGCTGCGCGAATTCACCGTCGAGGCCAATCCCAACACGTTCGACCGTCCGCGGGCGCGGGCGCTGCGGGCGGCCGGGGTCAACCGGATCAGTTTCGGCGCGCAGAGCTTCGTGCCGGACGAATTGCAAATGCTCCAGCGCGATCATCATCCCCCCAGCGTGCCGGCGGCCGTGGACACGGCCCGCGCCGCCGGGATCGAACGCATCAACGTGGATTTGATATTCGGCATTCCCGGCCAAACGCCGGCCACGCTGGATCTGAGTTTGCGCCGCACTCTGGAGTTGGAGCCGGAACATATATCATGTTATAATCTGGTATACGAACCGAACACGCCGCTGGCCGCGGCGCGCCGGAGCGGCCGGATTCGGCCGGTCCCCGAAGCTCTTGAACTGGCCATGTTTGAACAGGCGCCAAGCCGCCTGGGCGAACATGGCTATTACCGTTATGAAATATCCAATTACGCCCGGCCCGGCGGCGAATGCCGGCACAATATCCATTGCTGGCGCGGCGGCGCGTACCTGGGCTGGGGGCCGTCCGCGGCCAGTCACCATAGCGGTTTTCGCTGGAAAAACGTGGCCAGTCTGGCGCGCTACCGCGACGCTCTGGCGGCCCCGGCGCCGCGCCTGCCCATTGTGCAAATGGAGCGGCTGGCCGGCATGGCGCGCTGGGGCGAGCTGGCGATACTCCAACTTCGGTTGCGCGAGGGGCTTGACTACGCGCTGTTTACGGAGAAAACCGGCGTTAATGCGTGGAAAATTCTCGCTCCCGTGCGCCGCAAATATGAAGGTCTGGGCGTTCTGGCGGATACGCCGCAATCGCTGATCTTGACCGCCGCCGCCGTGGCGGTTTCCGACACGATTCTGGCCGACGTGCTGGCGGCGTTTTACAACGCCGCCGAAGAATCCCGTTAGAGTCTGTTCGGATGGGATCTTAGCTGGCGGGATGATGCGACGCGGGCCGTCGCGGCGGCCCGGCTTCGCGCGATGCGATGATTCGCATTATGCGTTTTGCGCGACGGGGGTTCCATCAACGCGGCAGATAAAATGTGCCGGCTAAATACCGGCGACGGGGGTTTGGCGGCGCGGATTTTGTGACGCGGGCCGTCGCGGCGGCCCGGCTTCGCGCCGCGCTGTTTCGCGCGACGCTGATTTGCGTGAAACTGATTGGCGCGGGGGGGGGGTTGGCGCGAGGGAATTTCCGGCGGGATGCCGACCGGAGAGGCGCGCGGGCCGGATGCCCGCGCCTAAAAATGTTTCCCGCCCGGCGCGATTTCGCGCGGCAGGTTGAAACGGAAAGGAGTTTTCATGCGAAGGTCCAGCCTTCTGACCATTTTTCTGATCGTGTTTGTCGATCTTGTCGGATTCGGTATCGTGCTGCCGAACCTGCAGCTTTACGGCCAGCAGTTCGGCATCAGTAATTATTTCTATCTGACGCTCATTGGCGCCACGTATTCTTTTTTCCAGTTTCTCTTTGCGCCAATTCTGGGCCGCTGGTCGGATCATATTGGCCGGCGTCCGGTGCTGATTATCAGCCAGATCGGGACGATTGCCGGATTCATAATGCTTTTCTCGGCCAATTTTTTCCGGGGTGGAGCATTCGGCATTGTGCTGATTTTTGCCGCACGCATTCTTGATGGCATCAGCGGCGGCAATATTTCCACGGCCAATGCGTATATCGCGGACATCACCACGCCGGAAAACCGGGCCAAGGGCATGGGAGCTCTGGGCGCGGCTTTTGGATTGGGTTTTGTCTGCGGGCCTGTCATTGGCGGATTGGTATCACATTTTCTGGGATTGCAATACGTCCCGCTGGTGGCGGCGGTATTTTCCTGCACCGCGCTGACACTGACATTTACACAACTGGCGGAATCACGCACGCCGAATAATCAGCGCAACGATGCCGCCGCCCGGCGCTTCAGTTTTCGCGGTCTGGAACACGCGCTGGTGCGGCCCATTATCGGCCCGCTGATCCTGCTGTTCTTTGTCAATGGTTTTGCCTTTGCGGGCATGGAACAAACGTTCAGCCTGCTGATTCAGCATCGCATGTATCCCATGACCAAATCCGCCATGATCCGCGAAACCGGTGATGGCAAGCCCGTACCAGCCCGGACCAATGCCGGCGCCTTAAAGCCGGCCATCTCCCCCGCGCCGCAAGCGCTCACCGCCTTCCGCAAAAAGCAGGATGACCGTTCCAGCTATGCATCGGGCTATTTATTTGGCGCCATCGGAATTGTCATGGTGCTGATTCAGGGCGGAATGATCGGGCGGTTAACCAGAAAATATGGCGAATTGAAACTCACGATGCTGGGACCGGTGATTATCTCGGCGGGGTTAATTATCATCGGCCTGCCGATTCATTGGGCGTGGCGTTGGACCGGCTTTCTTGTTGGCGGCAT
>JAJYDU010000079.1 GCA_021790475.1 Planctomycetota bacterium | reverse complement strand
CGGGCCACAAGATGGTGCGTGCGGCCCTGCCAAAGATTGTGGAAGACAGGTACCGAGGAAGCCGGATGCAGGAAACCTGCCCGTCCGGTTTGATGAGGGGGGACTCAACTTACGCCACCACGGCTCGACCGCGGCCAAGAGGTTGAGTCCTCTACTCTACCGGTTAGATCTTATGGCGTTTGGAGGGTGCTCGGGGCCGTTTGCCGGACCGGCCAAGGGCGCAAATACCGACCTGCCCGCCGTGCGTGCCGGGAGGTTACTGGTAATATTTACCGACATGTGTTGCAGGTAATATGGAACCAGGAGAAGAACATGACGCGAGATGACAACCAACCCGCTTTTCGCATCGAAAAAGATTCGATCGGTCCGCTGGAGGTCCCGGCCGAGGCTTATTACGGGGTGCAGACCCTGCGGGCTTTACGGAACTTTCCCATTTCCGGCAAGCCGATGCCGCCGGCGTTTATTCATGCGCACGCCCTGCTGAAAAAAGCCGCGGCCATCGTCAACGGTGAACTGGGCCTGCTGGATGAAAAACGGTCCGGAGCGATCGCCCGCGCGGCGGATGAAATCGCCGCAGGCAAGCTGGCGGATCAGTTTCCCGTGGATGTCTACCAGACCGGTTCGGGCACCAGCACGAACATGAACCTTAATGAGGTGATCGCCAGCCGGGCCAATGAAATTCTCGGCGGCCAACGGGGCGATAGATCGCCGGTGCATCCCAACGATCACGTCAACATGGGTCAGTCCAGCAACGACACCATTCCCACGTCGCTGCACGTGGCGGCGCTGGCGGAAAGCCGGCGGGTTCTGCGGCCGGGGCTGGCGAAGCTGGAGGCGTCGCTGGACAGGAAGAGTCAGGAAACATGGAATATCATCAAAACCGGCCGGACGCACTTGCAGGACGCCACGCCGATCCGCATGGGGCAGGAATTTCTGGGTTTTGCCGGGCAGATGGAACGCGCGCGGCGGCGCTGGGCGGCGGTGGAAAGCGAACTGGCCGAAGTAGCGCTGGGGGGAACCGCCGTGGGAACCGGCCTGAACACTCATCCGCGTTTCGCCGGGCGGGTGTGCGCGCTGTTGTCGCAATGGCTGCAGATCGAGATATACGAAAGTCAGAATCATTTCCAGGCGCAGGCCACGCTGGACGCGGCGGCGTTCGCCTCCGGCGCGCTCAAAACCATCGCCATCAGCCTGACCAAGATCGCCAACGATCTTCGCTGGATGGGTTGCGGCCCGCGGGCGGGTCTAGGCGAAATTGAAATCCCCCCGGTGCAGCCGGGCAGTTCCATCATGCCCGGCAAGGTGAACCCCGTCATTGCGGAAAGCCTTTTGATGGTCTGCCAGAGGGTCATCGGCAACGATGCGACCGTAACGGCGGCCGCGACCAGCGGCAATTTTGAATTGATCGTGGCGCTGCCGGTCGCGGCCGAAGCGCTGCTGGAATCCATCACGCTGCTGGGCCGGGCGGCGGAGAATTTCGCCGTCCAATGCGTCGCCGGCATCCAGCCGACGCGGCGGGGGCCGCAGCTGGTCGAAGCGGGTCTGATGCTGGCCACGGCGCTGGCGCCGGTGATCGGCTATGAACAGGCCGCGGCCATCGCCAAGGAAGCCGCCGCCACCGGAAAAACCATCCAGGAAGTGGCGGCACGGAGAACCACGCTGGCGCCCGGGCGGCTCGCGGAGCTGCTCGACCCGGCCGGGATGCTCGCATCATCTCCGGGCGGTCAGGGCGACTCGGCCCAACGGTAGCCGACGCCCGCTTCGGTGAGAATATGGCGCGGCCGGCCGGGATCGGCTTCAATCTTCCGGCGAAGTTGATTGATATATACGCGAATATAATGTGTCTGTTGGGCGGCATCCGGCCCCCATATTTCCCGCAGCAGGTACGAATGGGTCAGCACGCGCCCCGCGTTGCGCATCAGGAGGCACAGCAGCCGGTATTCATGGCGGGTCAGATGCACGGGCCGCCCGGCGAGCGTAACCCGGCGTTGCGCCATATCCAGCAGCAGATCGTCCGCCTGGAAAACCGCCGATTGCGCATTTTCCACCGGCCGGCGGCGCAACAGCGCGCGGAGCCGGGCGAGTAATTCCTGGATTGAAAACGGCTTGGTCAGGTAATCATCCGCCCCGGCGTCCAATACGGTAACTTTGTCGAATTCCTTTCCCCGCGCGGAAACCACAAGAATCGGTACGCCGGACCACTGGCGAATCTCGCGGGCCGTCGCTTCGCCGGCCATGTCGGGTAAACCCAGATCGAGAATGATCACGTCCGGAGATTGCGTGGCGGCCTGCAAAATGCCGTCCTGGCCGGTGCGCGCCGCCCGCACTTGATAGCCCCCGGCTTCCAGCGATACGCGAAGGACTTTTTGTATGGCCGGATCATCCTCAATGACCAGGATCACCGGCGCAAGGGTTGGAGTCATGTGTCCGTCTCGGAATCTTCATTCTGGAGAATATCCCCGGCGTCCGAACACGTACAAGCCTGCGGCAGAGTAATGGTAAATTCCGCGCCGCCGCCCGGCCGGTTGCCGGCCGTGACGGATCCCGCGTGCATCTGAACGATGGCCCGCACCAGCGCCAATCCCAACCCCGCGCCGCGTTGACCGCGCGCCGCCGGAGCGCGAAAGAATTTTTCAAATAGCCGCTCGCGATGTTCGGCCGGCAGCCCCGGTCCCCGGTCGGCGATCTGGATCGTGGCCCCCCGACCGGACGCGGCGGCGCTGATTTCCAGGGGAGTATCCGGCGGCGTATGTTCCACGGCGTTCTCGATAAGATTCGTCAGCGCCTGCTCGAAGAAAAGGCCGTCCACCCGCAACAGGGGCATGTCCGCCGGAATAGCAAGATGAATGTTTCGGCCGGCAACGCGGCGTTTGAGCCGGGCCAGGGCGGATGCGACCAGTTCGTTAAGCGGGAAAATTTCCAGCCGCGGCTGTACGGTTCCGGATTCCAGCCGGCTCATGTCAAGCAGGTTGGCGATCAGCCGCTCCATGCGTTCCGCCTCTTCCACAATGGCCGCGAGCATTTGTGCGCCGGCGGCCGAAGCGCGGTCCAGGGAGCCTTCCAGCAAAGCCGTCGCCGATCCGGTAATGACCGCCAGCGGCGTGCGCAGATCATGGGAAACGCCCGAAAGAAGCGTGTTGCGAATGGATTCCGTCTCCACGCGTCGCCAGGCGCGGCGCGTCTCTTCGGCCAGATTCGCCCGCTCCAGGGCCAGCGCCGTCTGATTGGCGAAAGCCTCCAGAAAGTGCCGGTGGTCGGGGTCGCAAAAATGTTCGACCGCTTCACCTCTTAGCGCCAGCACCCCGATGGTTTTCGGACCAATCCGCAGCGGTACGTACATTGCCGCGGCGGACGGCAAGGTGGAAGTGGTTCTGCCGGCGGGTTGATCGTGTTCAAAAACCCACTGGGCCACGCTCATTTCTTTTTCATCCGCGGGCGCCGGTCCGATGCCGGCCGCGACGGCGAGCCCCGGCCGCCCCGGGGATTCCCCGCCCGGCAGGAGCACCGCCGCGGCGCAGCGGAACATTTCCGAGATGTGGCGCACGGCGGTTTGCATGCTTTTTTCTTTTTCGCTCGTTGCGGCGAGGTCGCGCGACAGCGCCAGCAGAGCCGCGGTCCGCCGCTCGCGATGACGCGCGGCCTCGGACTGCCGGTGCAGACGATCGGTCAGAGTGCTGATCAGCAGCGCCGCGACCAGCATGACGGCGAAGGTGATGCCATATTGCGTGTCGCTGACGGCGAAACTGTAGTAGGGGGGAACAACGGTATAGTCAAACGCGGCCACGCTCAATACCGACGCCAGCGCGGCCGGACCGCGGCCGAACCGTATCGCCACCCCCAGAACGCCCAGGAGATCGAGCATCAGCACGTTGATGTTGGACAGGTGCAGGCCATGATAAAGCCCCGCGCCGAGAATGGTTGTCAACGCCGTGA
Organism: Planctomycetota bacterium; assembly: GCA_021790475.1. Lineage (GTDB taxonomy): Bacteria > Planctomycetota > Phycisphaerae > WQYP01 > WQYP01 > JAKBMM01. Next base: position 8,735 of record JAJYDU010000079.1, on the reverse strand, counting down.
TCGCCACGGCCCAGCCATAGCCGGCCGGTCGCGGGCGCGGCGCCGGGCCGGAGGGTCTCTCGGAAAGGACCGGTTCGGATGAATCTCGAATGATATAGATGTCGATAGGCCCGGCCCGGCGGATCAACTGGTCCACCAGGGAGCGCTGGAAAAGCGCGCCCCGGCGGCGCAGAGGCTTGCCAACAATAATCCGGGCGACGTTTTTCCCGCGGGCGTAGGCGAGTATCTCCCGCGCCGGATCATCGCCGTGCAGCGTGACCGTCTGCCCGCCAAGCTCTTCGGCCAGCCGCAAGGTGGCAAAGGCCCGTTCGCGGGCATGGGAGGGCAGTCGCGCCGTACCCGGCGTCTGGACGTAGAGAGCGATCCAGTTCGTTCGAAACGCCATGGCCATGCGGCGCGCCGCGCGTACCAGCCGGGCGGAAAACGGGCTCGGACCGATGCACACCAGGATGCGTTCCGCCGCGGGCCACGGTTCGGCGACCGCATTCTGGCGCCGGAACGTTTCCATCTGCACGTCCACGCGATCCGCCAGGCGCCGCAGCGCAAGTTCCCGCAGCGCGGCGAGATTTCCCCGGTTGAAAAACTGGCGTGTCAGGTAATCCACCGAGTGGTGGGTGTATATTTTCCCCGCGGCGATCCGCTCAATAAGTTTTTCCGGGGATATATCAACAAGTTGGATATCATCGGCCTGCTCCAGCACCCAGTCGGGCAGTGTCTCGCGCACCTTCACGCCGGAAACGCGCTCCACGATATCATGGACGGATTCCAGATGCTGGACATTCAAGGTGGTCCATACATCCAGCCCCGCTCCGAGCAGTTCCAGAACGTCCTGGTAGCGCCTGGCGTGGCGCAGGCCGGGGGCGTTGGAATGCGCCAATTCGTCCACGCAAATCAGCGCCGGCCGGCGCGCCAGGGCGGCGTCCAGATCAAATTCCTTGAGCGTGACGCCTTTGTACTCGACCATTTTGTAGGGCAGAATTCGCAAGCCCAGCAGCAGCATCTCGGTGTCGGGACGAATGTGCGGCTCGGCGTACCCGATCAGAACGTCCAGCCCCTGCTCGGCCTGCCGCCGCGCCTCTTCCAGCATGGCGTAGGTTTTGCCCACGCCGGGGGCGGCGCCGAAAAACACTTTGAGTTTTCCGCGTTTTTTTTTCGCTTCCTCGGCGTTGATCCGGTCCAGAAGAGCATCGGGATCCGGACGCATCTGATCCATGGGACACCCCTGGTATTTTATACTCCACATCGTTTTCTGTAACGCGCCGGAGTCAGGAATCGGTCAGACCAAGCCAGGCGTCGAATTGGCGCAAATCGAGGCTGGACAAATCCGCCGCGGCGTAGTCCGCCCATTGGCGGACGGCTTGCAGGGAACTGCTGGTAGCCAGGCCGAGCACGCGCAGACCGGCGGCGCGCGCCGCGGCGGCGCCGCCGGCCGTGTCTTCAATAACCAGGCTCATATTTTTCTCGATCGGTACGCGGGCGGCATACCTTAAACGCTCCCAAGCCAGAGCATAGCCTTCCGGGTCGGGTTTGCACCGGCGCACGTCCTCAATGGCGACAATCACCGGAAAATAGCGGGCCAGATCGAAAGCCCGCAGCAGGTCCTCGATTTCGCTTCGCCGGGCGCCGCTGCAAATACCGCAGGGCACCCGCCGCCGGGCCAGATGCGCCAGCAGTTGGTCCACGCCCGGAAGAGGGGCGGCCAATTCCGCCAGCCGGCTGTCCATGATCCGGTCTTTCACGCGGCAAAGCTCTTCAATCAGCGGTGGGGCGGCCGCCGCGCCGGCATCCTGGAGCATCCGCTGGAAGCCTTCGTGATTTCCATACACCACGTAGCGCGAAAAGTAGATCTGGGGCGTGAGTTCAATGCGCGTGCCGATCCGCGGCGCCAGTTCCGCCAGCGCCTGGTTGTGGGCCGCCAGGTGCAGGTTTTCGGTGTCGGCCACCACACCGTCGAAATCAAAAATCACACAACCGCCGGTCATCATGTTCCGCATCTTCGCCGTCGATCGAAATCCGGTCAAATCGGCGGAATCCGGCTCTCCAGTTGATGAGCTTCCTTGAGAGTCTCACAAGCGAGGCGATGGGCCGTGGTCAGGAATACAGGCCCGGTTCGTTAATCCTTGCCAGCCGAACGGCTCAATGTCAGGCCTCGAATTTTGTGTTAAACTCGTCTTATTGCCTGTCTATTATCCTTATTTACCGGGACAGGCAGGGCGCGCATGGCTCCACGGAACGGTCGATGAAAGAATATCTGGATCTGGTTAAACGGGTAATCGCGGACGGTATCCGCAAACCCAGCCGCACGGGGGTGGACACCATTTCCTTTTTCGGAGCGTTTTACAAAGTAAACCTGGCCGCGGGCTTTCCGCTCTTGACGACCAAAAAGGTGAACTATTCAGCGGTGTTGCGCGAACTGTTGTGGTATCTCTCCGGCCAGGAGCACATTCGCCAACTGCGTAAGCATACGAAAATATGGAATGCCTGGGCGGATGAGAATGGCGAATTGGAAACCGCCTATGGCCGGTATTGGCGGCGATTTCCCCATCCGATTCAGAAAAGCCACGCCCCAATCGCCCAAACGGGCGAAAAGATTGCGCCCGTGGAAGAGATCGATCAGATCGCCTACGTAATCAAGGAAATCAAGCGTAATCCGAACAGTCGCCGGCTGGTGGTCAGCGCCTGGGATCCGGGCAATGCCCAGAGAAGCAAATTGCCTCCCTGCCACTACAGCTTTGTCTTGCAGGTTCTGGACTCCAAGCTCAACTGTCATTTGTCGCAGCGATCGGGCGATGTGGCGCTGGGAATACCGTTCAACCTGGCCTGTTACGCCACGCTTACACAAATGATCGCGCAGGAATGCGGGCTGGAGTTGGGCGAGTTTGCCCATTCCATTGTTGATGCCCATATCTATGTAGCGGATCCGGCGGGCAAAATGGCCGAGTTTGATCACCTGGCGGGTTTGCGGGAACAACTACAGCGAACGCCCCGTCCCCTGCCGCGATTGAAAATCGCCCGCAAGCCGTTCGATCAACTTGTGTACGAAGACTTCACGCTGGAAGGTTATGATCCACACCCGCCGATAGCGTTCAAGGTGGCGGTGTAAGAGCCTGATACTGTACGTGCCTGTTCCGCTCCGCCCGGGCATGCTCGCCCGCGGAGAGGTAACCATCGGGATAGTGAACGAGACGGACTGTTTGAGCAATAATCATGCGAATCAGTATTGTGGTGGCGATGTCGCCGGAGGGATTGATCGGCGCCGGCGGCAAACTTCCCTGGCACATGCCCGCGGATTTAAGGCATTTTCGCCGGCTTACCACCGGCCACACGGTGATGATGGGGAGAAAGACCTATGATTCCCTCCGGCGTCCCCTGCCGAATCGGCGGAATTTTGTCTTGACCCGCCGCGGCTTGGCCGTCCCGCCCCCGCCGGCTATCGGCATCGGAAACACAGTGGAGTATTTTAACAACTTACCAGGCGCCATCGTCGCGGCACGGCAGGCCGGGGAGTCGGAACTATTCGTCATCGGCGGCGCGGAAATTTACGCCCTGGCGTTGCCGCTGGTGCAGCGATTGTATGTCACCATCGTGCATGTGGACGAACCACGCACCGGCGATACCTGGTTTCCGCAGTGGAACCGTGCAGAATGGCGGCCTATTGAGCGGATCGAGCAGGCGCCCCTGGAGTTCATCACATTCGAGCGCCGCCTGAAAAGTTAGTATAATTCCGGATTGAATCGAACGCGGGGAAGTATATGCCTTCCATCGGAACCGAGCCCCAAAACATGGATGCCCTGGAATTGCTCCAGGCGCTGGCGGCGAAAACAGACTCGTTCTTAAAACAATGGCTGGATTCCCGGCACGGCGTGCCGGACATTCTGATGGAATCAATTCAATACAGTCTGTTCGGTCCCGGAAAACGTATTCGGCCGGTCCTGGCGCTCTTGAGTTGTCAGGCGGTGGGCGGGCATATCAAACAGGCTCTGCCGGCGGCGGGGGCGCTGGAACTGATCCATTGCTTTTCGCTTACACATGACGATTTGCCGGCGATGGATAACGACGATCTGCGGCGCGGTCGGCCGACCAATCATAAGGTGTATGGCGAAACGGTGGCCATTTTGGCCGGCGACGCCATGAATACCATGGCCTTCGAGCTGTTGGTGGAGAAGGTGGCGGACCCGGCTTTGGCGGCTTCCCTGGTTGGCGAACTTGCGACCGCGACCGGGCCGGCCGGAATGATCGGCGGCCAGATACTGGATATATGCCATCCGCGGGAAAATTCCAATGGCGCACAAAAAGCGAGCCTGGAAAAGCTGCAACGCATTCACCGGATGAAAACCGGCGCGCTGATCGCCGCGGCCTGCCGAATGGGCGCGCTCTGCGGCGGGGCGGACGAACAAACCATGCGAATCGTGGACACGCTGGGCCGGGCAATTGGCCTGGCATTTCAAATTGTCGATGACCTGCTGGATGTCACCGCCACGGACCAGCAGCTTGGCAAGCGGACCGGCAAAGACGCCCGTATCGGCAAGTTAACCTATCCGAGTTTTCTGGGAGTGGAAGAAACACGGCGCCATCTGCGGATACAACAGGAAATTGCCGAGAAAATGGCGAAAAAACTCGGCGGCGCTGCGAACCCGTTGGCGTTGGTGGTTCAAACCCTCGCCAACCGGGACCGCTGAACCAAGAGACGCGGCTCGTCCTGGATCGCGACAATTCAAACGCCGGGAGGCGGACGTTCGCCGGTATTTTCCGCAGCCGCTGAATCGTCCGGCGCCGGGGCCGGCTCGGATGCCCCGGGTGGTACGGGCGGTTTCTGCCAGTGGCCCCAAGTCAGAAAAAAAATGAAGATTGCCACCGTCAGCGCGCCGGAAAGCTGAACGGCCCAGTCGAGCAGACCTTTGGGCCGGGCCAGGTAATGAGCGCTTACCATCAGCGCGGCGGCGCCGACCAGCGCCGCCATAAGAACGCTGAAAACATTGGCGATCATGCGTCGTGCGTTCATGCCATCATCATTTCATAAGAGCCGCCGCGTTCCCGACGCCATTTTCGGTCGGCGAACGGAATTGCATCAACTGGAGTCGCATGAGCATCAGGGCGGTATCCAATTGCGTATCAAAGGACTCTTCCGGAAGAGCCTTCCTGGTTTTAACGGAAGAAACCGGCCGGACGCGGGTCCGGGGCGGCAGAATATCGTTGTGTTGCCAGAGGCGGTGAAGATCAACAAGCTGCTGCGGCGAAAACGGTACGGTTACGTTGGGCTGCACTCCCCAATTGCGCGCGTGGGGGCGGCGCTGGATGCTCTCGCCGTCCGGCAGGTAATAATACTCCATGGTCAACTTCAACCGTGCGTTGGCCTTCGCGCCCAGGGACATTACGTTCTGAACGCTGCCTTTGCCGAAAGTGCGATGTCCCAGGATCAGCGCCCGGTGCAGATCTTTCATCGAGCCGCTGAAGATTTCCGAGGCACTGGCGCTATCCTGATTTACCAGCACGATCATGGGAATGGCCGGCGGAACCAGCGGCGAAGAGTTGGCGGACCATACCTGGCGGGGAACGGTTCGTCCCTTGGTGGAAAGAATCGTGCCGCCGGGTAGAAACATGTTGCACATGCGAAGGGCGATTTCCAGCAGGCCGCCGGGATTGAAACGCAGATCGATAATCAACCCGCGGACGTGACGGCGCAGCAGGCGCTTGAGGACCTTTTGCATCTCCTTGGCCGTGTCCTCCTGGAACTGCGTGACGCGGATATAGCCGATGCGCCGCCGGCGGTCAATCATAAACCGCCATTTGCCGGTGCGCGGGTTGCGCTGAAAACCTTTGACTGACCGCACCATGATGCGAGCGCGGCGCAGGCGGAAAGTCAGCAGTTTGGGATTATGATCCCGTCGAATGCCCAGGGTGACATACGTTCCCGGCTTTCCCATGATTAACCGCACGGCGCCATTGATGGAAATGCCCAGGATGCTCTTGCCGTTGACGGTTACGATCATGTCGCCGGCCTGAATACCCGCCCGATAAGCCGGAGTTCCCCGCAAAGGGCTGATGACGCGAAGGAAACCATTTTGCTGGGCGATTTCAATGCCCACGCCGCCGAAAGTTCCCTCCATCATCTTGTGGAATTCCGGCACTTCACTGGGCCAGAACATCTCCGTGAAGGGGTCCAGTTGTCCCAGAGCACCATCCGTGAACGCCCGAACCAGCACGGACGTGGGCAAGTGAACCGTGTGCCGGTCGGAGCGCATGATGGCGCCCCAGGTATGAAACATGGCGTTGGAATGGAGCGGCTTTTTTGTTTCGACGGCGGCCAAACACTTTTTAAGAGTCCGCAGGAACTGTTCCCGCGCTCTTTTATTCTTCAGCCCCGCGAAAGCGTCGCCAAGGGTGCTGGTTTGCGGAAACAATTCCACCATTTTTATACCGCCGATCAGCAGGCGATTGTATGTCACCGGCAGCACCCAGTGGCGCTGGGCTTCCCCGAGGGCTTCAAACAGCATATCCTGGTGAATTCCCCGGACGCTGTTTTGCCACTTGGAAAACGTGATCGAAACGGGCGACTTGTTTTTCACCGGCCTGGTGGCGGTCGGTTGGGTTGCGGGCGGCGGATTCCGAACCGGTTTCCGCTGGAATCGTTTGTCGAGACGAAGTTGCATCTGGTAAAACTCGCGCGGCGTGTATGTGGCGAGCAGGGAGGTCCTCCGTTCCACGCGCTGGAGAAGATCGTGGTAACGCATCGACACGCGATACATCGAATTGAGTTCGCTGTACAGGTTGAGCGATTCCAGCCAGCGGCGCCGGCGGTCATAAGCCGCGGCCTTTGCCGCGGCGGCGGCGGTAAACTTTTTCACCCATCCCAATCGCTTGAAAGATCGCCGGTTCGGAACCAGGGCGTAAGCGGCCAGCATGTGCCCAAACGCCGGAATAATTTTTCCCGCCGCCATTTGCTTTTTCGCCAGGGCAACTTGTTTGGCGAAAGTCTTTTGCGTCCGGCGGGTGTTTTTCAGCATGACCTTCAGATATTGCTTTTGCCAGCGGGCGATTCGAACATTGGGAGGATTGACCTCCTTCGGAGGCGCCAGACGCGCCAGTGCGGCCAGGTCCTGCCGGCGTACCAGGCGGCTTACCTTCTCCGCGTAAGCGGTGGAATTCGCGGTGGGATGGCCCCGCGGCGCGGCGGAAGCCGGTTCCATACCAACACAGTTCAGGACAAGGCCAATGAGCAACAGGGTCGGCGCCAATGGCGGCGTGCGCCGGCGGCGGATTTGCGCGAACGTGGATTTCATTAACTTCACCATATTTTACAAAAATCGATTCATGGATGATGGCGCCATCGTAACCAATACTTCACCACGGCGTCCAGGGTTCGCCGGATTTTTTCTCAAAACATGATCAACACCTCGAAGAATCGTAGGGGGGCCACCGAATCCCGGTCAAGCGTTCACCGAAAACAACTCAGGATGGATGCCCGGCGGATTCGCAGACCCGCCCGCCGTTTGCCCGCACTATGGGCACGGGCGAGTCATTTCCACCGCCGGCGAATCCGGGATGCGGCCCTCTTCCTGCCATACCTTGCGCATCAACTCGTAGCGGGCGAGTCGCATCCCCGTGTAGATGCAGTTGCTCGTGGAAAAAATATAGCCGCCGCCCGGCATGCCATGATGCAAGGCGTATCGCGCCGAGGCGATGACATCCTGATCGGCGCCCGTATCCAAGGCCCCGCAATTCACGTTGCCGATAAGACAGACCTGCTTGCCATAGCGCTGCTTGACCACGGCGATGTCCACGCCGCCCTGGGGATCCAGTGAGTGCAGCGCATGCGGATGCGTTTGCAGAAGTTGGTCGATAATCGGCATGATATTGCCATCGGTATGCTTGATAACGTAAAAGCCCATATCGCGTTGACCGCGGATCAGCTTATCAAGATAGGGGGTGACAAATTCGCTGAATTGCGATGGACTTAGAAAGGGACCGGTATTGAAACAGTAATCGCTGCAGAGGGCGAAGCCATCCAGGCCGCCGTGGTCGCGGTACTTCGCGGCCAGACGCAAATGCTTCTCAACTTCGGCCGCGGCCTGGGCCTTGAGTTTTTCCGGTTCGTCGGCGAGGCGGCAGGCGAACTCCACCATGTGCGAACCATCCGGAATGCTGAAGGTGGCGTCGCCATGGCACATCAGGAAATAACGGTCGCCGGTTTTTTCCCGGATCAGATCCACCAGGGGCATGATTTCATCCGTCGTGCCTTGCAGGAAGATGGCGCTGTGGCCGAATCGCTCGGCTATGGCGATGTAGAGATCCGCCATATCCCGGCGATGCAGGTCGCGTTCGCGCGGTTCCATTTGCAGCCACTGGCTGTAATTGCGGTGGCAGGGATGAACCTTTCCGAACGCCTCCATGGTGAGGAAAAACACCAACTCAAAGTGCGGAACCAGACCCGAAAGCGGCCGGCGGTTTAACGCGGCGATAAAGCGTTCGCGCGGCGTGCTTAAATCGGTGGCCGGCGGCGCGTGGCTGAATTCAGGGTTCATGGTCCAATCTCCGGCGAAAACGCCACTTTATCTCAAGTTGCGGTTCTGTGGTAGCCGCACGCCAATCGCCCCCCAGCCCGGGTGCGTGGCATGATTTGCCATAGTCCTACAACGCCAGTTTTCCCCGGCAGGATTTCTGGCAAGACCACGGCGAAAACGCAAGGGGACGCGGCTTGCAAGGGTTTGGCCTGGTGTACAAGAATCCAAAATGTA
>JAJYDU010000214.1 GCA_021790475.1 Planctomycetota bacterium | reverse complement strand
CCGTTTCCATTGATGGAATGCACATCGGATTTTCCGTGGTGCAAACCGGCACGGTGGTGTTGCGGCCGTATACAATTCCCGCCGACCAGCGCCGGCCCAAGGTGGAAGACACCATGGGCAAGTGTGTCCTGCAACTGGCGGTATCCGAGGGGCGCGGACTTTCACGAGAGGTGTATCTACCATACGAGCAGTTCGGTCTGGAGGGCCAGTTGCCGCCAACGCCGGTGGAGATTCCGGGCGCGGGCCGCGTGCAGTTGGCCTTTTCGCAGCTGCGGCTCCCGCTGCCGGTGGCGGTGACCTTATTGGATTGCAAGGAATTGTTTTACCCGGGCGGTCATAATTTTCCGCGCGACTTTATCAGCAAAGTGCGCATGACCAATCTGACAACGGGCGTCGCGCGGGTGCGGGTGATTCATCTGAACCATCCGGCAAAAATCGCAGGCCTTTCGTTTTTCCAGGCGCGCTTCGGGCATAAAAGGAACGGCCAGCCGTTCAGCGTGCTGGGCGTAGGCAACACGCATGGCTTTTATGCCATGCTCACGGGAGTGGTGATGATTATCCTGGGAATCGGTTATGCGTTTTACATCAAACCGATTCTGTTGAATATCAAAAAGAAACAACTCGCCGAATACGCCAAAAGGCGTCCGAACGACGGAACCGGCGTCTGAAATCCCAACTGGTACGCACGGCGGGTTAACATCAGATATTTAGCTGCGAGGTTCTTTATGAAAAAACATTTGCGCTTTCCGGTCCGCCTGGCGGATTTTCTTCCTTTGCTGTTGCTGGCGGCGGTTGCTGCGTGGACGCCGCCGGCGTTCGCCGCCGCGGTCATGGTTCAACAGGCTCGCCCCCGCGCGCTGCCGCCGGGGCATCCGGCGATCGGCCCGGGTTCGCTGGCGGCGAATCCGTTGCCAGGTCTGGCGCGGAGCCGGGCGCAGGCGCCACAAAACGGGACGGGATTCCAGCAGCGGGTCGATCTGGCGCCGCTGCGGATTCTGGCGATACAGAACCAGGACCAGGTCAAAACGCTCGACAGCTGGTCGCGCCAGGCCATTCATACCATCAGCGGGTACGGTTCCATCAACGGAGAGAATCCGCTGTACACGGCGCTGGATATGGCGTTTCGTCCCGCCGCCTGGATCAACCGCAATTTTATATATATTCAAACCGTACCCATACGCAAGCGGCTCGGAAGACTCCTCAACAAAGCGCAAGCCAGGCGCCTGCTCTGGCACGGGACGGTCAGTCCCGCGTTTCTGGCGGAACCGACGGTGCAGGCTTTGCTCAATCGGATCAGTTCCGACGCAGCGCTCAATTCATCGGTGGCGCAGATCAGCGAAGCGCTCTACACCTACCGGAACATGCCGGCGGGCCTGCGGATTGTGCCGCCGGCGCCGCCGCGCCGCCATACCTGGATTTATCCTTTGCAACTGTTGTCCAACCTGGGACCGGCGGCGGTAAAAATCGATCCGGCGCTGGCCAGGGTAAAACCCCTGCCGGGTTATTCCGGCAAAGAGGCCTGGAAGATCGTCACGGGCATGTCCCATCTGGCCGCGGGCTGGCGGAATCATGACGCCGCCATGGTCAATCAGGGAATTGCCCAGCTCGCCGCCGTGTTGCCGCGGGTGAATCCGGCGGTGTATCCAAGCCCCATCAAGCGGATGGTGGAACTTTGGTACAACCGCCTTTTCAACGGGACGATCGTGGGCGTTTTCCTCTATTTTATTTCGCTGATTCTGTTTCTGATCGCGGCGGTGGGCGCCTATCCGGCCGCCCGCAAACCGGCGCTGTTTTTCTTTACGCTGGCGGTGGCCGTGCACGCCCTGTTCATGGGGGTGCGCTGGTGGCTCGCCGGCCGCATTCCCATTCAAAATGAATTTGAAAGTGTGCTGGCGTCGGCGTTGGCGGGATGTGTGATCGGCCTGATTCTGGAATACTGGAAAAAGAACAATCTGTTCGGACTGGCGATGAGCTTCGTCGGATTCCTGGCGATGACGGCATGTTTTGTGGTGCCCTACGTGCTCGGCCAGAACATCGGAGCGAATATCGGGCGGGTGGATGGAGTTCTCAACACCTACTGGCTCTATATCCACGTGAATGTGATTATCAGCAGTTATGCGCTCATTGGCGCGAGCTTCTGTCTGGCGCTGGTCTATCTGTTGACCAAGCTGTATTACCGGATGCGCCCGGTTGCCGGGATGACGCCGGCGGCGATCGGCGCCGGGCCGGCGCCCGCCCTGGACCCGGCCGCGGTGGGCGCCGCCGGGGGCGCTACCGGCGGCGAGTCGCGAAAAAAAATCCGGGATAAATTCCTGCTGCAACTGGACGCCACGAATATCGTGGTGTTGCAAATGGCGTTCTGGTTTCTCGGCACGGGTATCGTGTTGGGCGCTGTCTGGGCGGATTACAGCTGGGGCCGGCCGTGGGAATGGGATCCCAAGGAGACCTTCTCGCTGGTGACGTGGATTGTATATCTGATCATTGTCCATTTGCGTTTTGTCACGCCGAAATACCGCCCCGACTGGACGGCCTGGCTG
>JAJYDU010000078.1 GCA_021790475.1 Planctomycetota bacterium | reverse complement strand
AATAAGGATCGACGCCGCGGGAAAGAGTCAAAGCCCGGTTTCGTTGCGGCAGGGGCAATCCATAGGTCGGGTCCGCCGTGGGCGGGCGGAAGTTTTTCGGCTGGGCGAGCGCAACGCCTCCATACATGAAACAACTTACCAACAACACCCCTGCGGGAAGAGCTATCCGCGAGCACCACGAGCGATTTCCGGAAAATTCCGTCTGCCCCGCTTGTTCCGCCAAAGACAGGCGCGGAAGCCGGCGCCGGCACAAGGTAAAGGGAACAAATAAAAAGGTGGAAGAGAAATAACGCCACATCGTCAATTCACTCCAGTTAACCGGATCGCCCATCGAGCCGTTGGTTCCTTATTCCGGCCAAACTCGGCAAACCGACCAAACAATACCATTCAAAATCGCCCACGGTACTCGTGTTTTCATCCTTGCGGGGCGAGCGAGGCCCTCTTGGATGGCGGCGATTATAAACGCAGGATACCTACTGGATCCGATTATAACAATGAATAACCGTCATGGCGGCGAAAGCGTCATGCCGCCCCGCGCGGTCAGATTTTGAACCGCGCTTGACACCCTGCCGGCGGGATAATAAACCACCACGCGCATCTTTCGGAACACGTTGGCGCCGTTGTATTTTCCGCGGCGTAACCAACGGAGCGTGTGCGTCAGATTATTCCACGTGAAAACGGTCGTCCGCTGAATGCCGCGCTGATAGTTGTAAGTCGTGCCATCATCTTCAACCAGAGAGAAATGGGCGTTGGCGCCGGGATAAACTTCCACCGTCAATGGGCCGCCGGGCAACAGTTGGGTCGATTGGATCACCGGTCCCAAAGTAAGGATGGTTCCCGCGCGCACGTATATAGGTATCTGAGCAAGTGCGGGGGAAACGCTTTCTTGCGACGGGCCCTGGATGGTCTTTGCAGTTTCAAATTTGTACCACGTGCCGGCCGGGAAATAGACGACTCGAGTCGGCTTGTTTGTCAACATTGGCGCCACCATCAGCCCGCGGCCCATGAGCCACTGGCTGGTCAAGTCCGCCACCCGCGGATCATCGGGAAATTCCATCAACAGCGGCCGCATGATCGGCATGCCCGTGTGGTAGGTTTCATGGGCCAAGCTGTATAAAAACGGGATCAAACGGTAGCGCAGGTCCAGGGCTTGGCGGATGGCATTCTCGGCGGCTTTGCCATAGAGCCAGGGAAAACGACCAGGCGAATTGATGCACGAATGGCTTCGCATGATCGGAAAGAACACACCCGCCTGCAGGAAGCGGGTCATCAACGCCGGGGAAGGAGTGAGGCAGAAACCGCCGATATCGCATGTTCCCCAAGGCATGCCCGCCAGAGAATAATTCAGAAGATGCGCCGGCTGCTGACGGAGAGTTTCCCAGTTGGTTGGAGTATCGCCGGTCCAGACGGATGCCCCAAGCCGAACCATGCCCGGACAGAAAGCCCGGCTGATGCTAAACTGCCGCATATCGGGGCGAATCCGCTTTAATCCGTCGTATTCCGCCAGGTTCCAGTAGTAATACAATGTGTAGGTGGCTTCGCCTTCATCATTCCACCAGCCAGCCAGGCCGTAGCGGGTGATGAATTTGGCGTTGTGATGAAACCACCACCGCCGAACAGCCGGCAGGGCAAAATTCAGCACGCGGTTTCCCGGCGCCGGCACAACCGGTGGCCTGACCTGACACAGCAGCCAGCCCCTGGCCCGAGCCATAGCCAGATTGCGCGGGTTTTCCAGCCGCGGCTTGCGAATCGCCATCCATCGCAGGCGCTGGGACTGAAAATAGCGCACTTGCCGATGTGGATGGGGAAAAAGGATGGGATTGAACTGAAAATCATGGCCCGGTGTTTTGCTCGCCATCCCATAAGCGGACAGAGTTGTGTACCACTCTACGTCAAAGATGAACGCATCCACCGGCAGTTTGTCACGGCGGAAACGCGCAAGCGTGTCTTTGACAAAGGCCGCATTATGCCATCCCCATTTACTCTGAAGGTAACCGAACGCCCATTCCGGCGGTACCGGTGGCCGCCCCGTCAGCGCGGTGTAGCTGGCAAGTGCCCGGCTTATAGTTTTCGCCGGCATCAGGTAAACATCCACAGACCGGCCCGGCAGGTTTGTGAACCGTACCACGTTCTTCGAACGATCGACGCTGCGGTTGGGCGGCTGATTATCCTTTGAACTTACCACAAACACGGCATAACCGGCCGTGGACCAGTAAAACGGAATGAAGGCATCGCCATTGCCGACGTAAGTTTTGACGTTATTGGGATCAAGCGTAAGTTGCCGCTGATTGGACCCGCCAGCATAGAAATGTTCTCCGGTTTTCATGCCCAGCGTCAGATGCAATCCGCCCGCCCGGCTGAGCCTGATCCCCGAAACCAATACATTTCCACGATGACCGAGCAGTTCCGCCTGACCAGTTTTTTCATTGACCAGTAACTGGCCGAAGGGCGCGCCAAGGCCCGTCATATCCGCCTTGCGGACCGGGCCGCAAGTTGCTTTTACGGCTATCAGGGCGCTCTTTTTCACCGGCGCCAGAAAAATGCTTTTGCGGGCAACCGCCGGTCCCCTCTCTGAAATGCTCAGGCGAAAGCAACCGGGGGACGCTACTCCAATATCAAAATATTCCCGGTGCGCCCGGAAGCGCACGTCCGCCCGCGCCTGGCCAGCGGGGAAAATCCACGCCGAAGACACAGCGCCCAGAGCCGCGGCAAGGATTATCTGAAATAATGGCTTCATGAGGTGGTACTCCTTAATTGATGGCCCATCTGGAATTGTCGAGTGACATGAATACCAAAGCAAGCCCGAGAATCAGCGTATGCAACTCGCTTCCAACCGAGAAAGATGACCAGGGGCCATCTCCGCTTGTCACCTTGATTCGCCGCTTTTCTCCCCCGACCCGGCCAATGCGGCCAGAGTGTTCGACTGATGCCACTGACGTTCCCGGGCGTGCAGTTCCACGAGCAACGGGGTGCGAAGCACGTGATCATTTTTTGGCGCCGCATGGAGCGATTCCGCCACCGTATGACAGCGATCGGCCGCGGCGCGCAGCAGTTCGTCGGCGGTGATGCGCCGCGGGTCGCGCGTCAGGGCGTATTGCACGCTCGGGCCCTCTTCCCACGCGTAAGCCAGCTTCGCCGCGGCCAGGGCATTGAGCAGTTGTTCGGCCGCCTCCAGGGAAATGCCCAGCTCGCTGGCGGCGGATGGAGCATCGAGTTTTCGGCCATCTTCAAAACGGCGAACCAGCAGCACGGCCAGAGGCAGAATCCAGCGGGCGTCCACCAGCGAATTCTGCGGGCCGTGGTAATGAGTAAAGCAGCGCTGGAGCGTCTGACGGTGCTGATGAAGAAAGGCGATCTCCAGGCCCAAAAGAACGAAACTCCAGGTAAGAAATATCCAGAACATGAACAGCGGGATCAGGCCGAGGTTGCCATACCATTTGCCGTAGCCGGCCAGGTAGCGCACGTAAAGGCCAAAACCGTACTTGCCGATTTCCCAGAAGATGGCGGCGAAGATCGCTCCGATGGCGGCGGAGCGCCAGCGAACAAAGGTATTGGGAATAATCTTGTAGAAAAGAAACAGGAGAAGCCCGTCGCCGGCGAAACCGACCAGCGCGCTGGCGGGTTCAAGGATGAACTTGTGAGCCGCCAGCGACGTCGCGATTGTGATGAGTTTGGCCGATACGAACAATGAGGCGGCAACGCCCAGCGGCCCCAGCGTCAGCACGCACCAGTACAGGGTCAGGCGGCGGGTCCAGGGGCGCTTGCGGCGCACGCGATAAATGCGATTGACGGCGTCTTCCATGCCCCGCATGAGATTCATGGCGCTCCAGAAAAGCACGGCAAAGCCGGCCACGCCGGTGCCCGGCGACTGGAGCACGGCTCGCATTTTTTCAATCTGACCGGTTATAGTCCGCAGAAACAGGCGGGAATGGGCATGTGCCGCCGACCGGTTTTGGAGTTGGCTCAGCCCCAGTTTGTGCAGGAAAAGAGTCTCCTGGCTGAGGACATCCTGCTTGCTGAGCACCATCGAAATAACCACCAGCGCCAACACCAGCACGGGTAGCAGGCTGAAAAGGGTGTTGTAAGTCAAGGCCGCCGCTTGCTGGCTGATGCGATCTTCACCCAGGCGGTGGCGTAGAATATTGCAAAACAGGCGTATATCGCACCACCACCCGACCGGCGCCCCAGACACCGGTGCGGAAGCGGCAGAAGATGAATTCATCGGAGCAGCTCCACTTCCAGAAGCCGGCGTTGTACCGATAGCCGCTTGCCATGCGCTACGCATAAGAGCCGGCTTACCGGCTCAACAGCATCAGCGGCAGAAGTTCGCGTCCCTTGTTGACGGTCTGAACAAGCGTCTGCATAGGCAGGAACAGCCGCCCGCGGATACGATCGCCGGAAATGGCGACAGAAGCGACAAGCGGCGGGGGTTTGACGCCCAGCACCAGGCCATTGGCGGCCTGCGTACCGGAAGCAAGCCCGCTGGTTTTTCGTAAAGAGTTCACGATGGCCGACAGGAACCGGCTTAGTGAAAAGTATGTCACCATATTCGGTTTTGGCAACACATGCCGCCGCATGGCCTGGATGGAGGGCCGCCGGTCGAGGGAATCGGCGCCATGACGGATCGCGGCGACGGCTTGTGTCAGTTGGGACTTGCTCACGCCTAAACCCTCGAGAACATTTGTTTTTCCTACCGCTCCGATATAGGCGGACATAGAGTCGCCGCCAAAATATATTTTCATAATTTTGGAAATGGCGGCCGAATTCGCGGACGTGGTTTTGGGTAGCGCCATCACAATGCGGGTAAAACGCACGCCCCCAATCGCCAGGGCGTTGGGTGTAATATGAAAGGCCAGACCGGCGGTATGGAAAACGGGATTGAACAGGTCAAATTGCTTTTGTATCGACAGCATCATTTCCGGCGCGTTCCGGCAATTATAAACAGACACGCCGCGCAGCAGCGGGCCACCGGTGCGAGCCGGCGCTAAGAATATTGCCCGCGAGCCGCTGGTACCGGCCACCACGCGACGGTAGGTCGCCAGCATCCGGTTAAATCCGTTCCCGGGGGCGGTACTGGCGGCATATTTGTTTTTAGGAATGGACTTGAGGGTATTGAGCCAGCCGGCTACCGCCCGGCCATTGAGCGCGTAAGACATAGCCATCAGGTAATTGTGATCGGGCAACCCCGCCAGCGGGTGGGGCGAGAGCGCGGACTGGGCTTCGAGAAGTGTAGCCAGAGGCGTGCCAGATCGCAGATCGGTCATGGCCTGGAACGTTACGCCCGCGCCAGAGATGCGCAGCGCGATAAGCGAACAACTGGAATCAGCCAGAAATTGGGTAAGGATTCTCTTTTCCAGACGCAGGATGACACCGGCGGAAGCGCTCGCGGCCGGATTGAGTGTCCGTTGGGTTTGGATCATCTGACGGAAGGCCCCCCGGAGCGACGATTTTGCGGCCGAGCGCAAAGCGGGCATGTTCACGTAAACCGATATGTCATTACGCACAATTTCCCGCTGGTAAGCGGCCGGGATCGCGACGGAAAGTTTTCGTTTATGCGTCAGAAATTCGTGCAGCACCCCCCGTACCGGCGACATAAGTAAATATCCGCCGCGCCGGGCCAGGTAAACCGGCGAACCGTCGGCTTCAGTTCCTTTGGCAATGCCGTGGAGTGGCTTTCCGGAATGGAGAGAGGCCCGTGCCGCCGCGATTTTTACGCATGGCAGCATGAAAACGACCGATTCGGCGCCGGGCGCAGAAGCCCGCCCGGACGGTGCGAGAAAGACGATTGCCGCCGAACCCGTTTCATTCAGGTCGCCCTGGAGACCTAAAGTAGTCTCCATGCTTTGCAGCGGATCCTGATTGACCGGCAAACGCAGGCGCGTTTCCAGGCGGGTAACTTTTCGGTCGATGGCCTGAAGCTTGTGGAACACGATGGCCGTCCGGCAGGCTGCCGGGACGAAATTGGCAATTGCGCCCGCGCCCAGGCTCGCACGGGCCACGCCGACCGCGCCCAGGCACGCCAACACCGCTGAACCGACGATTCGAATACGATGATCCATGATTCTTACTCCTGGAAACCACGTGCCGCCGCGGGCGGGAATCAATATCAACCGGAAGGTTATTGTACCGCCGCCCGACCGCGCTGTCATGGGAAAAAAATCCCGGTGGACCGGGTACCGGGTGGCGTATCGATTGGCGGCGCGACATAGTTGACATCGCCGGGGCGACAACCGATCATACCCGCACTCCCGGTTTGTCTGTCCGTCCTGAGCCGCCTGCCGACAGGTAGCTTGTGGACGCACAGAAGCCGGGATCGTGGAGGATGCTTATGCCGATGTGTTATGAAAAGGGGGTTGCCGTGTCAAACGGGAAAAGCCGCGCCGGGAGGCGCGCCGCGCGCCGGCTGGGGTTTTCACTCATCGAAATGCTTGTGACGATAGTCATCATCACGTTGCTGATCGCCGTGGGGCTGGCGGTGGGCCGCGAGATTCAGCAAAGTTCGCGGCGCCAATTAACCCGCACGGAACTCAAGAACCTCGCCGCCGCGCTAAGCGAGGTGCAACGTCGCTGCGGGCGAACCCCGGCGATGCTGAACGATTTTCTGGCAACCTATCAGTGTCTTCATGCCTATAAGGACTCCGGCGGCGTTTGGCGAATGAGACCCAACCTGCTGACCCAATGGCCGACCGGTCAGAGCGTCGTGGGACCTATCGCCATGCCCGGCGGGACCTCCATGCCGGCGATTACGCAGGTCAACGACGCCTTTGGAAATCCGATCGTGTATGTAGCCGCCGTGGCGCAGTATCCCCGCGCCCCGTATGCCCCGTGCTTTGTTTCCGCCGGCCCGGACGGGTTCCTTAACACCCCGGACGATCAACACAGTTATGATCCGTAGACGGGCCAAGAATCCCGATGGCTATCGGGATCAGGATTGCCGCGCCACGGCGTTATTATGTACCATGCTTTGCGGTGCATGTAGTCTGTTTGGTCGCCGATCCCGATAGCCCTGCCGACCGGCGGGGTGCTGGCGGGACCAGGCATCAAAAGGGGCGGTCTCATGGAATTGGATCGCCTTTCCACCAAGGCCCCAATAGACATGCCCCTTGCCGTTCTTTCTGCGTTTGCACCGCTACAGCCCCGGCGCCAAACCCGCTCCCGCTGCGGATACGCGCGGTTGCAGCACTTCAAAAATAGTAGAAAATTCTTCCCAGGTGCCCAAGTTGGGTTAATTTTTTCTTGAATCGGAGAACACATGGAGCAGAATCAAGGCGATCCAACCGGTCCGCCCGCGCCGGAGGAGGATATTCAGCCGCGCGTGGAGGAATTTGCCCGTCTCTTCGGGGCCCTGGAGCACGAGCTGGCCAAGGTGATCGTGGGACACGAAGCCATCATACGCCAGACGCTGCTGTGCCTGCTCACCGGCGGTCACGCGCTGTTGGAGGGGGCGCCCGGCCTGGGCAAAACCTTGCTGGTGCGAACGCTGGGACAGGCACTGGACCTGCCGTTTTCGCGCATCCAGTTTACACCCGATCTCATGCCGGCGGATATCATCGGCACGTCCATTTTGGCGACGGACGCGGCCGGCAACCGGTCGCTGCAGTTTCAGCCGGGACCGCTCTGGAGCAATTTGATTCTGGCCGATGAAATCAACCGCGCCACGCCCAAGACGCAATCCGCCCTGCTCGAAGCGATGGCGGAACAATCGGTAAGCGTCGGGCGGACCACGCATCGTCTGGCTGATCCATTCTTTGTTCTGGCCACGCAGAACCCATTGGAAATGGAAGGGACTTATCCCTTGCCGGAGGCGCAGCTCGACCGCTTTGCCATGAAAATACTCATGCCGTCGCCAGGGCTCGATGAACTGATGGAAATTCTACGGCGAACGACCGGCACGCAGCGGCCATCTTCCCTGACTCTGCTCAACGCGGCCCGGCTGGCCTGGATGAAGCATCTGGTGCGGGCGATCCCGGTAGCCGAGGTGGTGCGGCGTTACATCAGCCGTGTGGTGTTGGCGACGCATCCTGATAACGGCGAAGCGCCGGCTATGGTTCGCAAATATGTGCGTTACGGTGTCAGCCCGCGCGGCGCGCAGACCATGATGCTCTGCGCCAAGGCATTGGCGCCGGCGCAAGGCCGTTGCAACGCGGCGCTGGCCGATGTGCGGGTGGTGGCGCTGCCGGCGCTGCGGCACCGATTGATACTGAATTTCGACGCCACCATGGACGGCGTAGGCACGGATGCGGTCATTGAGGACGTTCTGCAATCGCTCCAACCGGACCCCCTTTTGACGGAGTTGTAAGGTCTATCCGGACAGGCTCTAAACGAAGGAGCGTGTTTTTCGTTCATGCGCGGCGATGGAAGCGGTGATGCGGGCGGCCACGTCTACCGAGAAACAGCCATCCGCTCCGGTTACTTCCGGCACGGCCCCGGTGCGTACCGCATGGAGAAAGGATTTGATCTCCACCAGCAGCGGCTCGCGGTCCTGGACGCTTAAAGGTTCATACTGTACCAGTTGAGAATAATTCAGATCGGTCAATTCGGCGACCTCTCCGGATGCAACTTTTCGGCGAACCATTTCGAGCTGCTGTTCGTTGGCGGTTTTCCGGATGACCACACCGGCTTTTTTGTGGTAATCCACGCTCACATAGGCATTCGGGCTGAATAAACGCATACGCCGCTCGGTCTTAAGCGCCAGGCGCGATGCGGTGAGATTGGCCACGCAGCCGTTGGCGAACACGATGCGGGCGTTGGCGATGTCCTCGAACTGGCCGATAACGCAAACCCCCACGGCGGCGACCGATTGAACCGGCGCGCGGACAAAATGGTGTACGATGTCGATATCATGAATCATCAGGTCCAACACCACGCCGACATCAATGCTGCGGAACGTCATGGGGCTGATGCGGTGCACTTCCACGAAGCGCGGCTCCAGACGGTATTTGTTCAGTTCCACCACGACCGGATTGAACCGCTCGGAATGACCGACTTGCAGCACGCAGTTGTACCGGCGGGCCAAATCGACAATGGCCTGGGCGTCCGGAAGCGATGGCGCCAGAGGCTTTTCGATAAGCACGCCGACGGAGCGTTCCAGGAATTTTTCCGCCAGTTCGCGGTGATAAATAGTCGGTGTGGCGATGGTGGCCGCCCGCGGTAAAATACCCGCCGCAAACAGGTCGTCCACCGAAGCGAAGGCCGGGCAATGAAATTCCCCGGCCAAAGCGCGGGCGCGCGGCAAATCGGGATCGCACACACCTACCAACCGGCAATCAGGCTCTCCGGCATAGATCCGGGCGTGATGGCGGCCCATGCGGCCGGCGCCGGCCACGGCGACAGACAGGACGGTATCAGAATTCATTGGCCGGGTCCTCGGGGTCCCAGGCGATTTTGCCGCGCAACGATTCCCGGAAGCGTCCAAACTTGCCGGCGGCGGATCGGCGGATAAACGCCAGTAGATCGGCAATTTCCCGGTTTCCGGGAAACAGTTGTTCTACCTGCGCGGCTTGCACGCTCAAGGGGGCGCCTTGCTTGAATAAAAGCCTATATGCTGTTTTCAATGGTTCCATCTGTTCATTGGTATAGCCCTTGCGGCGCAAACCCACGCGGTTTACGCCGCGCACCGAGGCGGGATGGCCGTTGACAACCATAAAGGGCGGCACGTCGTGGACGACGGTGGAAACGCCGCCTATGAAGGAATATTCTCCGATGGTGACAAAATGATGAACGGCGACCGCGCCGGAAAGCACGGCGCCGTCCCGCACTTCAATATGGCCGGCCAGCATTACATTGTTGGCGATGATGCAGTTGTCGCCGACGATGCAATCGTGGGCGACATGGGCGTTGACCATCAGCAGATTGTCGTTGCCGATGCGGGTGACGCCGCCGCCATCCTCGGTACCGATGTGCATGGTGACGTTCTCGCGAATGCGATTGTTATCGCCGATGACAAGCTGGCAACGCCCGCCGCGATATTTAAGGTCCTGGGACACGGCGCCGACGTTGCAATGGGGAAAAAAGTGATTGCCGGCGCCGGCGATGGTGTCGCCCTCAATCGCGGCATGGTGATGGACAACGCAGCGGGAACCGAGCTTGACGTTCGGTCCAATATAGGCGAAAGGCCCCACCACCACTTCGGCGGCCAGTTGGGCGCCTTGTTCCACCAGAGCCAGGGGATGAATCTGCGGCATGGAAATCCCAAGAAGTAAATTCTATTCGTCCACAAGCATGAACTTGATGATGGCTTCGGCGGCCAGCTGGTCGCCCACCATCGCCCGGCAGCGCACATGGCCGGTCCTGGCCTTGACCCGGATATTTTCCGCCTCCAGCACCAGTTGATCGCCGGGCGTTACGGGCCGGCGGAGTTTGACTTTGTCCATGGAGAGAAGGCGCGGGGTTTTGCCGGTGTGTTCCAGTTTGCGCGCCAGCAGCAGCCCGGAAAGCTGGGCCAGGGCTTCGATGATAAGCACGCCCGGCATCACCGGCGCGCCGGGGAAATGGCCCTGGAAAAAGGGTTCATTGCTGGTGACATTCTTGACGCCCACCGCCCGCCGATCGGATTCCATTTCAATCACGCGGTCGACCAGCAGCATGGGGTAGCGGTGCGGCAATACCCGGCTGATCTGGCGGCTGTCCATAACGGGGGCCAGAATGCTCAAGGCCCGGTGGCGCTGGGCGTGGAGCATGGACAAAAGCCGGCGGACCAGGGCGTGATTGAGCGAATGGCCGGACTTATAGGCAATAATTTTTCCGTGGATGGAGCAGCCGAGCAAATACAGATCGCCGATCAGATCAAGTATCTTGTGGCGCACGCATTCATCCGGGAAACGCAGGGGCGTGCCGATTGGTCCGCCCGCATCGAGCACCAGCACGTCGCCGGGTTGCAGGTGCAGCCCCAGACCGCGCTGCCGGAGCATTTCCGCTTCCTGCTTGAGAACAAAAGTGCGCGCCGGGGCGATCTGGCGGGGAAAGTCGGCCCCCAGGGTATAGGAAAAGAGCTGGTGGCCGATCGGGGTTTGCGGGCCGTAATCCAGATCAAAAATGATCTGAAACTCATCCGCGGACGGCGGGGAAGCCACCAGGGAGCAGGCGCCGTCGGTGACTTCCACCGGCTCGCTGATGCGCAGAAACTGCTTTTCCGCCAGCTGGGTCACCACGCCGGCTTTCTGGAGAACTTCCACGTAAGGCAGACAGGAACCATCGACGCCCGGAAGTTCCCCCCCGTTGATGTTGATCTCAATATTGTCAATTTCCAGGCCGTGCACGGCCGCCATGCAGTGTTCGATGGTTTCAATGGAATCGGGGCCGTTGCGAAGCGTGCTGCGACGGGCGCGTTTGGTGATGTGCTGAATCAGCGCGGGAATGCGCACGGGCCGCTGGAGGTCGCGGCGGACGAACACCACGCCGTGGCCGGGGGGCGCCGGCTGGAACGTCACCGCGCCGTTCTCGCCCGTAAAAAGGCCGCGCCCGGCAATGGTGGCTTCACTGGCTATCGTTCTTTGCGGAGGATTCAAGCTTGGCAATCCGTTCTTCGAGCAATCGAATCGTGTCGATCCATTCGGGAAGACGATAAGTGGCGCGCAGCTGCGCGAAGAACTCCCGCCCCGGCCGCGCCGGAGCGCCGGCTACCTTCTCGCCGGCCGGCAGGTCCTGGACCACGGCCGAAAATCCCGCCACCTGCACCCCCGCCCCCAGGACGCGGTGATCGGCGATGACCGCACCGCCGCCCATCAGCAGGTGATCACCGGCGCGCACCGAGCCGCCCACCGCCGCGTGGGCCACGAGGATGCTGTGCTTTCCAATAGCGGCATTATGGCCGATTTGCACCAGGTTATCCAGCTTGCTGCCGCGACCGACGACGGTTTGGGAAAATTTGCCGCGATCCACGGTGGTATTTGCGCCCAGCTCACAATCGTCCTCGATGATCACGCCGCCGATATGGGGTATTTTAACGTGCCGACCTTCGTGAAAACGATAGCCGAACCCATCCGCCCCGAGCACGCAACCGGGATGCAGGATCACGCGATCGCCCAGCGTACAACCATCGCGGACCACCACTTGCGGCCAGAGCACACAATCGGTCCCGATATGGACGCCGCGCCCGATGAATACCTGCGCCATCAGCACCGTTCGGTCCCGGAGGACCGCACCGGACTGGATCACCACGTATGGACCGATACGGATGTCTTTTCCCAACGTTACGCCGGGCTCCAGCAGAGCGGTAGCATGAACGCCGGGCGCCGGCAATGGCGGCGGCGGCGCCAGATGTTCCAGGATGTTCGCCACCGCCAGATCCGCATTTTTCACCCAGATCAGGCTTTGGTCCGACCGCCGGGAAACATGTATTCCTTCCGTGCAGACGGCCCCGCCGGAGCGGCTTTGGGAAAACTGGCGCGCATAGGCGGACTGGCCGATGAAAGTCAGATGCTCCGGGCCGGCTTGTTCCAACGATTCCATGCTCTGGAATACCTGGTCCGGATGGCCTTCAAGCCGGCCCTGGCACCACTCGGCCGCGTCACGGGCGGAAAAAGATGAAGAAGTCATGACCCTGTTCACCGTGTCGCCGCGTATCCGTCGAATTGCATTGGCTTGGAGCCTGTCTCAATGCCCGCGGCTTTTTTCATACTGCTTGTTCATGATTCGGACTATGGCGTCGCTGATATCCAGCGACGGTTTGACGTACATGATGTTGCGACTGGCGATCTCGGCCAAAAGATCGGCTTCATGCGGGACGTTGTAGTGCATGGTATGCGTCACCACCACC
>JAJYDU010000077.1 GCA_021790475.1 Planctomycetota bacterium | reverse complement strand
CACTCCTTCGCAAACGCAAAGGTGTGAACCGTAGGGGCAAATCTCCTTCGCCTCAAAGCGGCTGGTTTTGAACTCCCGAATTACGCCCCGACATGGCTGGTTTTGAAGCGCCCCGTGACAGCTGGCTTCGTCTAATCCGACTGCTTGGCCACTCTCGATTGGCGTAACGAGGCTGGTTTGGGTTCACTTAGCGTTACGGCTCACGTCTTGGCCATACCGAGGCTCCGTTGCAGGGATTGCTCCCAACAACGCCCGGCTGGCTACATGGCTAACGGATCATTCCATGATGAACTCCTTTCAGTTCATAAGACACAGACGGTTTCACTGACGCACCGGATGGCGCGGATATATAGTTTTAATATCAGAGCCCGCTCGTAAAGATTCTCATCCAACCCGGGTTTGATCTCGTTGACCACAACAATTGCCGAGCCGGTGATCCGGCGGCTCAATTGTTCATGCACGAGTTCAACACTCATCGAGCATCGTCCCTGTCCGCGTAATCAGCGGTAAATAATAACCCCCGCCACATTCGCCTATATGGCCGCCAACTATAAACAGCTTCTTAAGGCGTCATGCACCGTACGGTGGGGCAGCTTTGGGAACGCATCCGCGTAATCGGTCAAGATCCCGCGGCCACCCAGTTCTATAAGGGTGTGGCCGTTTTTTTTGGCAACAAGGCAAAAACCGGCTTAACACGGTGTTCACCTCTATGAAGAGAATTCCTTTTTCGGCTAACGAGGCGGCTGGGGCCAGCTTTGCCAAAAAATATGGCCACACCCCCAGTCCTATTATTATTCGATTCACTTGACATCTCTCGGAATATGGCTATACTCGTATATTGAGGGCTAAGTGGTACTTCTTTCCTGAATGGGCGAGAGAGAATCACCACTGTTCTCACTGAGCGCGCTGGTATTTATGCGCTTATAACGTTTTGTGATAAACGGCGGTCGGCGCCGGCGCTATGTGGCGCTGTGCGCGACGGACCGCCGATTAGGCAGGCTGCGCCATCCACCGGATGCCGCACCATTTTTGAGGGCACATGGTTATGTTCACATTCACTGGTAAATTCCGACATCTTCTCCCTGTGATGGTCGCCGCAGTCGCGGCGGCGGGAGCGTTCGCGGCGCCGGCCGGGGCGGATACCATACAGACCATCAGCGTGTCGGCGAGCAACGGCGGCGGGCCAGGCCTTCCGGCTGATGCCGCCATCCAGTTCGATCTCAATTCGGCGGCGGGTACCATATCAATCTCCGTTGATAACACGACGGCGAATACACTCTCGGCCAGCCAATTACTGCGGAGCGTCTACTTCGAGATCGGTAACGGCGCCAATGACCTGACGACCGCTTCGCCTTCCATAACGGGCTTCCAGAACGGCGAGTTGGTAACGGTAAACTCCGACGGCAGCTACAGCACCAATACCACGACCAGTGATCCCTGGTCCGTCGCGTCGTCGGTTTCCACGGTGAACTTCGCGTATGGCAGCGGGTCTTACAGTATCTCCAATGCCTACCGGCTCGGTGTTACGAGCATGCCGAAAAATTTGATAATCGGTCCGCCGACTGGTTCGCTCTACTCCAACGCCAATCACAGCATTACCGGCAACGCCCATAATCCCTTTCTCGGCGATACGCCCACATTTGTTTTGTCCGCTTCGGGTTTGACGTCCGGCGACAGAATTGAAGCCGCGGCGGTTGGCTGGGGCACGGCGACAGGCAGCGGTTATACGCCAACGCTTATCACAACCACGATTCCTGAACCAGCCACGATCGGATTGCTGGCCGCGGGCGGATTGGGGTTGCTGGCGGGCAAGCGGCGCCGGCGGGTATCTTAGCCGGCGCAACGCCTTCTGTGGCCGCGCCGCAGATGGCGGCGCAGCCACATTCCGGCCACATTTATAAGAACATATATGTTATAGCTCTCCAGCGTGGAGAGCTTTTCCTTTTTTTCTCAACTTCCGTGCCCCGCCTGGTCGAAAAATATGACAGTCATATTTGGTGGAGCCACACATCCTCCACAACCGCCGTCCGGGAAGGCGGCGGTCGGATAACAGAACAATAGCCATCGGCGGCCCGGGTTTACGGATGCAACGGTGTTTCGTTCGCTTCGTGTCCGGCCCGGTTTAAGGCCGTCGCAGCATAAAAAACGCACCGCCGCACCGCCGCGCGGCGGCGGGCGAGGAACATATCTGAATGCTCTGTCTTGTTTTTGCGCCAAGGAGCGTTTATGAGAAGTCTTACGGGTTCTCTAACATCATGTTGTGTATATGCGGCGATTATTACGGCGGGACTCGCCGCCGGCCGGGCCGGGGCGAACATGATCGGTCCGCCGCAGGTTTTTACCATTGCCAACCAGAAAGTCGGCGACGGCGATCACCTGGCGGACGCGACAATCAGCTTCAGCTTAAGCAACGGCCAGTTGACGGTATCGCTGGATAACACCAGTTCCATGCACGCCGCCAACGAACTGATTCGAAGCGTATCGTTTAAATTGTTCAATAGTTCCCGGGCGATCACCGCAACGGGGCAATTGACCGCCCTGCATAACGGGCGGCAGGAGAAGATTAACAAGAATGGTTCCTACACATTCTCGAGCGTTACCCTGGGCGGCCTGGCCGATCCCTGGCGGATCAGACGAAACAGCAGTGCTTATATTCTGGGAACCGGCGGTGCGAAAGACATGGTGATCGCCCCGCCTGTGGGCAATGCCTACCGCGCGAATAAGACAATCGACGGGAACCCCAGACATAATCCGTTCCTGGCCGATACTCCGACATTCAATATGCAACTCTGCGGTATCAACAGCGTCACGCAGGTACGAGACGTCATGGTGGGTTTCGGAACCGGTTCGTTGAACGTGCCCGCCAGTGAGACGTCGATACCCGAACCAGCCGCGGCGGCGCTGCTGGCGGTGGGCGGCCTGGTATTGCTGCTGAAGCGAAAGCGATCCCGGTGAGAACGGGACAGGAGTCAAAAATATAAAGAGCTATTCGTCTTGCCCGGCCCACACCGTGCTGGCCGGAGAAAGTAATTAACCATGCCGGACCAACAGCCCGGCCTAAACAACCAAGGAGTAAATCATGTTTAAGATCAATTTATCCAAAGTCGCTAAAAGAATGATCGGTCTTGGCGCCGCGGCGGCTATGGCATCCGCCGGAATCGCCGGAACGGCACACGCGGATGTATTCTGGGGTACTTCCTTCTATGGATCGGGTTATTGGGGGGGGGCGCAACTTTGGAAAGTGAATACATCTGATGGGAACGTAAATGTGATTAAGAATTATCCCTCCACCACCGCGACGCTTGATGGGGGGGGTATTACAAGTTTTTCCGCCATTGCCCAGACACCTAATGGACGCCTGTATGTCACAGTATCGACAACGAAGACCTCCGGCGACAGGGCCGATTACCTGGCGGAACTTAATTCATCTAATGGAGCAATAGATACATATTGGAATATTACAAACGAAACGTCCGGCGCGGGGATCGATTCTCTCATCGCCGCCGGAAATAATATGCTCTATGGCATCGAGTCGCCCAACTCCAGCGGCGCCGGTTTCGTGAAGATCAACCTCTCGAACGGCAATTTTTCATCTGCGAGCGTTCAGGGAAATGCGGGGCCGGGAGCGTACTGGTACTCGTCGGGTGGTATGGCAATGGATCCGCAAACCGGTGTTTATTATGCGGCATTTAGTAATGCTTCGGGTTCGTCGAGCGGCTACATTCTTAATACGATTAATACAACGACAGGCAACGGAACGACCGGCTCCAATACGGATATTAATGGTATGAATGGACTGGCGTTCACAAAAAATGGTACGCTTTGGGCCGGAAGTTTTACAAACGAAGACCTGTATACCATCAACTCGCTGGCAACGGGTGGAAATACTTTTCGATACGATCTATCCACCAGCCTCAGTGGAAATATCACCAGTCTGAACAATACTCCCGAAGCGGGCACACTCGGTTTGCTGAGTATAGGCGTTCTGGCGCTGTTGCTCCGGCCGCGTCGCCGCATGTGGCGGAAGAAAATCACATAGCCGCCGGTTTGCTACTTCATCGTGTGGCAAAACTCCACGACCAGACATTGTCAAGATCCTGGCTTTCGCATGTTTTGACAACCTAAAACGGCAACAGTCGTTCTAAAGGAGAAACAACCATGGCCGCCCCGGCAGCGTTTAGACAGAGCTATAAGATATCGCCGGTCCTGCGAATCGTTTTCCTGCCGCTGGTGGCGATTGCACCGATTCTAGGATGGTCGATATGGATAATTATCCAATATGGTTGGTGGCCAAGCTCCCTCCGACGGCGCCGCAGGCAGGTTCCACGAGACAATATCCGCCAAGCGGGCGGTCAGAGGCGGGCGGAAACAGCACAGAGCCGCTGGCTTGCCGGCGGTGCTTCAGATGGTCCGCGCCGCCGCGGGCGTACGAAATCCTGTAATCCGGAGCGGCGGGCTTAAGGCTCCAGCACCAGATCATCGCGATGCACCACTTCATCGTACCACGTGTCGCATTGGAGCAACCGTGCGAACTCCCGCGATCGATGGCCCTTGATTTTTTCGACATCAGCGCGGCTGTAATTGCTAAGCCCGCGGGCGAGGAGTTGGCCGCTTGCGTCCAAGATCGCCACCGGATCGCCGGGCGTAAAGTCGCCGTCGGAACCGACGATTCCACCGGCCAGGAGCGATTTATTGTTGCGCAGCGCCGCCGCCGCGCCCGCATCCACCACCATTGTCCCACGCACGCGCGCCGTCAGGCCGATCCAGCGGCTGCGGGCGGAAAGGCGCCGTTTGCCCGGCAGCACCAACGTACCCAACGGTTCTCCGGCCAGCAGGCGACGGACTATCCCGGGCACTTTCCCATTGGCGATAATTACCGGTTCGCCGGCGGTTCGTACCGTTCCCGCCGCCAGCAATTTTCCGCCCATTCCGCCTGATCCCCGGCTGCTTTTGCGATCCCGCACCAACTGTGTAACCGATTCGTCCACATCTTCCACCAGTGGTCGCACCCCCCCCGCCGCATCCAGCAGACCATCGACCACGGACAGGAGGATCAACAAGTCCGCCTGGAGCAGATTGGTTACATGCGCCGCGATCAAGTCGTTGTCGCCGAAACGGATTTCTTCCACCGCCACGGCGTCATTTTCGTTGATGATGGGAAGCGCCGCGCAGCGATGCAGGGCATGGATGCAGTTTCGCAGGTTCAGATAGCGCGGGCGGTCTTCAAAATCATACCGCGTCACGAGAATTTGCCCCACGTGCAGGCCATACGGTTTGAAGGCCGCAGCGAAATAATTCATCAAGAGGCCCTGCCCGACGGCGGCGGCGGATTGCAGCATCGGCAGGTCCCGGGGACGGGTCTTGATCCCCAGCTCGGTCATTCCCGCGCCTATAGCTCCGCTGGAAACCAACGTGATGCGAATTTGTTCCCGCCGCCACAGGCCCGCAAGGTCCGCGGCCAGCGCCACGATCACGTCATGATCCAGCCGGCCATCCGACCCGGTGAGCGCATTGGTGCCGATTTTGACCACCAGGCCGGACACATTCGCCAGAAACGCCGCTCTGTCCATCGCATTTGCTTCGCCGGTGCTCATCGCCGATATTGGAGCATAAATCGCGCCATTGAACCAGCGATCCGATGGTGTGGCCGTTTTTTTTGGCAACAGGGCAAAAACCGGCTTAACACGGTGTTCACCTCTATGAAGAGAATTCCTTTTTTCGGCTGACGAGGCGGTCGGGACCAGCTTTGCCAAAAAATACGGCCACGCCCGCGATCCGATGGCAACAACTGCAAATATTGGCGGAGAATACGATATAATCACGATACCCGCCTGCCGGCGGACGCCTGCGATTGGAAAGGGTGTGACAATTTTTCGGAGTGCGGACAGCATAAAACATGCCGCCACCAAACCGGAAACCCCGTCATGGGGCACGAACGAACGTGCTGTGGGGATCCCGACAGCTATCAGGATCGGGACGCGCCGATGTGGACATCGGCGGCTAAATACCACGCGCGGATTCCGCCAGCTAACAGGATGCTCCCCACAAAATTGTCAAACCTTCGGAAAGTTTATCCAAGAGTTTCGATGAGGCCGCTGAAACTTATATCGCGCACCATGGTCGGGGGGCTGTACTTTGGCCGGCCGGCATGGCGGGTCATGGAATGGCCGGAACCACCGGACGCTACCGCGACGGAGGAAAAAAATCCGGAGATTTCGCGGCCGGAAAATCGCCCGCAGCTTGGCGATTTGCTCCGGCGCGTATGCCCCGGTTCAACCGGTTCCTGTACCCCCGCGCTGGTTCGGCAAATTGCGGACCTGGCGGACCGGCGCGCCCGGCTGTTGATTCTCAACCTGCTGCCGGCACAGCCCGAGTCGTTGCTGCCGGCCGCCCTGACGCAGTTTCAATCCCAGTATCTGGCGGCCGGCGCGGAACTGATCGCACGGTGTCTCGACTCGCCGCGGGTGATGGTAGCGCTCGATCGCCATGATCGCCCCACCTGGCGAGCGTGGCGGCGATTGGCGGACGGGCGGCGATTTCGCATCCACACCCTGGTCAACCGCTACCCGCAGGCGCACCCGGTGATCCTGACGCGGTGTCTGACGGGAACGGTTCTATCGCCCGCAAGTCTTCCTTCCGGCAGGGATATCGTGGTGTTGGATCCCGTCACGTGCTGGGCGCTGGGAAGATTTCTGCGGTGGGGCCGCGCGACGACGCGACCCGTGCAGGTATTTGTCAGCGGGCGGGAACCGCGCCTGGCCGAGGCCCGCGTTGGACAGCGGGTGGCCGATTTCCTGCGGACACTGGGCATTGCGCCGGACACGCAAGAGTGCATCCTCAATGGCATGCTCGCCGGTGAATGGATCGATCCGGAGCGAACCGCTATCCGCTGGGATACGGAATTGATTTCCTTGCGCCCGCCGGCGGCGCATGAGCCGGCCGTGGACTGCATCCGTTGCGGCTGGTGTGTGGGCGCTTGTCCCGTGGGTCTTAATCCGGTGTCGTTGCTGGCGGCGGCGCGGATTCATGACGGGTTGCCGGTGGGAGATCGGCGGGAAGCGGTGGCATGTATTGATTGCGGCTTGTGCAGTTACGTGTGCCCGTCGCGCCTGGATCTGGCGGCGACAATTCGCACGCTGCGTGCGAAGCAGTTGGGTATGGCCGCCGCGGCGGCGGAACTCGCCGCCGCAGGATGAAATCGGGAGAAATAATTCCCGATGGCTGTCGGAATTGCTTTGGCTATTTTTTTTGGAGGCATCAAACTCCTGCTTCTGAATCATCCATCCTGTATAGATGGCGGCGTTGACCCGGCGCCATCGGCGCGTGATGAATCGTCCGGCTTTATTCCCGGACGACATCCTCCGTTTCTGCTCTGGCCGGCGGCGCGCCGCGAGTTCTATCAAACCATCGCCTATACGGCACTGCTGCCGTTGGCCTGGGGCATGGTGGTGTTTGGGCGCTGCGCCATCGTCGTGGTGATCTGTTATGCCGCCGGCGCGGTCATATCTTACGCGCTGCTTCAATGGTTGTTCCGGCGAAATCCCGGCAAGGCGGCATTGACGTTTCACCATACCCTGGCTTGTGCATTGATCGCCGCGGCTTTGGCCTACCCCCTGATGCCGTGGTACCTAGCCCTGGGCGCGGGCGCCGGGGTAACGCTGCTGATGGCGGCGACCGGTTCCATCGGTCGCCCGTGGCTGCACGTGGGATTGCTGGCCGCCCTCCTGTTGGTGGTGCTGTATCCCACGCCGCGTCGCTGGCCGTTGCTGGCCAGAGATCACCTGGTTCTCGGCAACGCGGCGCATAATCGAAGCGGATCAATTTACCGCTGGCCGCACTCCGGCGGGCCGGGCGATATCGACGCGGTGCGGTTCGAGCGCCCCGGTCTGGTCCTTCAATCGCTCTATGCG
This sequence comes from Planctomycetota bacterium, assembly GCA_021790475.1. GTDB lineage: Bacteria > Planctomycetota > Phycisphaerae > WQYP01 > WQYP01 > JAKBMM01. Next base: position 4,918 of record JAJYDU010000077.1, on the reverse strand, counting down.
ACCATCGCGGCGAATCCCCACAGTCGCCCATCGCGTTTGCGGCTGCAACGGGCATTCGCCCTGGATTTGCCGGCGCCGGGAGATATGTTCCTCGGCGCCGTTCCGGGCCGTATTGGAACGGTCGGCCTGCTGGCGATCGTCCTGGCGGGGTTATGGTTGTCCTGTCGGCACATCCTGCTTCCCGGCGCCTGGGCGCTGTTTTTGCTCGGCGTGGTGGCGGGGCTGGTGCTGGGACCATTCTCGTCGCATGTGTTTGATCACGAATTTTGGCAGAGCCTTGGTGGTCTTTGGTATCTGCCGCCGGAAAGGGCGTTGACCCTGGTAGTCGATGAGTTGTGCAGCGCCGATTTTCTGTTTGCATCGGTCTTCGTGCTGGCGCTGCCGGGGACGATGCCGATGGAACCGATGGCACGGCGCGTATTTCTTCTCGCCGCGGGAATCCTGGCGGCCTTGGCGCACCGGCTGGCCATACCGGCGCTGCCGGCAACACTCACGCTGTTGCTGCTTCAACCGCTGACCCCGACGTTGGATGTTCTGTTTCACCGCCGCTCGTGGGTGAGACCGTGATTTGCCGTTTCCCGCGACGGAAGGGAAAGTATTACCGCAGAATGGGAGACAAACGGCGCCGGCGGAGGCCCGCTCGCCAGCCTGTCCCGCCCCTGCCCGGTCTGTCCCGATCACTATCGGGGTAACCAAACGGGACGCGGAGAGGACAGGACATCGCACGACGCAATGGAAGATTCGCATGCAACAAATATTTCCCGGATGGCGGCTGCGGCGCCTGGTTTGGGTGGTCCCGATAGCCATCGGGATTTTACCGGCCATGTTGTCGCCGGCGGCGCCCGCCACGACTCCATCGATGCCCCCTCCGCTTAAAAATCGGCAAATCCCGGCGCGTGGAAAAGGTTTGTTCCAATCCACCAGAAAAGCCACAACACGCTTGGAGGAGGCGTTAACGGATCTTTCTTCCGATCGTTATGCGGTGCGGCAACGCGTCAGCGCGGCGATCCGCAAGGATTTAGCCGGGCAATTGAGAGCGATCATCCAGGCGGTCGGCCCGGAAAAGAAGAATCGTCTGATCAAACTGCTCCGATTCGACTCGCAACTATTGCGCTGGGCGCGGGCGGTGCTCGCTCTACCGCCGCGCCAGCGCGCGGCGATGTTCGCCTGGGGGCTTCAGAGCAAGGTCCTGCCATGGGCGGCGGGAGCGTTTTCATCGCGATCGATGCGGCGCGCCGCGGCGGCACGCCGGCTGGCGAAAATATCCGGCTCCCAGGCTGATTGGATTCTTCAGCGGCTGCTGGCCAGCACGCATCGTCTGGTCTATCTCTCGGCGATGGCCGCGATCTGGAATCGCCGGCCATCTCCGGCGATGGTGCGGATCGTCTGGCGGCGCGCTTTCTCCACCGGTATTCCTATGCCGCCCTACGATGCGAACCAGCGCGGCGTGCTGTTTCACGGCCGGCGGATCTTCGTGCCGAAAATCGTTAACTTCTGGCGGCAGACGCAGGACAGTGTTTATGCCCGGCAGCTTCTGACTCATTGGAAGCCGCCGGAGTTGACCGAACTGCTGGTGGACTTCATACGCAGCGCGGCGCAGACGCGCCCTCCGGAGAATCCATTCTCAAACCCCGGCATGATGCAGATTCCCAACTACATCCGCCTGTTCCGGCTATACAAACCGCCGGCGGCGGCGCCGTACCTGCTGCGCCTGCTGGCCACGCCCCCGCTTAACAATATTAATTTCAATTTCAACAACATTCCCCTGCACTGGGACAATCACATCACGCCTCTATACTTGTTGATTCTGACCGCCGGACAGGATCCGGCGAAATACCATTTTTACCGGTCGAACCTTTACGGCGGACGATGGCTGGTGCATACCCAGACCGAGGAAAACAAGGACATCAAAACAATGATCGCCTGGTGGAAGCGGCGGGGCGTCACGGCGTGGACTCCGGCGGCGGGAGCGCGACCGGCGGCACGCCCGGGAACAATTCCACCATAAGAGCCTATCCGGACAGGCTCTAAAACCGATTCTCCCGCCCCATTTTTATCCTATCCGCCGCTTCCGGCGCGGGTGTTCAGTGATTCAGTGACTCGGTATCTACATTGGCTTATAAGCAATGATAAACAACCGGCGAAAGGGGAACAGCAGGCGGCCATCGGGGCGGCGCGGATAGGCGCCGGCGATGCCCCGGAGATAATCAGCCAGGAACCGTTCGCGATCAGCCGGCAAAGTCAGCGCATCGAGAAACGGTCGCAAACCCGTCCCCTTATACCATTGCACGATAGCTTCCGGATCGGGCAGAACATGCTGATATTCGGCGGTCCATAAGTCGATACGCGCCGCGTGAGCGCAAAGCGCGTCGTAGTAGAACGGCAACTCATGGACATGCCAATCACGAATATTGCCGTTGAAGCGGTCTTTCCACTCCGGCGATGCCGCCATCCGGCGGATCAGGCGCTGCGCCGGCGCCTGGTCATTGGCCGGCAACTGCACCGCCAGGGCGCCGCCGGGCGCTACCTGCCGCAGCAGGCGGTCCAACAGCGCGGCATGTTCGGGCAGCCATTGCAGGGCGGCGTTGGAAAAAACCAGGTCATACGGGCGGTCGGTTTTCCAGGCGGCGATGTCGCCGACGATGAATTCCATTTGCGGATAGTCGCGCCGGGCAGCGGCGAGCATGTCTGTTGAGCTGTCCAGCCCGGTAATGGCGGCGTCTGGCCAACGTTGCGCCAGCGCCTGCGTGCTGTTGCCCGGTCCGCATCCCAGGTCTATGAGCCGCCGTGGTTTATCCAGCAGGACGCGATGGAGCAGATCCCGACAGGGCTGCGTGCGTTCCTCGGCGAAACGGAGATATTGTTCGGCGTTCCACGTCGGCATGGCGACATGGTACATCATTCCGCTTGGCAGAGGAACGGCGGGCGTTTAATCTACACCTGTTTTCGGGGGATTTTCATGCTGGCCAAGGTACACAGTTTCGTCCTCCAGGGCATTGACGCCCTGCGTTGCGAGGTCGAGGTCAACATCGCCAATCGCGAATATGGCGATCCGTTGATTGTTGGCCTGGCGGATAAGGCGGTGAGCGAATCGCTCGATCGCATTCACACCGCGATGGTCAACAGCGGTTTTCCGTTTCCGCAGCAGCAGTTGCTGGTAAACCTGGCGCCGGCGGATATTCGCAAGGAAGGCAGCGCCCTGGAATTGCCGATCGCCCTGGGAATTCTCCAGGCCGGACGAACCATCACCGGCGACGGCCACAAAAAATTTCTGGTCGCGGGAGAATTGGCGCTCGACGGTTCGGTGCGCCCCATCAAGGGCGCATTGTCGATGGCCATGCTCGCGGCGCAGAGCGGCTTTGCCGGCGTGCTGTTGCCGCCGGCCAATGCCCGCGAAGCCGCCGTGGTGCCGGGTGTCGATATTTTCGCCATCGACTCTCTGACGGCCCTGGTCGGCTTTTTCAACGGCCAACTGGAACTGGAGCCGGAAGTCGCCGAAGACGCCGAAAGCAACGCCGACATCGCCAGCTACGATGTGGATTTCGCTGACGTGCGCGGCCAGGAACTGGCCAAGCGCGCGCTGACGATCGCCGCCGCCGGCCGGCATAACGTACTGCTGCTGGGTCCGCCGGGGGCCGGCAAAACCATGCTTTGCCAGCGCCTGCCGACCATTCTGCCGCCGCTGACCCGCCAGGAAGCGCTGGAAACATCGCGGGTTTACTCGGCTTGCGGCCTGCTGCCGAAAGAAACCAGCCTGCTGCGCACACGACCAGTGCGCACGCCCCATCACACAGCCAGCGGCGCGGCGATGGTGGGCGGCGGAAGTATTCCACGACCCGGTGAAGTGTCTCTGGCCCATCACGGCGTGTTGTTTCTGGATGAATTACCGGAGTTTTCCCGCCACGTGCTGGAAATGCTGCGCCAACCGCTGGAATCGGGCACGGTTACAATCGCCCGGTCGCATTCGAGCACAAGTTTCCCGGCACGGTTCATGCTGGTGGCCGCGATGAATCCCACCGCCGGCGGCAAGGGTACGCTGGATCGGCGCAAAGCCAGGAGCACCGAACTGGCCGCGATGGACAAGTACATGGGCAGACTCTCCGGTCCCCTGTTGGATCGCATCGACATTCATCTGGAAGTGCCCGCGGTAACCTATCGCGACCTGACAAGCAAGGCCGCCGGCGCCAGTTCGGCCCAGATGCGCCAGCAGGTGCAGCAGGCGCGGGATGTGCAGGCCAAACGCTTCGGACCACAAAGCACCATGACCAACGCCGCGATGAAAACGCAACAGATCAAGGAATTCTGTCCGCTGGATGATACCTGTCTGCTGTTGATGAAACAGGCGATGGAGGAACTCGGTTTAAGCGCCCGCGCCTTCGATAAAGTCCGCCGGCTTTCGCGCACCATCGCCGATTTGGACGGGGTGGAGCATATTGGTCCGCCACACATTACCGAGGCGATCGGCTACCGGTTGTTGGATAGGAAGTATTGAGCTGCGCCTCATTTAAGGTGCTCCGAAATGCGTCATCCATTGCAATTGGAAATTCGAACTTTATGGACGGCATAATACTCTCATCATAAGCCGGCCACCCTGGTGGCCGTTTGCTCCTGGTCGTGAAATCCCGGCGTGTGAGGACTGGTCGACCATTCATTAACCCGCGGCGGGCGGAAAATCACTACGCGCATCGCGGGGCGATGCCGCTAAACATGCGGGGTGCTTGATTGCGTCTATGGCGACGATTGATGGTCACCCGCGGCGGGCGGAAAATCACTACGCGCATCGCGGGGCGATGCCGCTAAACATGCGGGGTGCTTGATTGCGTCTATGGCGACGATTGATGGTCACCCGCGGCGGGCGGAAAATCACTACGCGCATCGCGGGGCGATGCCGCTAAACATGCGGGGTGCTTGATTGTGT
>JAJYDU010000076.1 GCA_021790475.1 Planctomycetota bacterium | reverse complement strand
GTTGATCGCAGTCTCGAAAACTTCATTTGGCTTGGCGTCTTTGACACGCTGGGCGATCAGGTCCATCGCGCCGTAGAACACGCGCTGGGCCGTGGCTTTTTTGCCGTCGAACATCAGGCAGTTGATAAATTTGGCTATGACCAGCGAGTGATACGCCGGATCAGGTTTCAGATGGGTATGACTGACCGTAAACGATTTAGCGCCCATGGTTGGCTCCTTTCTTTTCTCCGCGTCGAATCACCAGGATTCGGGATACTCATGGCCCGCACGGGCCGATAAAAGTTGCAATCACTTGGGTTTTTTTGCTCCATACTTGGAACGGCTGCGGCGGCGGGTTTCCACACCGGAGGCGTCCAGCACACCGCGAACAATATGATAACGCACGCCCGGCAGGTCGCGCACGCGACCGCCGCGCACCAGCACAATTGAGTGTTCCTGCAAGTTGTGATCAATTCCCGGAATGTAGGCCGTGACTTCCTTCCCGTTCGAGAGCCGCACGCGCGCCACTTTGCGCAGCGCCGAGTTGGGCTTCTTGGGGGTCATGGTTTTTACGAGCAGGCACACGCCGCGTTTCTGCGGGCACGCCTCCAGGTCCTTGACCTTGTTGATGCGGTGGAGGCTGCGTCGCGGCTTGCGGAGCAATTGGTTGATTGTCGGCATATTCCAACCTTATGATTTTAATATCCGTCCGTCAACGGAAGAGAGATACTTTAGCCGAAGCGGCGGATATTCGCAATGCACCGGGGTGGACGTAGCGGGTGATATTTTATGGCGACGGCACAATGGGCCGGCGGGCGGGAGCCGCCGGAGGTCGCCGTGGGTGGAAGCGGCGTTCTGGCGGCTTACGAACCGAAGAAAAGCGGCGGGGAAACCGCTTCTACCATAGGCGGCTACAAACATACGACTAAGCCCGGAAAGTCGCCGAACCGTTAAATTTCATACTGCGGATCGGTTCCCAACTGATCCCACACCCGGCCGTTGCGTGCCAGTAGGTCGTGGGCCTCGGCGGGTCCCCACTCTCCGGGCTGATACAAAGCCAGGGGGGCGGCGCCTGTGGTCCAGGCCCCTTCGATTTTGTCGATAATCGCCCAGGCGCTTTCCACCTCGTCGCGGCGGATAAACAAGGTCGAATCGCCCAGAATCGCATCCAGCAGGAGTCGTTCGTAAGCCTCGGGAGAATAACTGCCGAACGCCTGGTGATATTCAAAGTCCATGTGAACGGGCGCGATGCGGGTGAGAGTTCCGGGTTTTTGGGCGTTGATCAACAGGGCAATACCCTCGCGCGGCTGAATACGCAGGGTCAGCACGTTGCGGGAGAGCGCCTTACCCGGAGCATTAAACAATACTCCGGGCGCGGCGTTGAAATGAATGCTCACCTCCGATCCCTGCTGCCGGAGTCGCTTGCCGCTGCGCAAGTAGAACGGCACGCCCTGCCATCGCCAATTGTTGATGAAAAGCTCCAGCGCGGCGTAGGTTTCCATGGCGCTGTCGGCGGCGACGCCTCGTTCCTCGTGATAGCCAATGACCGGCGCGCCATCGATCACTCCGGCGGTGTACTGGCCGCGGAGGGTATACCGGAGCGCTTCCTCAACGTTATAGGCTGGAATGGCTTTGAGAACCCGCACCTTTTCATCGCGAATGGCGTCGCCCTCCAGGGAAACCGGCGGTTCCATGGCGATCAGGGTGAGCAACTGCATCAGATGGTTTTGAACCATGTCGCGGAGCGTGCCGGCGGTTTCAAAGTACCCACCCCGGCCTTCCACGCCGATGGTTTCGGCGACCGTGATCTGAACATGATCAACGTAACGGCGGTTCCACACCGGCTCAAAGATGCCGTTGGCGAAACGGAACACCAGCAGGTTCTGCACCGTCTGTTTACCCAGATAATGGTCGATGCGAAAAACCTGGGATTCGTCGAAAACCCGGTTGATATGTGCGTTTAATTCGCGGGCCGTCTGCAGATCGCGGCCAAATGGTTTTTCCACGATCACCCGCCGCCAGGCTTTTGCGCTGAATGGATCAATGTTGCCCAGACCCGCCTCGCCGAGGCGATCCACAATCATGTTGAACTCGGTTGGACTGGTGGCCAGGTAATACAACCGTCGTCCCCCGGTATGATGACGCCGGTCCATGGCGGCGAGACGTTCCGCCAGCTTGCGGTAGCCGGCGATATCTTCAAAGGTGCTCTGGTGATAATAGGTCCGGGCGCAAAGGTCCCCCCAGACAGCCGGGTCGATCGGCTTGTTCCGGGAGAAGCGGTTGACGGCCTCGAGCATTTCCCGGCGGAATTGATCGTCCGTTTTGGGCCGGCGGGCGAAACCGATCACCACGGTGGATGGAGAAAGCAGACCTTCGCGCGTCAGGTTGTAAATGGCCGGCAGGAGCTTGCGGGCGGTCAAATCGCCGGTGGCGCCAAAAATTACGATCGCACACGGTTGCGCCGTCACCGCGGCGGCGGGCCGGCCTGCGCCCGGCGGGGCGCCCGGTTGACTCGGTTGACTATTGTCCTCCATTGGGTTCTCCTGATCGATCATTGGGCCGACCGTGTGTATTCTATACGCCGCGCGATAATCATTCCCGATCCGGGGAGTGATTTCGCCGACCAGCGCGGGCTGGCGGGCGGTCCCGCTGAACAATAACGGCAAACGACGCTCCGCGTCATGTCGGCGCACCGTAACCGACCGACTTTGCTCGCGAAGGATCAATCATGAACCATGCTCTCTGGGCTCCGTGGCGGCTGGACTACATTCGGGGAGTTTCCGATGGCGGCGACAATTGCTTTATCTGCGAACTGGCGCGAAATCCTGAAAAAGACGCGGCGAATCACGTTCTGCTGCGAAGCGCCATGGGATTGCTGCTGCTGAACCGCTACCCTTACGTGAACGGCCATCTTTTAATCGCACCGTATCGGCACGCGGCCGACCTGGGCGACCTCGGTCCCGACGAGCGCGCCGCCATGCTGGAACTGGCCGTGTATGGTCAGCGGTTGCTCACCGGAACAATGAACCCGCAGGGGTTCAATATCGGAATCAATGTGGGGCGATGCGCCGGGGCCGGCGTGCCGGGACACGTGCACGTGCATGTGGTTCCCCGTTGGAACGGCGACGTGAACTTCATGAGCGTAGTGGGCCGGGTGCGGGTCATTCCCCAGGCCCTGGAAGAGGCGTTTGGCCAACTCGCCGCGGAACATGCCCGGCTTTCCACGGCGCCGCCGCCGGCCCGTTAAATTTCCGCTGCCATTGCGGCCCCGGGCCGGTTTGATCGTCCGACCGTTTTTCGGCTATTCTGCCGGGTTGAACCGGCAAGTCTGATGGAATAACGATTGTGTCCGCATTGATTGTCATACCGGCCCGGTTTGGTTCCACACGGTTTGTCGGAAAACCTCTGCTTCGCCAGACCGGTAAGTACCTCATTGAGCACGTTTACGAGCAAACCACCCGGGCGCGGCGCGCCGGCGGCGTGGTTGTCGCCACCGATGACGTGCGTATTCTCGAAGCCGTGCGCAGTTTTGACGGCCAGGCGGTGCTTACCTCCGCGGAGCACCAGTCCGGAACGGATCGGATCGCCGAAGTGGCGGCTATGCCGCAATACGCGTCCTTTGGAACGATTATCAATGTGCAGGGCGATGAGCCGGAGATTGATCCGGCCCTGATCGACGACATCATCCGGCTGTTGGAAAACACCGACGGCGTGGCCATGTCCACCGCCGCGGCGCCGTTCGCCAGCCTGGCGGAAGTAGCCAACCCCAATGTGGTCAAGGTGGTGGTGGATCAGCGGCGTTTGGCATTGTACTTTTCCCGCAGCGTCATTCCGCACGACCGGGACGGCCTCATGCGCCAGGCCGGTTCGCTGGCTCTGGCCGGCTTGTATCGCAAGCACCTGGGGGTATACGCGTACCGGCGGCATTTTTTGCTCGAGTTGGCGAAAACCGCGCCCTGCGAGATGGAAAAACTGGAAAAACTTGAACAACTGCGGCCTTTATACATGGGCGCCAAAATTTTGGTGCATGATGCGCCCCACGCGCACCACGGTATCGACACCCCTGACGATTACGCCGCATTCGCGGCGCGTTACCGGCAGCGGCATGTGTGAGAGCCCCATCTCCGCGCCGCGGCAGTTCGCCGATACACCGGCCTGCGGCCATTTGAAGACGACCGGCGTAACGGGTATGGTGTCCTGCGGCCGGGCCAACGAGGTTCACGATGAGCGAAAGCTCCTCAGAAAATCTGCTCTCTTCCGTGGGGCACAGCACCCAGGAAACCGAGTTCTACACCCCCTATCCCCCCGGCTATGAAAAGGGACGCACGCGGTATGTGGTGGTGCTCGGCACGGTGATGAGCGGCCTGGGCAAGGGCATCTTCAGCGCCAGCCTGGCCAAGATTCTCAAGGATAAAGGCCTGCGCGTCGCCCCCATTAAAATGGAGGGTTATCTCAACATCGACTCCGGCACGCTCAATCCCTTCCGACACGGCGAAGTATTCGTACTCGACGACGGCATGGAAACAGACATGGATTTAGGAACATACGAGCGTATGCTTGATGAAAACCTCCGGGGCCGCAATTTCACCACCGGCGGTCAGATATTCACCCGCATCCTGGAGCGCGAGCGGGAAGGCCATTATCTCGGCCGCGATGTGCAGATGATTCCCCACGTGACCGGCCAGGTCAAACACACCCTGCGCGAACTGGCGCTGACCACCCAGGCCGACGTGGTGTTCGTGGAGGTGGGGGGAACGGTCGGCGATTATGAAAACGGCTATTTTATTGAAGCGATCCGCGAACTGGCCTACGAAGAAGGCGAGCATTCCGTCGGCATTGTGGCGCTGACTTACATCATGGAACCCCGCGCGCTCGGCGAGCAGAAATCCAAGGCGGCCCAGCTCGGCATGCGCCAGGTCATGCAGGCCGGTTTGCAGCCGCATATCATCGCCTGCCGCTGTCCGACGCCCGTGACGGACAAGGTGCGGCAGAAAATTTCCATGTTCAGCAATGTGCCGTTGCGACGGGTATTTTCCATGCACGATGTGGAAAGCGTCTATCTCGTGCCGGAAATGTTGCGGGAGGCCGGGCTGGATCGCGAGGTGCTCAGCCTGTTGAACCTGCACGAGCGGGTGAACCAGCGGGCGGAAGACCAGGCGCGGCGAACCTGGCAGAGCTTTGTGGACCGCCTCCTGGAGCCAAAGGAAAAGTCCGTGACCATCGCCGTCACCGGCAAATACGCCGCCCTGCGCGACGCCTACGCCAGCATCGACAAGGCTCTGGAACACTGCGGCGTTCACGCGCAATGCCACATCCATATTCAATGGCTCGACTCCACCGAAATAACCGCCCGCAACGCGGCCGAAATGCTCAAGGGCTGCCATGGCATTATTGTTCCGGGCGGCTTCGGCGCGCGCGGCGCGGAGGGAAAAATCGCCTGTGTGCGCTATGCCCGCGAAAACCGCGTACCCTACCTGGGAATCTGCCTGGGGTTCCAGATGGCGGTGATTGAATACGCCCGAAACGTATGCAATCTCGAAAACGCCAACACCACCGAATTTGAACCGAACTGCCCCCATCCCGTGATCGACATTTTACCCGAGCAGAAAAAGATCGAGGGCCTTGGCGGCAACATGCGGCTGGGCGGAAAAGACATCATGTTAAAGCCGGATAGCGGCGTATCGCGCCTCTACGGCGGCGCGCCAAGCGTGCGTTTGCGCTTCCGCCATCGTTACGAAGTCGAACCGCGTTATCTGGAGATTCTCGAACGCCACGGCCTGATTTTCAGCGGCCACGCGCCCAACCAGCCGATCATGCAGATGCTGGAACTGCCCGCCGAAGTTCATCCCTACTTTTTCGCCACCCAGGCCCATCCCTGCCTTACCAGCCGGCCGTTGGCGCCGGACCCGATGTTCCTGGGTCTGGTGCAGGCGGCTCTCCGGAGAGCCTATCCCCAGCGGGTGTTTGAAAACCTCATCGGCGGCAAGCCGCCGACCGTCTCGCCAACAGACCGCCCCGCCAGTCTCAACATGTCCTGACCCGTTCTGATGATTATCAGAATAACTATCTGGATATAAATATCAATCGAAATCTTGACAAACAGGCCTGTATCCGACAGATCAGAATTTGCCCAGCCCGCAGTTTCTCACTCGCGGAGCCGGATCCGGCGCGCCGGGATTTGCCGGTATCCCCGCGAGCGGAGTATAATAACATTTACCGCCGCAGGAAGTTTTTTTTCATTTGCACCGATTATACTTACTGTAATACGGCGCTTTTGTCGGCCGGGCCCGTGGGCACCGCGGTGGAGGATCGCCGACGCGACATGACAGGATCCCGCCGCTATGGCCGACAGGCAGGTGTACGTCATTCTCGGTATGCAACGTAGCGGTACCAGTGCGCTGGCGCGGGCGATGTCGATTCTCGGCGTGGACCTCGGCGATCAGTTGCTGGCGCCGACGGAACTTAACCCAAGCGGGTTCTGGGAAGATAAAGAAGGCTGGAGGATCAACCACCAGTTTCTGGAAATCAGCGGTTCGGAGGATTGGATTCCCGGGCTGGATTCAACCGTTTTGCGCTCATCAAAAGAATACCAGTTGCTTTTCGCACAGGCGGTTCGATTGTTGGAGGAAAGATTGGGGCGGCATCCGGCATGGGCGTTCAAAGAACCGGGGACCGATCGCCTGCTGTTTTTCTGGCGGGAGGTATTTGCGAAGGTCGGCGCAGAAGAGAAATTTCTTTTCGTCCTGCGCAACCCTTTAAGCATTGCCGATTCTCTGATCTCTTTTATATGTCTGCGCCCAATGCTTTCATACGCGCTTTGGCTTGAACACTCGGCACTGGCGATTCAGGGAACTCTCGACCGTCTCCCGGTGATCGTCGGCTACGAGCGGCTGCTGGCGGATCCGCGCGGTCAGGTGCTGCGGTTGGTTGAAAAATTCAACCGGTCGGAACAAATGCGTAGCGCGGAATTGGAACGATACGCGGATAAATTTTTGGATTCATCCCTGGCTCATTCCGCATACACGCACAACGATCTGGCACTCCGCTGCCGAAAAATACCGTTGGTGATAGACATATACGATCTGCTGGATCGCCGGGCGTCCGATCAGGTTGATGATTCTGCATTCCGTCAACAATGGGCGGCGCTTTATGGTCGCTACGAAGTCGAATTTCCCCGTCTGTTGCGGGACAATCCATGGATGCTCGATCCGCAAGCCAGACAACTTCGGCGCTGGCGCCGGTGGCTGCTTCGCATCCGACAACGCAAAATGGAAGAGATCAAACGCCTGGCGAGACGCGCCATGGTTAAATTGGCGGGGCGAAGGTAAGGCGATCGTTTTTCCATAGGCAACTGGAAAGGACATTGTCCAAAGGTTCAAGCGGGGATTCCACCATGCTCCAGGCGCCTCTTGTTTCCGTGGTCATACTCACCTACAACCGTTCGTCCCTGCTGCTGGACGCCCTCGCGAGCGTTTTTCAACAGACATTCACGGATTTTGAAATTATCATCGTCAACGACGGCAGCACGGATGATACCGTGGAGCGGCTTAAACCATTGCGGGATCGAATACGTTTGATCAACCAGGCCAATGCGGGGCTGGGGGCGGCCCGCAACCGCGGCGTGCGCGAGGCCCGCGGAACCTATGTGGCCCTGCTGGATGATGATGACATCTGGCGGCCGGAGAAACTTGCCGTCCAGATCGAATTTTCCCGCCGGCGCCCGGACTGTTCGCTGGTGTGCACACCCTTCGCCACTTCCGCCGACCCCGCCCGTCCGGTGAACGATCCCGCCGTCGTTCGGAACTCGGCCGGCATCATTGAGCATCCCCTGCGGAAAATCGGCGAAAGCCGGCTGTGGCTGCCGCCGAGCACGGTCATCTGGGAGCGCCGGCGGGCGGCCGGCCTGACGTTCGAGTCCCGGCGAAACTGCATTGACGATACGCCATTTTTCATCAAGCTCCTGGCCCGCGGACCGCTGGGAATGGCCGGGGAAAGTCCGCTGGTGATCTACCGGCTCCCCGCGACGACCAGCTCGACGGAGTCTTCCGGCGCCGTTTACTGGTACAACGGAATCCGCATGATGCGGTCGCGGCAGCGCGGGGGAGATTTCGATGCCGGTGGGGAATCGCATAAGATAGATATTGGCATTCACATCGGCTACATCGGGCGAACCGCCGCCGTGCGCCAACTCGCGGCGGGGCGCCGCCGCCGCGGCGCCCGCGTCTATCTGTCGGAATTCTTTCACCAACTGCGGCTGGGAAGATTCCGTTTCCTGTTGAGTTATCCCATTCTGCTGCTGCTGCCGGCGCGGATGATCCACCGGTTGACCAAACGGTAAACAGCGGCACGGCGCCGGCACGAACGCCCGCGGTACGCGCCGCGAGTGGCCGGCTCGCGCCGAGGGACATGAATTTCCGCCGGCCTGTTGGCAACGAGTACCCGGCGCGCGGGAATTCGGTATGCCCGCCCCAGGATTGAGCCAGGGGGCTATGGTCCGATCTCCGGCGCGCCGGAAGTTTTTTCCGTAAGCGCTTCCGAAGAAGGCGTCGGAGGCGTATCCGGATGGAACCGCAACAAAATTTCCCCGAAGGGTTCGGATTGTTCCACCCGCAATTTCTTAAACCGGATCAATTCCAGCATGGCCAGAAACAGCCCGATCATTTCGCCGCGCGATGTTCGCCCGGCGAATATGGCCTGGAGCGTCAGCGGGCCGTCTCTTTGTATGCGGTCGAGAATATCCGCCTGGTAGAGGCCGATCGGCGTATCGTCAAAAACAATATTCTGGCCAAAGGCCGAGTGCCCCACGCTGGCCATGATGGCGTTGAAAGCATCGATAAGGGCGAAAAGGTTAGCGTCTTGCAGGTCCAGCGTCATTCGGCCGCCGGGTGGCGCCGCCCGTGCGAATCGCCGCCGCTCTACCGCGGCGCGCCGCTGCAGATCGTTGGCCGCGTCCTTGAACTGCTTGTACTCCAGGAGTTGCCGCACGAGCTGCCGGCGCGGATCACCCCCGTCTTCCACCGTGTCGCAAGCCAGGGGCGACGGCTCGTCCGGCGGAAGGGGATTGAGCATCCGGCTCTTGATTTCCATAAGGGTGGCCGCCATTACCAGGAATTCGCCGGTCAGATTGATGTCAATTTGGCGGATCGTTTCCACGTGGGCGAGATACTGTTCGGTGATCCGGGCGATGGGGATGTCGTGGATGTCCACCTCCTCCTTGCGGATCAGATACAACAGCAGTTCCAGCGGGCCGTTGTATACGTCCAATTCCACCTTGTAATCCGTCGGGTCCATGAACCGCCAAGATACCGTCTGGCAACCGCCGCCACCAGCAGGTGATTTCGGGATAGCCGCGAGTCTTGGCCGGTGCGTGGCCGGCCCGCGGCGGTGGGAATGTCCGGTAACCGTTCACGGGCCAAAACTTTATAAATAAAGGGAAATAAACGGATGTTGGAGGCCGTTGGAGCAAAAAACGCGCGAAAATTGGGCTTATATTGCCGGGAACCCTCGTTTTTGTGCTGATTTCGCCACTTTTGCCCGTGAACGGTTACGAATGTCCGAACCGTCATGCGCTCGGTGCATTTTCGGTGGGAACATCTTCCGCCCGCCTGGTATCGGCAGTGGGGAAATGGAGCCAGTGATCGCTGGCGGGATCGTCCAGGGTCAGCAGGGTGTGGGCGCATCCGGCGGGAACCATGTCCAGTGCGGCTTTCGCCGCCGTCAATGCGATCACAATATATTCCGCCTTGTGTCGAAAATGCTCCGGCGGCGTGAGATTCATGGAGTTGCCGGTGGGAGAAATATCTTCGAGTTCCAGCAGAGCGAGGGCCTCCAGAAGAATCTGTTTTTGCGACCGGCCGGATGTCACCATAAGCGGGACGTTCCGCGCCGAACCGGGAATGACCAGACCGACCGCGAAATTATCCATCAAGCCGCGGACGATCCATGCCGCGGCCAATTCGATGGCCTGCTCGGACTGGCGCCGGCCATCGGCCGACTCGCGCCAGGAGCGGAGGTCCAGAGCGACAATGATGGTCGGCGGCATGTTGGATGTCATCTCGCGAACAACCAGTTCTCCCGTGCGGGCGCTGCGCCGCCAATGGATCGAGCGGATGCTGTCGCCGGGAATATATTCCCGCATGCCGAAGAATTCATCCGCTCCGCCGCGGTTCGGACTGCTCGTCGATCCGGTGGAGGAAAACGTGCGCGAACGCGCCAGCAGCCCCCGGTTCAGCAAGCCAATGCGCGGATAGACGGTGATCCGCTGCGGCTGAAGGACATGCACCGCCCGGTTGACGAATCCGAACGGAAAGGAGCAGCACAAGCGTTGTTCCCGCAATTCCACCGCACCGCGATATCGCGGAACCAGGTGTGTCGTTACCAGCGTGTTCTGTCCCGGTCCCAGGTGCAGGCAGTAGCCTTCCGGCAGCAACGACAGATTCCCGACATGCCGTGCCTCTGTGATGCGGATGGCGCAGGTCGGCCAAAGTTTTTTTCCGTTGGCGAGCCGATAATGCACCTCCACCGATTCGCCGGCGACGGCGTGGTCGGCGACGGAACGCGTGACCGTAATTTTCTTCAGCAGCAGCTTGCCCATAATCGTGGAGAGCAGCATAGCGCCGGTAACCACGCCCAGCGCCCAGAAGAGGATGTTGGTCTGGCTGTTTACCGCCGCAATCAGAACAAAACAGGCGACGCCGGCGAACACAAAGCCGGTAAAGGTAAGTTCGTAGTAGGTTTGGCGTCTTCGACCGCGCCGTTTTTGAAAAATCATGTTCTTTTTCACCGCCTGGAGGGACCTTGGGTTATAGCGGCAACTTGGGGCACGAGTCCCCGGCGGGGTCTATACCCGCGCCAATGTCGGTGGAGGGTAATTTCCTCCAACTGCTCCCTTCCCCGCCATCAGGGGCGCCCGCGCCGCGCCCGGGGGAGGCCGTTCAAAGCGGACAGGGAACCTTCTGGAGAATTTCCTGCATGATGCGCACCGCGGTGCTCATATCGCCATTGGCCATGTAATTGCGGGTGATTACGCGGTGGGCGCAGACCGCCACGACTAATTCCTTCACGTCGTCCGGGGTGACATAATCGCGTCCATTGACCAGGGCCAGGGCCTGCACCGCCTGCATGATGGCCAGCGACCCGCGGGGGGAAATGCCCGTGTGCAGAAGTTCGTGGCGGCGCGAGGCCTGCACAATATCCATTATATATTCCAATATAACTTCGTCGATTTTAACCTGCGCCGCCTGCCCCTGCAAAGCCCGCACGTCCTCGGAGGAAAGCACCGGTTCGAGATATTCGAGCCGGTGGCGACCGGGCTGTTCGCGCAGAATGGCCATTTCACGCTGCCGCTGGGGATAACCCAGTTGCACGCGCAACAGGAAGCGGTCGAGCTGGTTCTCCGGCAGAAAATAGGTTCCCTCGAATTCAAATGGATTTTGCGTGGCGATCACCATGAACGGCTGCGGCAAAGACAGTGTCTGCCCGTCCATCGAAACGGAATTGTCGTTCATGGCCTCGAGCAGACTGCTTTGGGTGCGCGGCGTGGTACGGTTGATTTCATCAGCCAGGACAATGTTGGCGAATACCGGCCCGGGTTTGAACTCAAAATTCCGCTTTTCCTGATTGTAGATGGATACTCCCAGAATATCGCTCGGCAGCAGATCGGGGGTCAGCTGGATCCGGCTGAACTGACAATTGATGCTGCGGGCCAGGGCCCGGGCCAGCACCGTTTTGCCCACCCCCGGCACATCCTCAATCAATACATGGCCCCGGGCCAGTAAGCCGACAATTAGATGGGTGATGGCTTCGGCACGGCCGAAAAAGACCGACGCAATATTTTTCCGGAGCTTTTCCAGGGAATGCATGGGCCGAATCCTTGCCACCACAATGGTTATACCAAACCCGCAGTATAGGCGAGAAACCTTACCATCGCCAAGGTTGCCGCCGCGCGCGACGCGGGTTCAACCGCTCTTTTTTATCGGCGATTTCGAGCGGTTTACGAAAGCCTCGTTGCCGGCGGTGGGAAACATCATTCCTGTTGCCCGCCGCGGCGCGCCGCCGCCCGGGACCGGCGGGCGGCTTTGCCATCCTCCCGTACGCAAGCCGGCAACTCCCGGAGCGTTACCCGAATCAGACCTTTCATAACCGTGGCGTGTTCCTCCCGGACGGCGGGCCAGGCGGGCGGAGAAACTTAATTGCACCGCGTAGACACGCTCGAACATTTCCGCCTTGTGCCGCAGCGCCCACAACTCCAGCCCGGAATCAAAACGCGTGGTCATAATCAGGCGGACCCGGCCCGCGCAGCGCCGGACCCGCACCTTGCGCACATTGGCGTAATGACCGCGATCCAGGGCTTCCGCCAGGCGGAGCAGGGCGGCGAGCCGGTCAACAATTTTCCGTTCCGGCGGACGCAGAGACATGTACGGTTCATGGCTTTTTTTGGGCAGGCCACGGCGATGATAGCGGGCGATATTGGCGATCAATTCCAGTTCCAGGGGCGAAAAGCCCTCCAGATCGCCGTTTTTTATCAGGTAGTAGGAGTGTTTGTGATGCGAGCTGTGGCCGATGTGCCAGCCGATGTCGTGCAGCAGCGCCGCAAACTCCAGCAGTTCGCGGTAGGACCGGCCAAGGCCATGCAAGCCCGGAAGCTGATCGAAAAGGGCGACGGCCAGATTCGCCACGCTCCGATGATGGGCTTCATCATAATTGCAGCGGCGGCCCAGTTCGACCACACTGCGGCGCCGCGGTTCACGAATTTCCACGGATAGTCGGACCCGCGGCCAGTGGGTCTGGAGATAGTCGATGATCATACCTTCGCGCAAAGCGCGGTCGGATACTTCGATCATGGGAAGGGCCAGTTGCTCAAAGAGATAATCGACGAGTACAGCGCCGGCGAGAATCTGCTCGGCCCGGCCGGGATCAAGGCCGGGCAGCCGGCGGCGCTGTTTGCCGTCCAGGCGCGCCAGCCGCTTATAAAGCGATTCAAAATCCTCGCGGCTCATTTTGTTCGGTACGCGATGGCGGGCTTTGGCGCGCTCATGCCGGGCGGCGCACATGGCGGCCAGGTTCTCCATGGCGCCGGATGTACCGATGAACCGG
>JAJYDU010000075.1 GCA_021790475.1 Planctomycetota bacterium | reverse complement strand
GACGCCGTGCAGCGCGCGGTGGCCAGTCCCCCCAACGCCCATACGGGGGAGTTACCCGCCATGCGCAAAATCGTGCCGTACCCGGCCCAGCAATAATCCGGGCCGCAAGGAGGCGGCGTCGGAGGCCGGGTTAGTTAATTTAGAGCATTTTTCACGCGATCTTGGCATATCCACAATGCCTGATGAAATTGGTGGCGTCTTGTGGGGTGATCGATTGGATCGCCAGTCCAAGAACCTCGTACAAGCCCTCAATGTCAAGGCGTGACTCACGTCGGAGAAGGGATTTCATTTTCGAGATGGCCATCTCAATGGGATTAAATCCGGGGAGTAAGCTGGAAGTCTCAGCACTCGGGCCTGTGCGGACGCGATGATTTTGTCTATCTGAGGCGACCGGTGTGCGGGCAGATTGTCCAACACCACCACCTGGTCCGGTTTAAGGCCGGGAGCCAGGAATTGTTCGACGAAGGCTACGAATATCGGCGTATCCGTGGCCCCGGCGAAGGTGCAGGCGGTGATAATGCCCGCGGCGCTCATAGCCGCAACGGTAAAAAATCTTCCATTGCCCATAGTGAGCCTTCCCCACAACCCGTTGCCCCACCGTACCCCTCCGGTCGTTCGCAAACTGTATCGGACAGGCTTTAAGTTGAAAAAAATACCAGTTCGGATCGCACCGCGGCGGTGGTCGAGATCGTCAAGCCCTCCCGGGCGAGAACCGCGCCGTGGATCAACCGCCGCCGGCCGGTGTTGTCGCACGTGACGCGATACGTCAACCGCGGATCCAAACCCGATGGCGCGAAATGGCAGGTGAAAGGAGCGGCGGCGTTTAATTGGATAAAAATAGCCCAGCCCTTGTGGCGATCGGGAGACACGAACTCAAGGGCCAGCCAGTCGCCCGAATCAACCCCGCCGGTGGCGTTGATCGGGGCATGGTGGTACGCCAGACAAGTTGCCAGCAGGGGCCGGATAAAACGCTTGTAAAGATTGGCGTAACGCAACAGTTTGTGCCGCACACCCGCCGACATCTTCTCCAGACTTGCCGGCAGCATCCCGTTAAAGAGCATTGGGGTGTTTCCCAACGCGTATGTGGCGCGCAGGATTGTTTCGTAATCGGGCTGATTTGTGCCGGACATGCCATTGGGAAAAACCAGTGTTTCAGACGGCAAACATATGCTAACGCCGTTAAGTATCTCGTAACCGGACGGACAACTTGCGTCATCCGTTACATACTGTTCATTGAACGCCCCGGCGGTCGAAAGATCCAAGCGCGCACCGCCCGCCGAGGCCTGCTGGAGAATCAGTTCCGGGTGTTTTTGGCGGGCGCGGTGGAACGCGTCGTAAAAAGCCTCGTAATAACGCCAATAGTCACATTCCAGGAATTCATCGCGCGGTGTCGATGGACCGTCGCCCTGTAGCGGGGTGTTGAAATCGTGCCGGTAAAGGTCAAGCCGATAGAAATCAATCACCTGGTTCAGGGTCTGATTGAAGTACTCGGCTACCGCCGGAATCGTGAGGTTGAGAAGGTTGGGTTGGCTAAACCAATCCGGATGTTGCTTATAGACCGCGCTTTCCGCCCAGCCGCCGATGGATGCGCCGAACGCGCTGTAACCGCCCCGCCCGCCCTCCAGTTCAAAATAAAGTCCGAAGAGCATCCCCTTGCCGTGAACATACTTACGAATGGGGGACAATCCGTGCGGGAAGCGCCGGGCGTCCGGTTTTAACCAATCACCGTAGGTGCCGGTCCACAGTGCGTCCAGGACAAAAACTTCCATTCCGGCCGCGGCCGCAACATCCACACATTTTTTGACATTGGTCTCATTAAAAGCCGCGCCCTTGCATACGGAAAGGGGCTGATCGCCAGGCAGCAGATATTGACTGCGGTAAGCCCTTTGCGGGTTAAGAGGAGTAGCAACGGAGCGGCGCACGTGCGCCTGCATCGCCTGCACCACCGCGTCGAAGGTTCCGCGCACATAGGCCAGATGCGTTGCCGGGGTGGTTACGGTTTCGCCGGCCGCCAGCACGCGCAACGCGTGATAAGCCGCCGGTCCCATGTCAAAGGTCAAACCATCGGCTCGGCGATCTATTTCAATCCGAAAGCTCACCGGCCAACCCAACTGGGCAAAAATGTACTCGTCCCGGCGCGTGTGGTGCAAAAGAAAATAGGGCTTCTGATAAGTCAAGCCATGGGGCTGATCCAAGACGGTCTTACCGGGCGGGAGCGGCGACCACTCCAGCCAGCCCGCCCATTGTGGTCGCCAACGCGTCGGATGGCCAAATCGTACCGCCTCGCCGGAATCACCGCTCCAGAGTCGCCCCGACCAGGGGCTTAGTTCGGTAAGTGCAATGGCATGATCGGCCAGATTGGTGATCTCCAGCCAACGCGTCAGAACCGGTGTTCCATCGAGCAGGGTAAGCAACCGGACGCGCAGCGCCTGTGCGGGATTTTCCAATTCCACCGCAAATACCACCGCCCCAGCCCTTGCTCCCGGGACCTCCCGCCCGGCAACCCATTGCCAGCCTGAAACAACCTTAATCCCCGGCTGCCGCGGGGGCGTGGGCTTTGTCTTGATCCCAATGCCAAACGCATCGGCAATTTTCCACGCCGCTCCGGCCGGCGCCGCACCCGTGCCACTCCAGAACTTCGTCACCCAGCGGCCGCTGACCAGCCCCTCGACATACATCGCCCGCCCCGAAATATAGCGCACCTCGGGACCTTGTGCCGTGTGACGGACGGAAACATCGACCTGGGGCAGCGGCGTACTGGCGGCATAATCCGCGAACGGTCCGCATAGTTCCGAATTAGATGGAGCCTTGCACAGGCCCAACGCCGCCACACCGCCAACGGCCAGGTTCTGGAGCGCTTCTCTGCGATTGAGTTGCATGGTTGTTCCTTTGTCTGGTTCTCATGGCCTGGGTTTGTTTTATATCCCGCAAAAACCTGAAACAATGCGCATTTTCGTCAAACGATTTCTTTTTTTTATCACGTATTAGACTTTCCGATGGCCGCGGCGTGGCCGGTCCAAGCCAAAGGGCTTACAACTCCAGCGCCGCGGGGCGCTGACGGACTCCCCCCGGCGTCTGGCCAAGCCTGCGCTTGAACAGCGAGTTCAAATGGGACGCGGTCGCAATCCCCACTTGTTTGGCGATCTGTTCCAGAGACAAGCCGGTTTTCCGCAGAAGTTCCTGGGCCCGAAGCAGACGGATGCGGAGGATTTCCTCTTTCGGCGAACGATTCAAATGCCGGCAGAAACCGCGTTCCAGAGTACTGCGCGAAACGTTCATATCCTGGTCCGCCAGATGTTCCAGCACCTGCTCCACGTCGATGCCCTCGCAGGCATGCTGGTGAATAAAACGCACCGCTTCGGCCACATAATGGTCCGCCACCATCAGCGTCTGCGTTGAGGTCCGCTCCACCACCCCTTCCGGCGGAAACACGCGCAGCGTGCTCGGGCGTTCGCCGGTTTGAATCATCTTCTCCAGCAGCACCATAGCTTCAAAGCCGATCCGCGCCGCGGCCTGTTGCACGCTGCTCAGGGACGGATTGGAAAGTTCGCAGAGTGTTTCGTTATTGTCCACGCCCAGCACGCCCACCTCGTCCGGAACGCGGATTCCCTGGCGCCGGCACGCGGCGAGCACCACCAGACCGCAGGCGTCGTTACAGGCCATCACGCCGCACGGTTTGGGCAGGGAGCGAACCCACACATCCACGTCCCGGTGCCGGAGCATGGAAGTAGTTTCAATCTCGGAGGTGATCAAATCACCGGAGGCAGGTCCGGTTTCATGGACCGCCGGCACATACCCGCGCCGTCCCAGGTACGCGACAAATTGATCCCGCCGCGGTGCGGACCACGAAACGGAGGCAAATCCGCAAAAAGCAAAATGCCGAAGGCCACGGCTAAGAAAATGCTCCGCCGCCATCCGGGCGATGACACTCTCATCGCTCAAAAGGCGGGGAATTCCGGGGACCGCGTAACGGCAGGAGAGATTGACCACCGGCAGCTTCAGGGAAACAAGCTGATTGAGAAACCGGCGGTTTTCGATGCGGGCAATCACTCCGTCACAATTTTTTCGCGTCAACCAGGCGGGAATATCGCCGGCGAGGCTCCGGACCGGATCGAGCATCGTCCACCTGGGGTGTATCCGCAAATACCGCCCCACGCCGCGCAGCAGCATACCCCCGTAGCCACGCGAAGATTCCACCAGCAACGCCACTGTGAATTCTGATCGCATATCTTGTTCCTGCTTCCCGGCGCTGTTGATCCCCATTCTAACCATTTTTTGACCGTGTTGGGACGCGGCAATATTTCTGTTGCATCGGGATACGAATAAGCGTGCGCCGCGCCAGCCCCCGATAGCCATCGGGATCGGGACTGTTGATGGGGAGAGGTACTAAGATCATGCCGGTCGCGGTGGATCGGTGGCTGTGGATTTGTTCCCGCCGCGGGAATTATTTTCAGGCATCGCCACAAGCAGATGCCGCAACACCGTCAGCAGTGTATCACCATCGAAATACGCCGGCGGCAGGCGAAGATGGATCGACTTGTGATCCACCGGTCGCACCGACCCCGGAGCCTTGCTCAACAGCGGTCCGAGTTTGGACAAATCTTCCAGTGCAAATATCAAGTCCGGCTTGTGGCTGATGATGCTGTGGATACTCCAGTCCGCGGCGGCAATACGCAACTCGGTAAGCACAAAGAGCGTTTCGGCCGCCTTGGGTAAAGGACCGAAGGCGTCGATAACGTCTTGCCGCAGCAATTCAAGCGTTTCCAGGTTATGGCAGCGCGAAAGCCGGCGATAGAGGTCCATCCGCTGTTTTTCGCCACCGACATAAGCGCGCGGCAGACCACCGGTGATGCCGATATCAATGTTCACCTCCGGCGGCTTGTCCAGCGGCAGATTCTTCACCCGCTTCACCGCCTGCGCCAGCAACTGGCAATAAAGTTCGTAACCAACGGCGGAAATATGTCCCGACTGTTCCTGCCCGAGCAAATTGCCCGCTCCCCGTATTTCCAGGTCGCGCAGCGCGATCTTAAAGCCCGCCCCCAGCGAGGCGTATTCTTCCATGGCCTTGAGACGTTTGGCGGCCGGACCGCTGATAACCTTGTCCGGACTTAAAACCAGGTAACAGTAAGCGCGATGCCGGGAACGTCCCACGCGCCCGCGGAGCTGGTGCAGATCGCTCAGGCCGAAGTTTTCCGCCTCGTGAATGAAAATGGTGTTGGCGGAAGGAATATCCAGCCCGCTCTCGATGATGGTGGTGGATACGAGAATGTCCGCCTGGCGGTTGACGAACCGGTGCATGATCTCTTCCAGTTCGTGATCGGGCATTTGCCCGTGACCAACGACAATACGGGCCGTGGGCGCCAACCGCCGCAACTGCTCGGCGATGGTCTGAATATTCCAGACGCGGTTATGCACGAAATAGACCTGGCCGTTGCGGGCCAGCTCCCGTTCCACGGCCTGCTTGATCCGTTGCGTATCCCAGGGAATCACTTCCGTCACGACGCTGCGGCGGTCGGCCGGCGGCGTGGCGAGGTTGGAAATGTCCCGGATGCCCAGCAGACTCATGTGCAGGGTGCGGGGAATGGGCGTGGCTGTCATAGTCAACACGTCCACGGTCAACCGCAGACGTTTGAGCCGTTCCTTGTGTTCCACGCCGAAACGCTGCTCTTCGTCGATGACCACCAGCCCCAGATCGGCGAATCGCACGTCGTGACTGATAAGCCGATGCGTGCCAATGAGTACATCCACCTGTCCCCGGGCGGTGCGCGCGATAATGTCACGGAACTGCCCGGGCGTTTTGAAACGCGAAATGCTTTCCACCACAAAGGGATAATCGGCCATGCGCTGCCGGAATGTGTTTTCATGCTGCTCCACCAGCACGGTGGTGGGCGCCAGAAGGGCCACCTGCCTGCCGGATTCGCACACTTTGAACGCGCTGCGGATGGCCAACTCCGTCTTTCCGTAGCCCACGTCGCCGCATAACAGGCGGTCCATGGGGCGGGGCTTGCTTAAATCGGTTTTGATTTCACCGATGCAGATCACCTGATCCGGGGTTGGCTCAAAAGGAAAGGCATTCTCAAATTCCTTCATCCAGAGCGTATCTTCCGGATAAGCCACGCCGGGGAATTGCTCGCGCGCGGCCTGTGTTTCGAGCATTTCCGCGGCAAGTTTTTCGACCGCCTCGGAAACTTTTTCCTTCTGCCGCGACCACATCGTTCCGCCCAGAGTCGACAGCGGGGGGCGGCCCTGGGCGCCGCCGACGTATTTCTGCACCAGGTGAATCTGCGTGATCGGCACGTGCAGAGTGGCTTGCCGGGCGAACGCCAGCGTAAGGTACTCCACGGATCGCCCGTTGCGGTTCAGGTTCGTCACGCCCTGGTACTGGGCGATGCCGTGTTGCACGTGCACTACATAATCGCCCTCGCGCAAGTCGAGAAAATAATCAATGGGACGGGCGCCCTGGATGCTCCGCAGGCGGCGTTTCAGGTGGTAACGGTGGAACAACTCATGATGGCCCAGGAGCACGAGCCATTGCGCGGAATCGCTATCGTCGCCGGCGGCGCCGGCATCGGGTTTGTCCGGCGCGCTCGATTCCGTTTCGGAAAGCCGCCAGCGAAAACCCATCGCCAAATCGCCGATGAGAATGGCTACTTTTTCCAGGATGTCGGGATGTTTTACATGCAGCAGATCAGTCAGACGGGTGCGCTCCGAGGCGTTCCGGCATACCACCACCACCTGGTGTCGCCGGGCCAGCACCGCCAGTTCCGCCAGCGCCGCGTCCGGCTGAGTGTCGAATTGCTCGACGGACCGGCAGGGCAGGCGGATGACCGAATCGCCGGGGGAATTGAACCGGTGTATCTCGGCCCAGGCGAATTTCCGCGCCTGACGAAACACGGCCTCCGGCGGATAAACGCCGCGGGCATCCGCCAGGCGGTCAAAATAGCCGCGGCCCTGCTCCTGGATTTCCGCCGGTTCGATAAACCAGATAATCGTATTTTCCGGCAGCCAAGAAAGAAAACTTACCGTTCTTTCGGGGGGCCAGGCGGCGTTTTTCCCCAGGGCGGCGAGGCGCAAAACGTCGCTATCCCGCGTCGGCCCAAGAGTTTCCGGATCGAAACCGCATATTCGCTCGACCTGGTCGCCGAAGAAATGAATCCGCATCGGCTGTGGCTCGCCGGCGGCCCAGACGTCGATGATTTCACCGCGCGCGGCAAAATCACCGGGATTCTCCACCGCTTCCAAACGAGTATAGCCATGCGCGGCGAGCCACCCGATCAAGGCGTCGCGGCCGGGCGCGACCGCCCCCTTGGGGAGCGCGACCAATTCTTCGGATAGAAGTTCGCGGCCGGGGCAGGGCTGCATCAGCGCCGGGACGGGAGCGATCAGGAAATCCGGCCTGGCGCCGCCGGCAAGCTCCGAGAGCAACTCCAGACGCTGCGCGGCCAGCTCATCCGAAACGTTTGACTCACCCGGCAAAACCTCCTGCGCGGGAAAGAGACGGGCCTTGGCGCCCGGACAAAAAAATTCGAGCTGATCCACGGCGTCATCGGCTTCGTCCAGATGCGCTGTGACCAGCAGCACGGGCCGGTTCAGGCGTGCCTGGATCGCCGCCGCCGCCAGCAGCGCGCAGGATCCCCATTGACCGGTGGCGTTGGCATGGCGCCGCGCAACGATATCTTCGGCGATGCGGGCGAGAATGGGAGAATCGAAAATACCGCGCAATTCAGCGGGGATGGCTGGTCTTTCCGTCATTTTCTTCAGTTCTCAACTTACTCCGGCGGGTAAATTATAATTATGATAAGGGGACGAGGTGTAGGAGCAAAACAGGTCCGGTATCAAACGCGGCTTGTAAGGAGCGTATGGTCATGGAAAGAATTGTGAGCCTTCCTATCGGCCAGTGGAACGAATCATGCAGCCCCCACCGGCAACAACAGGCGCTGGAATCGCTGGAAAACGCGCGCGTGCTGTTCCTGCCCCAACTCGATTTCGTTTTTTCTCAAACAGAACAAAAATTTCTCACGCCCGCATGGAGCAACGGAACGCGTAAAAATATAAGCTACAACGCGGCGACGGGGAAAATTCTGGGCGTGCGGGGCGATCCGGAATCGCGACGGGCATTGGCGGCGCTGCTGCGGCGTTACGCCGATTGCACCCAGATGCTGATGCACAATTTGTTGGGGCAATACCGGTCGGCCCTGCTTCGCGCGCGAACCAGTTACCGGCCGATGCAAATCAAAGGACGCGCCAGTTCCGCGACCAGGGATGACACGCGTCTGCATCCGGATGCGTTTCCCTCCCGCCCCACCGGCGGCAAGCGCATCATCCGTGTATTCTGCAACGTCAATCCGCACGGCGCGGGACGCGACTGGCGGATCGGCGAAGCGTTTGAACCATTCGCCGGCCGGTTCATGCCGCGGATCAAACCGCCGTTGCCCGGCAGCCGGGAACTGTTATACCTGCTGCGCGTGACGCGGACGCCGCGGACACTGTACGATCACTACATGCTGGCTTTGCACAACACCGGAAAAATGGACGAGTCCTATCAGAAGACCAGCATCCAGGATTCCGTGAGTTTCCCGGCGCGGAGTGTCTGGATCTGTTTTACCGACGAGGTGCTGCACGCCGTGGACGCGGGGCAATATCTTCTGGAACAGACTTATCTGCTGCCGGTGGCGGAGATGCAATCTCCGGAAAAATCGCCGCTGCGCGTGCTGGAACGCATCACAAAAAGGAAGCTGACGTAGTTTTCGACCGCGGCGTCTGATATTCAACTCCCGCCGATCCGGGGTTGTGAACGGCGCAAACGCGAGTAGGCGGCACTGCCTTATGGGCCGTACGGCGAGACGAAAACATCAGCGAATTGAGAGGTCGTGACCGCGGCGGCGTGGCCGTCACAGAAAGCTGCATTTATGTGATTGCCATGCCGGTCGGGAATGGGGATGGTCTTGTTCGCTCCGTCGTTTTGAATCGCCGGCGGCTTGCCGGCGGAAACCGGAAGCGGAAGCTGGTCCGCGGATATGGGGATGCGGTCGCGTAGCCAGGGGGTATCAGCCATGGCCAGAAGGGTGGTGGAATCGACACCGGGCGGCAAATTTTTTGCGCCAAAATCGTAGTTGGTGGTGTAATACAATGCATCGTTATAATTAAGCGGAGTATTTGCCCTATAATCCTGGCCGCCGAAATTCGGTTGGGTGCCGCAGTCGGCAAACAGCAATGTTTGACTTGGATCGGCGACCGAATACAATCTGCAATTCAGCGGATCGCGACCGGGGGCGGGCGCCACGCTTATAGCGCTACTCGCACTGAAAACACCAACACCTGTTGTTGGACTGACGACCGAGCAAATATCGGCATTGACGCCGTAGGAAATCGGGAAATAACCATTGACATCGCCGGGAGGATTGGTCACGTTGTTATACAGTCGATACCCCGGCCAGGCGTAGTTAAGAGTGGGATCGCTGGGGCAAAGAAACACTTTTGAGGCCGCACCATTGACGGTGATAGTCTGGAAAGTCTGCTGATCGGAGCCGCCGAGATAGGGAACCAGGGCACTGGCCCAATCTTTTAAGATGCTACTCGTAGCCCCCCCCGTATTCTGGGAGTCTATATTGGCGCCATAACGGTAGGCGAACATCGTGTGCATCGGATCGATATTGTCGACTAGATGGGCATCGGAGTCCGGCTGGAGCAGGCCATTGTGGGCCTGGGCGAATTCCATTGCCGCGGTGCCAAGTTGTTGCAGGTTGGACGTGCAGACGATGGAATCACCCTCCTGCCTGGCCATATACAAGGCCGGCAGGAGAATTGCGATTAGTATGGCGATGATCGAAATGACCACCAGAAGCTCGATGAGGGTGAAAGCGGGTAGCGATTTACCACGAAATGGCAGGAAGCCGCTGTTAGCCGCGGGCCTTGGTCCGAGCGTGGCCACATTGCGGGTGAGGGTGTCCGCTCTCCCGGAAAGAGGACGAAGGCGGGCTGTTGCGAGGAACCGGCTTGGCGCCGCGTTCCCGGCCTGATCCCGGCGTGCCGGGATCAGGATTCGCCGCTCTATGCGGATCCGCAGTAAAAATTCCGCTGCCATGGGGTTCTCCTTTTTCACGAGTTCCGCGCGAAGCGGGAATGCCAACCGCACCGCCGGCGGCGCAGCAGCAGCGCCCCGCCGCCAAGCGACAGCAGGCTCAAACTCGCCGGTTCGGGCGTCGTCGCCGAACTGTACTGGTTCAATAACTGGTCATAGGCTTGCATGGTCCGGGTGTCGGCCCCCACCGCCCGGAGTTTGTTTCCGAACAACAGCAGGTCCTGGTAGTTAATCAGGCCGTCGCCGTCAAAATCCGCGGTTGGGTTGAACTTTGTGTTATGACTCTCCAGGAGAGATCCGAACAACTGTACATCCTGGACGTTATATTGGCCGTCGCCGTCCAGGTCGCCCATACCGTCGCCCGGCGGATCGACGAAAAGACCTGTAAACCGCTGGATGTTGCAGGTTCCGTCGGGCTTATAGGAAACTATCGTGGCAACGTGATTACCGGTGCTGAGATTGTTTTCATTGATCGACCAGAGATTCGCGTCGATTGAAGTAGCCTGGTTGGCGTTGCCGATCATGGCAAGTATCTGCGAATTGGTATCCGCCGCCGGCAGATCAAGAAGAACATGAATATTGTTGGCCAGGCCATCGACGGATTGAATCACCAGCGAGCGATTCTGACCGACATCCGGTGTAATGGGATTGAAACTTTGAATGTTGGAGACCGGCGGGGCGGTATCAATATAAATGCTTTGGGTCCAGTCGGTAAACACGGGCGGAGCGTCGGTGCCGGTGCGATGCCGGAAGGCGATCACATCAATGTAATGGTACCCTTGGGAAAGATCGGCGGTGTCTACGGTTTCGGCATACAGGCCGGTACCGCCGCCGACCAGGGGACTGGCGTTTTGAAAGGGAATGTAGCCGTAGGTGATCGTACCGGGATTGGTGCTGACGAAAGCCGGCTTCGTACCGTTGGGGAGCGGAATTTGAATTCCGCCATCGATTTTAAGCAGGGCGTTATCGCCGCCGGCGTTGGGATCATAGAGATTGGGATTGCCCAACAGATATACTTTCTGCGTCTGGAGTTGTATCTGAAACTGCGCGACATTCTTGATCACCGCAACGTTGCTGATGGTATTGGCGCCATTGTCATAGGTGATATTTGGATCGCTGGAACCGGGCGGATTGCCGGCGATCTGGCTGGCAACGTTGGTAATGGTAAGCGTGCCGATCGGCGTTGGCGGACCATATATCAGATATCCCTGGCCGGTAAACGTACCGCCACTGTTGGTATTGTTGGAAAAGGTGACATTCACCGTGGCATTTGAATTGACCGAAAGCACCTGGGGCAGACCGTTGGCGGCGGCATTGCCGGTGAGTTCAACCAGGTACGGTACGTTGGCGGGGTTGAAGCTGGTCGGAAGGGTGGCATTGAGATTGCCGCCGCCGGTCTGGTTGTTCAATAAAACCAGGGAGGAATCCTGGCGTTCAAAAGCGAAATTATTCTGTGTCAGATACCGCTGAATATAGTTGCCGGTGCTGTAACGGTTGCGAATATCGACCAGGCCGCTGATCTGGTTGGAATGAGAAACAGTCATGGTGCTATTGGACGCGTTGAAGGCGCCGAGCGAATTATCGGCCATCTGGTTTCCGTAGACGCCGCCGAGAGCGTCTTCGCGCCCATTCTGGGGGAAATTGCCATAAGTGGCGGTATTGCCGTTGTAATAGACCATCGCCTCGCCGGGCATCATCAGTGTATAGGCGTAGGCGACGTTGCTCAGGTACGGCGCGCCATTGTCCTGGCTTTGGACGAATTTCACGCCCACTGTGCCGTTGTGGCCCAGGCCGGAATCCAGCGAAGCGTTGACGACGTTATTCCAGTTGTTGGTGTAACCGTCGCCGGTCAGGTTGCCCTGCAAGGCGAAAAACAGCGGAAAATCCAGGGCGTCACGGTTCGGTTGAACCGTGCCGGCGGGGCCGGCGAACGAACCATTCGGATTCATTGGACTTTTCTGAAGAACTTCGACCGTGCTGTCCTGGTATGGATTCGAGGCGCCGGGAATATTGGAATCGTAATACTCGGAAAACGTGAACATCTGTTCCTGCACGCCGTTGAGATAGGCGCGCGGCGAGGCGTTATACACGGCCTGGTCAAAATAGGGCAGGGCGGTGGGCCATTGCATATTCTTGACGGCATCCAGGCGGAATCCATCCACGCCGAGGGTCTGCACAAACCATTGAATGTTGCGCATCAGGTAGCCGGTGTCATTTTCCGGAGCCGGTGAGCCGGCCTGCGGATTGGTGGTGTTGAAGGAATGAATTTCGATATTTTGCTGACCGGTCAGGGGGTTATAAACAGACAGCGGCGGACTGTTGGGATCGGGGTAAAACTGCTGATTGACCGGCATGGGCACATTGGCCAGGCGTCCGTAGGCGGGCGTTGTTCCGCCGGGAATATTGGCCGGATTGCCGGGCGTAGTCGGGTTGCGAATGTATTGATAATCGGTGTTGAAATTGATGTTGAGCAGGCCGGCCAGCCGCGCGTCCTGGGTGCTGGTGGCGTAAGCGCCGTTGAAATCGCCGTCGATATTGGCCGGAACGCCCGGATTCAGATAGGAATTTCCCGGATATTCGATCAGCAGGCCGGGATATCCGCCGGCGTTGACAAAAGAGTCGCCGTTGCCGTCCACCGAGGATGAACTGGAATAACCACTGTGGCCCATGGAGTAATCAGTGTAGAAATAACCACCCATCTGGTGGGTGGCGTTGATGAGGTCCTTATAGTCGGTGATGGTTCCGTAATTGGTCGGATCGTTCGGGCTGCCCAGGTCAAAGCGATTGTAAACGTCATAACCGACGGATTGATTGCCGGAATCGGCCCGCGTAGGCGGCGGCGTAAGCAGTTCGCCATAGCCGGCGCCGAAAATATCCGGCATGCGGGTGGCGATGGTTTGCCAGCCGCTGCCGAAATAATCGAGGATGGCCGGCGGAGAATAGGCGTTGTTCTGCGCGCGGATTGCCGGTGCGCTTGCAGTGAAGACAAGAGCGGCGGCAATCAGCATGGCGCGAAGCGCCCGGGCGGATGTCCCGGGCCGAGGCGGGAAAAGTGAATTA
>JAJYDU010000074.1 GCA_021790475.1 Planctomycetota bacterium | reverse complement strand
ATTCTGGCGGATCACGGTATGTCCCAGAAACTCCAGCGTGCGGACGATCGCGTCGCCGATAATGGCGCTGCGGAGGTGTCCCACATGCATTTCCTTGGCGATGTTCGGACCGGCGTAATCGACGATAATTATCTGGGGCCGGTGAACGCGGTCCACTCCCCCGCGCCCCAGCGCCACGGAATCCGCCGCAAGTTGTGCGCACCGCCGGGCCAGCCCCGCCACGGCCAGGCGCAGGTTGATAAAGCCCGGACCGGCGATTTGCGGCGGATCGCAGATATCGCCGATGTTCAGATGCCGTAGAATTTCTTCGGCTGTTTCCCGCGGCGGTCGGGCCAGCCGGCGGGCCAGCGCCAGGGCCGCATTGCACTGGTAGTCGGCGAATTTCGGATCAGCGGGCTTAATCATCGGATCGTCGGCGAATTGCGAACCAAACGCCGCGCCGATTGCCGCGCAGAACCGCGCACGCAGAACATCTTCAACGGGCGTCACGTTTTTTTCCTTTTAGAGCCAGTCTCAATCGATAGGCTCTTAGACCGGGAAGATGATTTTCCGCCCGCCACCGGCGGTTTTTTTCTCCCCGGCTTCCTTGCCCCGCTCTTACCGCGCGCCGGCGACGTGCTTTTGACGACGTGTTTCTTTTTCGGTGTTGTTTTTTTCATCTTTTTTGCCGGGGATCGGCGCTGGTCGCCGGGGCGAACCGCCGGCGGCGCCTCTGATTGGCGGCCTCTCGCCGGGGATTCGGTCTGAATTTCCACCATGGTCACATCCGATTCCGCAGGCAAAGCCGCCTCATCGCGCGCCTGCTCATTCCACATCATTTGTTCTTCGACCAACTCTTCAACCGTATCGGAGGCGGCGGCAATGGCCGCTTCTATATCGTCCTCAATTTCTTTTACCGGCGTCGGCCAGTCCGCAAGAGCGGGCGCTTCGGCCGCATCGGTCTCCCTTGACCACGGCACTTTCGGACAATCGCCCCAGAGAAGTTCCAGATCGTAAAACCGCCGGCTCGGCTCGTCGAAGATATGCACCACAACATCTACGAAGTCGATGAGAATCCATTTGGCTGTTTCATATCCGCTGGTGCGCCACGGTCCATAGCCGTTTTGCAACCCCATCTCGGAAAATTCGTCGCACGCGGTTCGCATCTGTCGGGCGGATACGCCGGTGACGATCAGGAAAAACTTGGTCACCGGCGAACGCCGGCGGACGTCCAGCAGCACGACATCACGGCAGCGCGTGTCAGCCGCCAGCCGGGCCAGCGCAGTGGCGAAATCCATTGTGTAATCTCCCATGGATACTCCCGGCATCGTTCCGCCATCTTCTTCCCATGGCGTTCCCGCTTAGCCGCCAGTTTCGCCGAAACGGCGGCGCGGTTCCAGTCAGTTACGGGTTCGCAACGGACCGTTGCCGGTTATTGGCTCAGGTTGAGTCAATAAAAACCGGTCTGCTACCACTGGCGATGGATCCATGATGAGGGGTAATAGAACGATAGAATGTAATGGGCGCCGCGGCCGCGCAGCGCGAGGGTCTGCGCTCCCCACTGCGAAAGCCCCACGCCGTGCCCCAAACCATGCCCGTTGACCAGTAGAATATAGGAGCGGTGATTCTGAATGTCGAAAAAACTGCTCGGCGGCGCCTGAACACTGGCAACCGGGTCGGTCAGCAGCGCCAGTCGAAATTCCTCCGCGCGCAGTTTGCCGATGTGGCCATAAATGTCTTTTACGGTGATGATCATCGGCCGCCGGGTAATGGGGTTGCGGCGGGTAATTCGCACGCTGACCACCGGTCCAAGGTCGGTTAGGTAAGCCAGGGAGTTTATTTTCCCCCAGTGGCGCAACGCGTGTGTTACGGCGTCTTTGGAATAACGCATCGGCGGCCAGGAAAATTCCGGACAATTGGCGTCCAGTGTGCCGGTCACTTTATTCACCAGCGTCGGCACGGAGTAATCGCCCCACGCCGCCGCCGCGCTCTGGGTCGCCCCCCCGTTACAAGCCGAGTAGTAAGCGCAGAATATGCCCGTCAACCCGTTGTCCGCGCAGTAAAGAACTTCGCCGCGGGTGGCCCGCACGGCGTTCCAGGCCCGGGAGGTTTCCGCCTTTCGTCCGCCATACACCTGCGAATCCGTCGTATCGGTGACATCCCAGGCGTGAGATTGTCCGAATGTTTCCATCTGGTAAAGTGCATAAGTGCGGGCGGCGATCGCTTGCGCCCGATAGGTCGCGGGCGCCCAGTTCCGGTAAAGTTCGCGGGAAAGCACGCCGGCCAGGTAATCCTCAATGGGGAGCACGTTCAGGGCGGCGTATTTTCCATCCGCCAGGTGAACGATATCGATTTTACCGCGATACAGCCACGGCTCGACATGCGGCGGCGCGGATAATTCCGCTGTGATCCGGACTCGAATCCACGGCTCAGGCATTCGCGCCGGCAGGGATATGACCGGTGGATACAGCGGCCCGCACCAGGCTGGTTTAGGCAATATGGCCGGAACCAGCGGATAAACCGATCTCGTGGTCGGTGTTGTGGTCGCACGGGGCGGAAATGGCGGCGAAGGCAACCTGGCGATATTTTGTCCCGTTGGGGTGGGCGCGCATCCAGCCGGTCCAAACACGCACGCCAGGCACAAACACAGCAGAAAAACACCGAGGCGGCGGTCCATCTTTGATCCTGTTTGGCGCTATTCCGCGTGGCGCAACGAAAGACCCAATGCGCTCAATTTCTTCTTGATGTCATCCAGACTCGTCTGCCCGAAATTCTTTAAGTTCAGCAGATCCGCCTCGCTGCGACCGGCCAGGTCCCCGATCGTGGCGATGCCCAGCCGCTCCAGCGCCTTAATGGCGCGGATCGAAAGATCCAGATCGGCGACCGGCTTGTTCAGCACCGATTCCGGCACATTCGCCGCCGCCTTAAGAAGTTCGCGCTGCTGCGCCTGGCGGCCTTCCTCCGCCGCCTGACCGAGCCGCAGGCCTTTTTTGGTCAGCATTTCCCGTATTTCATGCAGGCTGGTCTCGCCGAAGTTCTTGTAGTTCATCAACTCCGGCTCCGTGATTTTCAACAGATCGCCAAGTGTGCGAATATTCATCTTGCTAAGGCAGTTCCGCGCCCGAACCGAAAGTTCAAAGTCGGCTATCGCCGTCTCCAGCAGCAGGTTCCGGGGAATCAGCCGCTTGTCCGAATCCTCCTCGATGATCATGTCCAGCGAACCTTCCACATGCCGGTAGTACATCCGGCCGCGGGGATGGTTCGGCATCACCGAGAGTAGACGGTGCAGACAGCCCTCGGCGTCGTCGTATCGTCCCGCGTCTTCGTAAAGCACGGAAAGGTTCAGCAGTACGCCCTCGCGCACGGGCTGGCGGGCGGCCAGATACTCATAAAGCTCTATCGCCCGTTCGTCCTGCCCGATCAGGTCCAGATACCAGGCGAGTTTGAAGGCTATTTCTTCGTTTTCCGGATCCAGACCATGGGCTTTTTCCAGTTTTTCCAGTTCGGCTTCTATGGAGCTGGACGCCGTTTCCTTCTTCGTCTGTGCAGGAAGAGTCCTGCTATCGCCGGTATCCCGCCCTGTTTTTGTTGAAGACCCATCCTGATCGCTTGCCATCATCATAATCATGAATTCCCCGATCGTCCTTTGGTAAGCCGTTTCTACCGCCGCCATCCGGGCCGCATCCGCCTCCCTTCCCGCCGGGAACATTAAAATACCGTGTTTCTCAATCCGTGGCAACAGGCAACAGCTACCGCGCGATGTTCGATGTTTTGTTTTACTCCCGCTGGCGGATGGTTATAATTGATGCTGGAATGGTCGGGTGATCGCTCGGCGAGATGCCGGGAGGAAAGTCCGAACACCACAGGGCGCGGTGGTGGGTAACACCCACCCGTCCGCTCCGGCGGGCGCGGGAAAGTGCCACAGAAAAGATACCGCCGAATCCTGATAGCTATCGGGATGGCAAGGGTGAAAAGGTGCGGTAAGAGCGCACCGCGGCGGTGGCGACACCGCCGGCAGGGAAAACCCCACCGGGTGCAAGACCGAATAGGGAACCAATGCGTCGGCCCGACGCCGGTTCGCCGGATCGGACTTCCCTTGTTTATTAGCAAGGGACGCTCGAGAAGCGAATCTTGTTCGTCAGGCGAAGCCCCGTAAAACGGGATGAGCCGGGACGAATCAAAGTGGTTCCGGGTAGGTCGCTTGAGGCCGGCGGTAACGCCGATCCCAGATAAATGATCGCCGCCTGCTGCAGGTACAGAATTCGGCTTACAGACCATTCCGAGAAACGGGCCGCTGCCGTAAACCGGTGGCGGCCCGTCCGTTTTTTACTCTGGCCTCGGAGGCGTCCGCATGACTTGGGTGAAGAGGACTTACCCGCTCGCGGGGCGGCCGGCGGCAACTGCTATCCCGAAAGCCATCAGGATTGGAATTCTCATCGCCCTGGCCGTGTTTACGCTGGTGCTGGGTTTGCAGGCTCGGCACAAGGTGATCGTCAACATGCCCAAACAACGGCACATCGACGCTTTCGATTCCTACATGAAAATTCTTCCCCGGTATCTTTATCAGCACAAGCCGTATACCAGCGAGCGTTTTCCTCTTCCGCCGTTTGCGATGCTGTTCATCGCGCCATTTACGCTGTTGTCCCGTCCCAACGCCCAGATGGCGTGGGTATTCTGCAAACCATTCATGTTCGTACCAATATTCCTTCTGGCTTTGTCGATCGTACGGCGGGGGGGTGGAAATATTCCGCTCGGAGTGCTGGCGGTGGTGGCCGCCGGATGGTTCTTCCCCCTGATCGGCGACATCCAGGAGGGGCAGATGAATCTGCTGATGCTGCTCCCGTTGACCATCGCTCTGTGGATGGCCCAGGAAGAAAGTCCGCGCGGTGATCTGGCCGCCGGTCTTATGCTGGCGATGGCCATCTGCATCAAGGTGACGCCGCTGGCTTTTGTGGCCTATTTTATTTTCCGGCGCCGTTGGGCAGTCACTGCCTGGACTCTGGCCGGCATCGGTCTGTGGCTTGTGGTTGTGCCGGCGCTGTTTTTCGGCTGGCGGCAGAACCTGCTATGGCTGAGCCAGTGGAGCCGTCTGATGATCTTCCCTTACGTGATGCACGCTGCAATCAAGTTTCCCAACGGCGAATCGATTCCGGAATTTCTCCTGCGGCTGCTTTCCCATCTACCGGCATGGAAAACCAACCGCGCCGGCGTGGTACATGACCATTACATCAACGTGGTTAACCTTTCTCCGGCTCTCGCACATTTGATTGGTCGTGTGGTACTGCTGGCCATTGCGATCGCCGGTATCGTCTGGGCCAGGCTCTCCCTGGCTGCATTTCGCACGCGGCGCTACGTTATGGAAATTGCCTGTATTGGCATATTTATGCTCTGGGCATCGGAGAGAACATGGGTGCCGCATTATGTGACGCTCATCTTCGCCCTCATGGCCGCGGCTATGATCTTATGCGATGAGCGGGCCACGCATCCGGCGCGGTGGCGTGCCGGACTGGCTCTTCTGGCCACCGCCTTGTTCATGCCCTGGACCAGCGAATTGGCCAAAATATTCGGACCAGACGGCCGGCATTATGTTGATACCGTGGACCTGGTGTTGTGGTTGTCGCTGGCATTGATGATCGCAATTATCACGGCCCGCTTCGAGCCGGGCGTTGAATATGCCGATGCCAGGCTCATCACGGTCAAACCGTCTCTCAAATAATGCCCTTGACAAAGATGGGAGCTGCTTGTAGATTGCCTAAATGATTGTGTATGTTGGTTGTCCAACAATCATATTATGAGGTGATCTATGTCCCATGCCAATACAACCGGACCGAACGAATTGGAAATTCCCATGACCGTAAAAAATCTCCACGAGTTCGGCCAATTGATTCGTCGCCAACGCCAGATTAAAGGACTAACCCTGGATCAGATCGCCCATCTCACCGGCATCAGCAAGCCCTATCTGTCCAACATTGAAACAGCACGCCTGGCCGGTCCGCCCTCGGCTCAAAAGCTTACTAAAATCGAGAGGGCGTTGGGAATCGCGCCGGCAAAGTTGGTCGATCTGGCCGACTGGCTGCGAACACCGCTATCCGTTCGGCGGATCGCCGCAGCCGTCCCGGCGCATCAGGATTCGCTGCCGCGTCGGCCCGACGGAGCGGTGAACCTCGATGCATTATTACAGATGGGTATGCGCCAGTCGGAACAAGTCGTTGCCGACGGAATAGAACTCGCCTTGCCCGATAGCCCCCGAGATACGGCGATGGTGCGCCTGGCCCAAATTCCCCTTATAAATCGTGTGGCGGCCGGCAAGCCGGCGGAATTTACGGATATGGACTATCCCCCCGGATTTGCCGACGGTTATATTGCCGCGCCGGTCCCGCCATCCGGTGGAATCGGCCTGGACGCCAACAGCGCCGGCACGTCAGCGCCGTATGGTCTTTTTGCCCTGCGTATCGAGGGAGATTCCATGGAGCCGGAGTATGGTCACGGCGACATTGTTGTATTTTCCACAACCAACACGCCGCGCGCCGGCGATGATTGCCTGGTGCGTCTGGATGATGCGGAGAATTTCTCCACAACTTTCAAACGCATCACCTATATCGACATCGCCGGAAAAGCCGCCCCGGACGGCACATTGGTACTGCTGGCGCCGCTGAATTCACGACACGCGCCACGCACAGTGGAACGAAATCGAATCACCGGCCTGTATCCGGCCCTCTGGCGCATTACGCCGGCGGCGTCGCGCCAACAGGGAACCGCCGCTTCCGGGGCGGAAGAGCCGGGTTGTGCGGCCGCGATCGACGCTTCCTTGTCACCGCCGCGGGACGGTCCCCAACCCGGCGGGCCGCCGCAGCGCGGCAATCCCGAGTTCAGCGGGATGCCTCGCCTGCCGTCCGCCGCCGGAGCCTCGGAAACTTTCCCTATCGAGAACGACTGATCCGTTCGGAAAACACGCCAAGACCATGATTTTGCAAGTGTTTTCAGCACCGCGGACGGATTGTTAATGCGACGGTGCAACCTTATAATTCAGAATAAGGGAATGGGGTGAATTCCGGCCTTGCGGTGGCGGACAAACGGGGGCAATGGAAGGCCCCGACGCCCCGGCAATTCCTTCCCTATCCGAATAGGAGTATCCATGGCTAAGGAACAGCCCGCGTCCACCACACTCAACCAATACGACGAATCAGCCATTCAAGCCCTCAAGGGGTTGGATCCGGTGCGCAAACGCCCGGGTATGTACGTCGGCGACACCACTACCCGCGGTCTGCATCACCTGGTCTGGGAAATCGTCAACAACTCGGTTGATGAAGCCATGGCCGGCCATTGCCAGAACATCTGGGTGACCATTCATCCGGATGGCTTGGTAAGCGTTACCGACGATGGGCGCGGCATCCCGGTGGGCATCCACCCCACGGAAAAGAAATCGACGCTGGAAGTAGTGATGTGCGATCTGCACGCGGGCGGCAAATTTGGAGGCCGCGGATACAAGGTTTCCGGCGGCCTCCACGGCGTGGGCGCTTCCGTCGTGAACGCGCTCTCGGAATGGATGGAAGTGGAAGTGTGCCGCGAGGGAAAAGTGTACACCATGATTTTTGAGCGCGGCGTAAAAACCACCGACCTGAAGTTGATCGGCAAACGGCAGAAAACGGGAACCAAGGTCACGTTCAAACCGGATTCACAGATATTTCCCGACACCAATTTTGATTACGAACGCATTGTGGCCCGCTGCCGCGAACTGGCCTACCTCAACGAGGGTCTGGCGTTCTACCTGGTGGATGAACGCAGCGGAAAAAAGGATGAATTCAAGTATTCCAAGGGCATCATCCAGTTCGTCAAGCAGCTCAACGAAGGCAAGGAAGTGGTTCACGGCCATGTCATTTACCTGGAAAAGGAGGAGCCTGGAAAGGAAAACCCCCTCTCCCTTCAGGTAGCCATGCAATACAACGATGGCTACGCCGAGAGCTTGCACAGCTTCGCCAATAACATCAACACGCCCGGCGGCGGCACGCATCTGTCCGGTTTCAAAACCGCGCTGACCCGCACGCTGAATTTCTACGCCAAGAGCAACAACCTGGTGAAGGATGAAAAGGAACTGCTCAGCGGCGACGACTTGCGCGAAGGATTGTCCGCGGTCATTTCGGTAAAAGTGCCCAACCCCCAGTTTGAGGGGCAGACCAAGGACAAACTCGGCAACGGCGAGGTGGAGGGTTTTGTCGCCAGCGCGGTCAACGAGGCTTTGGGGGCGTGGCTGGAAGAACATCCCGCTGATGCCAAAAGAATCATCCAAAAAGGCGTTCTGGCCCGGCAGGCGCGCGAGGCCGCGCGCAAGGCGCGCGAACTGACGCGCAAGGGCGCGCTCAACAGCGGCGGGCTGCCGGGAAAGCTCGCCGACTGTTCCAGCCGTGACGCGGAATCGACGGAACTCTACATCGTGGAGGGCCAGTCCGCCGGTGGAACGGCCAAGGCCGGCCGCGACCGCGTGTTCCAGGCGATTCTTCCGATCAAGGGGAAAATCCTCAATGTCGAAAAGGCCCGCGTGGACAAAATGCTCAGCCACGAGGAAATCCGCACCATCGTGCAGGCGCTGGCCTGCGGTATCGGAACCGGCGATCTGGATATGACCAAACTTCGCTACGGCAAACTGGTGATTATGACCGATGCCGACGTGGACGGTTCGCACATACGCACACTGCTGCTGACTTTTTTCTTCCGGCAGATGAACCAGCTGATCCGCGATGGACGGATATATATCGCCCAGCCGCCGCTGTATCAGGTCATACGGAAAAAGCGCGTGGAGTACGTGCGCAATGAGGCCGCCATGCGCAAAACGCTGCTGGAACTGGGTGTGGACTCCACCAGCCTGCTGCTGCGCGACCGCAAAGGCGTCGAAAAGGCCCGTTTCAAGGGGGCGGAGCTGAAAAAAGTCATCCAACTGCTCGAGCAGGTGCAGGACC
Source organism: Planctomycetota bacterium (assembly GCA_021790475.1). GTDB lineage: Bacteria > Planctomycetota > Phycisphaerae > WQYP01 > WQYP01 > JAKBMM01. The sequence goes on along the minus strand of JAJYDU010000074.1, from coordinate 4,309 downwards.
TGGCTGCGGTGGCCGAGCGGCGCGGATTGCCGTTCAGCCGCCTGCTTTCTCTGCGCGCCGAGCACGGCGCGCTGCCCTTGTATCGCGTGATTCTGGATGGAAAAGAGCATTTCTTCTTTACCGCCGAAGATTACGAAGCGTTCGCGGAGGAGAACAAGATCGATGAAATTGAGGCCGCGGCCCGGGCCGTGAACGTGGCCGACGCCGCCGTCAACGGCCATGCCGACGCCGCCGGCCGGGCCGCTGCCGCCGCGGCGCAGGAAGCGAAAAAACAAGCCCAGCGCCGCTTGGAAAAGAATGAGGAAATGCACGAGAACCGCGAACTGGAAAAGCTCTTCGAAAGGCTCAAAGCACTGGATATGCCCATCGAGGACTATCTGCTTAAAGTCGAGGAACTCGACAGCGGCGAGCGCAAAATGACGCGTTATTTCATCGAGAACGGCGCGGATTTCAAGCGCGACATCGCGGGGCTGGCCGATATCGTGCCCACGATCCATGAAATCGCCAAGCACGGCATTGAGATCAAGCGTTTCAAGGGTCTGGGCGAAATGAACGCGGAAGAATTATGGACCACCACCATGGACCCGGCCCGGCGCACGCTGCTGCGTGTGACACTGGAAGGGGCCGGCAACGCCGAGGCGATGTTCAGCACGCTGATGGGTGAGGACGTGGAGCGCCGCCGGCGATTTATCGAAGAGCACGCCCTGGAAGTGAAAAATCTGGACGTATAACCGGCGACCCATCGCGGATTTTGAACCGCCGAAACGCGGTTTAGCCGCGGGCCCCGGCCCGCGCGGGGCGGAACAATTATTTAACGCCAGTTCGGAATAAGGAGTGCGGTAAGCCATTACTCTGCCGCGTGTTATGATTTTCACATGTTCAAATACGGAGAATAAAATTGCAAAAAGCGGTCATTCGCGGCAATCGAAGATGCAATTGGAGCAGGAAGTCTTGAAAATCAGCTTAAATCGAGTTTTCTTATCCCGAACTCATGTTATATAGACACGGAGTCATTGATATATCATGATAGGCTTTTATCCGTCGCAAATCTCGGCGAGCAGTTCCACCTCCACGGCGCTGCCCAGCGGCAGCGCATTGGATCCTACCGCCGCGCGGGCGTGCCGGCCCGCCGCGCCGAACAGTGCCGCAAGAAGATCGCTGGCGCCATTGGCCACCACCGATTGCCGGTCAAAATCCGGTTCGCATTGTACGAAAACCCCGAGGCGTACGATGCGTACAAACCGGTCCCATCGTCCGCCGCACGCATCGCCCAAAACGGCCAGGGCGTTGATAAGAGCCAGCCGGGCTGCTTCCTGTGCCTGCTCCACGCCGATCGGGACCGGTACTTTGCCCCGGAACAGCACCTGGCTGTCGCGGCTGGGCAACTGCCCGCTGATGAAGACCAGATTGCCGGTGCGCACGAATGGAACATAGGAAGCCACCGGCTTGGGCGGCGCGGGAAGAACAATTCCCAAATGCGCGAAATTTTCTTCGATGGACGGCATATACTGGCACTCGAGAATAATTTCCGCTGCGGAAAAACCTCTTTCCGCAGCGGGCGGAACTTTCAAGAACGACTTTAGCCGCCTCCGCTCTAAATGCAACCATACAATTGATGTTGTCGATCAATATCACCCGCGCCCTGCTCCGCTTCCACCACGGAATGCAGCAATAGCAGCGTAAACTGCCACATGACCCATACCTCTACGCCGAAGCCCGGAAAACCGGAAAGTCCCGGCACGGGCATCTCAAAATAACGCACATGTTGCCACCAGCCCAGAAAGGGCAGATGGTAGGTCCATTTGGCCAAGGCCCAGTAATTCCAGAATTCCCACAGCAAGCCGCAGGTGAGCCCGCCCGCCATCAGAGCCAGCGTCCGGCCCCAGCGCCCCGCAATCCAGTCGCCGAGAATGCTCGGCCGGCCCAGCCGGAGATTGATCGGATCCAGAAGAAAAATAAGGCTGACCCAGATCATCAGATTGGCGATGGGACTTTTTTCAATAAACGGAGCGATGAAAAAGACGGCGCCGACAATAACACTCAAGGCCGGCACGGCGCGCGGAATGCGTATGCCGGCGGCTTGTACTTTTTTCAGTCCCGCGCGCATCCATATTTCCGCTGTAAGAAACATGGCCGGAGCGATTGCGCCAAAGGACAGCAGGTAGCCGATCCAGCGATTCCAGGGATTGCTCGGCAGTCCCTGGTATTCCCAGGCGTGTAGACCTGTGGCCCGATTACGCATGAAATAAAAGTTAATCCAGTCAAAATAACACCACGCCAATACGGACCACAGCCAGCAGAGAAGCAGACGATGGCGGAATCTGCCCGGCCAGAAAGTGCGATCCCACAAGCCCAAAATGCCGCACAAGATGACCAGGTAACCGGTCCAGGCCAGGGGGGTGATATTCTCGCGAACAAAATGGCCCAATGACCCGACGGCTGAATCATGCGGCAGCCCCCGCACCGCGGCGAAAAGAATAATTTCCAATAACAGGATAAACCCGGTCCCGGCGAGCACAAGCATCAACGACAGGGAGCGGGAACTTCGCATATCGGTATCCTACGGCAAATGTTGTTATCTTGTCCCGCCGCCCGCGGTGCACGGTTCACTGTCGCGGCAATTTTTGGTGGGGGCGCCGAATAAGCGACGGGGTGTCCGGCGGGTCGTCCTGGAGCCTATCCGGCGGAACGGCATTTTCAATGCCTTGGCCAGTGGAACTGGTGCACCAGCACCAGGCCGGGATGGTAGCGCAAGCTGGTCTGGCGATGATAGCCAAAATTAGCCTGGTAGCGTTTGAAAAGAACCGGTAAGTTCCGGATCACCAGCATATTCTCGGCATTGTATTTGGCGGCGGCGTAGCTGAAATTAAAACTGCCGGTCACGATGGTTGCTCCGTCGATCAGCATCACTTTGTTGTGGGCGATCAGGTAGCGATCATCGATGTACGTCGGAATGCCGGCGGTGTAGAACGCCTCCAGCGCCGGGCTGGGTTTTCGCATGTAGCGTCCCGTACGATAATTTTTCTTTTCCAGGTGCGAGCGGTCCAGGATTACCGTGACCGCCACGCCGCGGTCTCTTGCGGCGATCAGGGCTTTGATGATCGGCCGGCTGGTAAAACTGTATGCCTGAACTTCCACGCTCTTGCGCGCACTGTCAATAAGACGCACCAGGGCATGTGTGGCCCCGCCATGCGGAGAGAAATAGACTTTCAGTGAGCTGCCCGTTTGAAGATGAGCGGCGGGTAGTCGCGGCCGCAGATGGCCCAGCCACACGCCCAACAACAGACAGCCCGCCGCCAGCAGCAGAACTCGCGGTTGACTTATTACAGACGTTCTGGTCTGGCGCACGGACATGTATCGGCATCCGGCCAATTCCGCATGAAGCGAACACATCGCTCGCTGCCAAAAGTCACTTTTTGCCCTTGGTCCCCGGAGCGGAGGGGGAAGCCGCGGCCTTGCCCGCCGGAGCGGCCGCTTTACCCGTCGGCGCGGATGCTTTACCCGTCGGTGCGCCAGCCGTGGGCACGGCGCCGGCGGTTGATACCGCGGCGACGGTGGCGCCAGCTTCAGCGGCCGGAGTCTTGGCGGCTTTCTTTCCCGTGGCGGCCTTGCGATGGGCAACTTTCAGCAGGCCGAAAATCAAGGATTTCTCCTCGGTCCACTTTTCGTTGTCCTCCAGGATCGTCACCCTTTCGGATCGCTTGAGCACATTGCGATGCCGTTCCAGGGTGCTTTTACCCTTGAGACTCCTATCCAGCGACATATTGGCGTTCTCCAGATACTTCAGGCGGATCATCCAACCGGCGTTCAGGCAACGTCGGAACTATACCGGCCTACGGTGGCGATTACAAGCCCGGATCGGGCAATTAAAAAAACCTCCTCACGGCTCTTGCGGGCCGTTGAGGAGGCTTACGTTTCCCGCCGGAGGAATCGCGGCGCGCCGCAATCGCGGTGGCTTACTTGGCGCCCAGGATCGCATCCTTGGCGGCCTTGGCTACGCGGAACTTTACCACCCGCTTGGCCGGGATTTCGATTGTCTCGCCGGTGGCCGGGTTCCGCCCCATGCGCTTCTTGCGGTTCACCAGAACCAGTTTGCCCAGACCGGGAATGGTAAACTTGTTCTTGGCTTCCCGATAGGCCAGATGAGCCAGCGCTTCCAGAGAAGCGACGGCGTGCTTCTTGCTCATCTCCGATCCGGTGGCCTTGGACACCAGTTCCGCCAGTTTGGCGGCCGTCTGGGATTTGGTGAGAGATTTTGCCATGGAGATCTCCTTATACATGGCGAATGTCCGCCCCCGGGGCCGTCCGG
>JAJYDU010000213.1 GCA_021790475.1 Planctomycetota bacterium | reverse complement strand
ATTACGAAACCCGATCCCAGCGGCATTTATGCCGCCGCGGCCATTACCGGGGCGCTGGCCGGCGCCCGCATCGCTCCCGACCAGATTGATTACGTCAATGCGCATGGAACCGGCACCCGCGATAACGACGCGGTGGAGGCCCGAGTGCTTCACCAGGTCTTCAACTCATCGACTCGCCCGCCGCCGCCGGTGAGTTCAACCAAACGGCTGACCGGTCATACATTTGCCGCCGCCGGCGCCATCGAAGCGGCCATTTGCCTGCTGGCCCTTGCCGATGGCTTGCTGCCGCCCAACAGCGGCCTGCGCGATCCCGACCCGGCCTGCGATTTGCCCCTGGTCCGCCGGCCCACGCCCCAGGCCATCGAGACCGCCATGTCCTGCAATTTCGCGTTTGGCGGAAACAATACCGCGCTGGTGTTTTCCAAAACACCCGATGGGCCGGCCACCGGCGCGACGGGGGCAGGTTTATGAAAGAACCGCAACTGCAAATATTGGGACTGGGAACTTTCACCGACCAATTTGCCGACGCGGCCGCGCTGGCGGAGGCGGTATTCCATGCCTGTCGGCCACGGCCCGCCCCAATGAATTTACAGCTTGCCGGGGAAAAGGCGCCGTCGTTATCGGATAAGCGCTTCGCCTGGATCGGTCGCGCTTTGCCGCCGCACCCGGAACAGAATTTCGATTCGCCTGATCCGGTCGTCCAGTATGCGTTTGCCGCCATCGAACAGGCCTGGCGGGCCGGCGGGCTGGATCAAAGTCCGATTTCCCGGCAGCGGATCGGACTTGTGCTTTTAAGCCGTTGGGGCGCAATCGACAGTACGGCGGCTTATCTGGAAAGCATGTTCGATGCCGACGGGCGCTATGCCTCGCCCCTGCGTTTCACGCGATCGGTTTACTCGAGCGTGGCGTCGCTGGCGGCGATTCACTTTCACATTCATGGTCCCTGTGAAACTCTGGCCCACGATGCGTGGATCGCCACCGGCGTGCTGGAGAGGGCGGACGATCTGCTCTCGAACGCGCAACTGGACGCCGTTCTTGTCTGCTGGGCGGATCAAAGTTCGCCCCTGGGGATCGATCTTTGCGACCGCGCAGTTCGCCGGCTTAAGCGGCGCGAGCTGGCGCGCTATACGCGGGGCGACTGCGGATACGGGGCGGTGGCCCTGGCGCTGACAAAACCAGCTCTGCGGCAACGAGTCCAACCATCCGCCACATCCATTGCGCCGCGGCTGGAAGTGCCGGCGGAGGCGGCTCTACCCGCCGTCCGCGGACGCGCTCCCACCGCCGCTTTGGCGACCCATCCGTTCCCCAGCGACCAGTCGCTGCGTCTGGCCGCGGCCATTATCGAGGCATCAATTTCCGCGCCCGCGGACGAACCGGTTTTGTGGTGGGAGCCCGCGCATCATGGCCGGCGTCGCCAGGTGCGGATTGGATAATCGTCCGCCGGCGTTCGACCGGTGGTAAAGATGGAGGCCTTCGGCCATGCGGCGGCGGGATATCGAGAACATTCTTCACAAGGCCGGCGCCCGGCCGCGCCACCGCTTCGGCCAGCATTTTATGATCGATCCAGATATGCTGCGCGCCATACTGGACGCGGCGGATCTGCATGGCGGCGACGTGGTGCTGGAAGTGGGACCCGGCCCGGGAAATCTCACCGCGCTGCTGAGCGAAAAAGCCGCAACGGTGCTGGCGGTGGACATCGATTCCGCTTTGTTGGCGGCGGCCGCGCGACATTGGAACCAGTTGACAAATATCCAATGGCTCTGCGCCGATGTGCTGGCGGGGAAACACGAAATCAATCCCACCGTGCTCCAGGCCCTTTTGACCCTGCGAAAACAAACGGGGGCCGATGATGGCCCTGGATGCCGGGTCAAATTAGTCGCCAATCTGCCCTATAACGTAGCCAGTCCATTAGTGGCCGAGCTGCTGCTGTTGCATTGGCGGAACCGGCATGACGCCGCGACCGGCGGGCTGCGTTTCGAGCGTCTTGTTTTCACGGTGCAGCGGGAGGTTGCCCTGCGTATGCGGGCCACGGTGGGCACGGCGGCTTACGGCGCTCTGGGAATCATCATTCAGTTGCTGGGCGACGTGGAAATTCCACGGATGATCGCACCGGAAAGTTTCTGGCCCCCGCCCAAGGTGCGTTCCGCGCTGGTTGTCATTAAGCCCAATGAAGCGAAAATGGCGGCTCTCTCCGACGCCGGGAAGATGCAACGGATTCTGGCCGGTCTTTTCGCCCACCGCCGGCAGAATCTGGTCAACGCCATTCGGCACGGATTTCCATCGGTCCAGGTCGCTTCCCTCCTGCCGAGGCTCCAGGCGGCCGGTATAGACCCCCGGGAGCGGGCGGAAAAGCTCGTGCCGGAGCAACTGCTTTTGCTTTGCGAAATTCTGCCCGCCGGCGCAATTTAGCCTGGCGAGTCCTCTCGCCGGCGCGCCGGCGAGCAGGCAGGCCCGCGGCGATCGTTTCGGCGCGCAACGCGCGGGGTCGCGGCCCCGCGGCTTCGCGCCGGTCCGGTTCGTTTTCCGCGGCGTGAAACCCGCCGGCGCGCAACGCGCGGGGTCGCGGCCCCGCGGCTTCGCGCCGGTCCGGTTCGTTTGCCGCGGCGTGAAACCCGCCGGCGTACAACGCGCGGGGGCACGGCCCCGCGGCTTCGCGCCGGTC
>JAJYDU010000212.1 GCA_021790475.1 Planctomycetota bacterium | reverse complement strand
CCGATCTGGGCAATCCGATTGATCCCGCGCCGGATTTCGTGGTGGAAAAGCTCACCGAAGCCGCGCACGACGCCCGCAATCATCGTTATTCGGTCAGCATCGGCCTGTATAATCTGCGACGCGAAATCGCCCGCAAATACAAACGCCGTTATGGCGTGGAACTCGATCCGGACAACGAAGTGGTCGTCACCATCGGCAGCAAAGAGGGCTTTTCGCATCTGATGCTGGCCATGCTCGGCGCCGGCGATACCGTGGTGGTCGGCGACCCGGCTTATCCCATCCACGTCTACGCCGTGGCCCTGGCGGGCGCCAACGTCATCAGTGTGCCGCTGGGAAATGATGCGGCCTTCCTGGCGCGCATCGAGCACGTTCTCAAAAATCTTTTTCCCCGGCCCAAGCTGCTGATTCTCAATTATCCGCACAATCCCGCGGCCATGACCGTCGAAGAACTTTTCTACCGGCAGGCCGTGGAATTGGCCCGTCAATACAACGTGCTCATCGTGAGCGATTTCGCCTATGGCGAAACATGTTTCGACGGCTACCGGGCGCCATCGTTTCTGGCGACGCCGGGGGGCAAGGATATCGGCGTGGAATTTTCCACCATGAGCAAACCCTACAATATGGCCGGCTGGCGGGTGGGTTTCTGCTGCGGCAATCCGGAAATGGTCCGGGCGCTGGCCACGATCAAGGGCTATTACGATTACGGACACTTCGCCCCCATTCAGATCGCCAGCATCCTGGCTCTGCGCAACGGCGATGAATTCGTCGCCCGGCAGGCTCTCGTTTACCAGAAGCGCCGGGATGTACTGGTGGCGGGCCTGCGGAAAATCGGCTGGGAAGTCGAATTGCCCCGCGCCAGCATGTTTGTATGGGCCAAAGTGGCCGGAAAACATCTGGCCGGTCAGGGAACCATTGATTTTTCCCTGCGACTCCTGGAAGAGGCGGATGTGGCTGTGGCCCCGGGTCGCGGTTTCGGCGAGAACGGCGAAGGGTTTGTGCGCATCGCCCTGGTGGAAAATGAGTTGCGCATCAAGCAGGCCCTGCGGCAAATGGACGGCTCTCTGAACGGCCGCAAACGCCACCAGCGTCCCAGCCGTCTGGCGGCCAGGCCCGAGTCCGATTCACAAGCCGACGGCGAACACCTGACCAGCCACGATCAGTCCGGAATCATCGGCGGGTAAACCGGCGGGGGGACGAATCCGCGGCCAGTCCCAATTTCCGCGGCTCACTTCCCGCGGGAGTTTCGCAGGCGGGGCCGATGTCCTTCGGCCAGGGCGCGGCGGAATACCGGAAAAACCGGGATTTTCATTTTTCCTGTTTCCAGTGATGGATTTCGACCGTCCAGCCGGAACCGGCGGGGGGCGTTTGAATGCGGAAATGATGGCTCATCTTCTGATTGATCCGCACATGGCGCAGCGTGGCGGTGGTGGGCGAACCGTCGGAATTGATCCGTACAATCTTCACCGGCAGGCGGATTCTGCGATCGATCTGAAAATCCAATCGCTTAAATGTAAACATGTTTTTGTGTCGCGGCGTCAGACGTAAATGGATCAGGCCGGGAGCCCGGCGCCGGTTCTTTACCAGGCGGACCGTGAATTCGCGAAGAACCGCGGCCGGATTCCGGCCGATGGGAATGGGTATGGGACCTTCGCCGAGCTCCAGGGGATTGACCCGGCGGCCGGGCGGAGCGACGGGAGTCTTTCGAAATATCTTCGCCGCTCCATTACGGTCGATCAGCCAGCGCCCGGCGAAGATGAAGTCGTGATCGGCATGCCTTTTGGCGATTGCTCCGTCCACCACCAGGGTGTCCAAGCGTATATCAAACCGGGTGCGCGAACCCCGGCGTTGATACCAGATGCGGCCGATGTCGATATCGGTTTCGCCGGTGCGCAGATGATGAGTCTTCACCCGCACGTCGGCGGTGAAGTTGTGGAGTGTTTGCGCTCTTTTCTGGAGCAGCCGCAGTATTCGCATAACCCGTGCGGAGGTCGCAGCGGTCCTGGCCGGTCGGCGCGCCACGCCTGTGGCCGGCGGGTTTTTCATCGCCGCGCTCCGGACCCCGCCGCATAACAAAACAAATCCCGCCAGCGCGGGCGCGATCCATCGCCAATCCACAATGCGCATCAAGTATTTCCTCGCCATACTCCATTGATTATAACGATCCGGCGCCACCGCGGCATACGGCATGGGGCTATTCCCGGCTGTTTGCATCAGGGAAAGGCGATGTTTATCATACCCCCTTGTGCATGGCGACATTTGGGTGTTGCGAATGCGAATAAAGGTTTTACCGGAGTTTCTTTTTCATGTCGTATATATGCCTGAACCGTGGTACGGCCGGCGGTAAACTAACGGTGGAGGAGTTTGTCAAACTGGCGGCCGAGGCGGGTTTTGCGGGAGCGGACGTGAACATCGCCTACGGCGTGGAACACGGCGCTGCCGCCCTGGGCGATCTGTTCGCCCGTCATAAAATGCGCTTCGGCGGCTGGCCCCTTCCCGATTTTCGCTCTGAGCCGGCAAAATTGCCGGAATCCCACGAACAACTAAAAAAGATGGCCGCGGTGGCGGAAAAACTGGGCATTGACTCGTGCGGAACATTTCTTATGCCCTCTTCCGAATTGCCGTTTGTGGAAAACTGGCTCTTCCACGTGTCGCGGTTGCAGCCGTTTGCAGC
>JAJYDU010000073.1 GCA_021790475.1 Planctomycetota bacterium | reverse complement strand
ACTTGAACTCCGTAGCCTTCCATGGCTGAACCCTTTGTTCAAAAAACACCGCGGACTTCCTGTCCGTACATCCTTATCATAATAGACCATTGCTATATCGGGAAGTTATTTCGGCCCTGTTCCTAAGAAGGTATAACCTGAACCGGCGACGGAGTTGCCGTGCCTGGTATAACGAAGTATAATCAAGAAGATGGAGCCACGGGGAAATCGAGGTGGTGGATGTCCGGCCGGACCGCGGAAAACGAAAAAAGTCGCATGCCCAAGGACCAGATCCTGGCGTTCAAGGTGGATGCGTCGCTGGCGGGTCTGCTCGCCGGCGTCAAAAACAAGAGTGAAATGATCCGGGACGCCGTCTACGCCTACCTGGGCCACTTGTGTCCGCTGTGCGAAGGCAAGGGAACCATTCCCGCCAACCGCGGCCATGAAATTGAACTGCTGCTGGCGCAGCTCGAATTCGCCGCCTGTTCGGGCTGCCATGCGGCCCTGCCGGTGATGCCCCGGCTGCGCCGGCTGGTCAAAAATATGCCGCGCGCCGACCGGGAGCGTCTGGCCGAATATCGCCAGACCGGCCAATTGCTCTGCGTCGAGTGTTTCGCCAAGGCAGAGCAGTGCGACGTCTGCGGCCAACACGTGCCGCAGGGCCAGCTGGCCAGGCACAAGCAAAAATCGCTCGCGGCGCGGCACACGGGTCACCGCCGGAGCGGGTGACCGCGTTCATTCCGAATCTGTTTGCCGGGAGTTAACCGTAAGGGTTGTCGAATGATTTTAGCCGCCATCAATCTCTGGAACCCCACCGGCATGGGGATAGGCGTCCTGGCGATCCTCCTGATCGCCTTCCTGCTGGGCATGGTTCACGGCATCACACCCGATGAACACACCTGGCCCATCACGTTCAGTTATGCGATCGGCAGCTACAGCTGGAAAGGCGGGATGCGGGCGGGGCTCTTATTTTCGCTGGCTTTTACCCTCCAGAGAGCGATCGCCTGCGAATTGGCGTACGTGGCTTATGCTGCGGCGCAGTCCGTTTTTCATGATCCCCGCTTCAACTTCTGGATTTATCTTATTGTCGGTACGGTTATGGTTGTTTCCGGCCTGTACATTTTGCGCCGCGGAAAAATTCCCCATCTGTTTCACTCCCACAAAATGCTTCATGCCGAAGGCGCCGCCAATCCCCGGGCGCTGCCGCGTTACATGCCGCTGGTGCATGGCTTTATCGCCGGCTGGGGCACGGGCGCGTTCGCCATGATCGTTTACTTCGCCCTGGCCCCGCACATGGGAAGCCCGTGGGTGGCGTTTCTGCCGGGCGTCGCCTTCGGCCTGGGCACGACTCTCATGCAGGTGCTTCTGGGTGGACTCTTCGGCCAGTGGATGGCCCGGCGCAAGCTCAGCGATCAAGCGCGGGTATGGGTGGCCCGGCTTATGTCGGGCCGAACCCTGGCTTGGGGCGGCATCGGGTTTGCGCTGGTGGGTGTTTTTGGCGTTCTCGACCCGCGGATCGGCAACTGGCAAATCAGCACCGGCATCAAAGTTCACAACCTGGCCCATCTGGGATTGGGATTCTTCCTGGCTGTGGTGATGCTTTTCACTGTGGCGGGGCTGGCGTTTTACCGTTCGCTGCGCGATGTCTCGCGTATGAAGTCGTCGCCTTCGGATCCGAGTGTCCCGCCGGAAACCTGCGACCATGAGCACGTACATTCCCATTCGCCGGCGTCGTGATCCGGATTTTTTCTTTCACCGCAGCAAGTATTTATCCGGATAGGCTCTATCCGCAACCCTGCCGTTTTGACAAAGGAGATCGAAACACCATGCGGGTATCTGCCAGCAAGGCAGGGCATATTTGCATTTTTCAGATTTTTGCATGATCTCCAGTAATTTCGCAACTCATTGTAAAAACTTGAGTTATGAATGATACCGCAAGCCGCTCCCTGAACTTGGCATCCGGCTTGCTCTTGAACATAACGAGCCTGCGGAGATTGCGCCTCGGTCTCCGCCGGAGTTCCGCCCGCGCGGATGAAACTAAGACGGAGCTGCGGGCGATTTCCATTGGGCGTGATGGAACGCGGTTTAAAGAAAGTTCCTTCCGACCGCATGGTGTATGCCGTACGGCGAGTCGCAGGGCGAATTGTTTTTGAAACAGTTTCCGTAAGGAGTCAACCCCATGGCTGTAAAGCAGATATCATTTGATGAAGCCGCCCGTAAGAGTTTGTTGGAAGGCGTGACCAAACTGGCTTCGGCGGTGAAAAGCACGCTTGGCCCGCGCGGTCGCAATGCCGTACTGGACAAGGGATGGGGAGCCCCCACCGTGACCAAAGACGGCGTAACGGTTGCTGAGGAGATTGAGCTTTCGAACAAGTTTGAAAATGTCGGCGCCCAACTGGTCAAGGAGGCCGCCACCAAAACCAGCGACATCGCGGGGGACGGCACTACCACGGCGACGGTTTTGGCGGAATCGATTTTCAAGGAAGGCTATCGCAACCTCGCCGCCGGCGCCGACGCCATGGCCCTGGCCCGCGGCATTCACAAGGCGGTCGCGGCCGTGGTGGAGAATCTTAAGAACCTGAGCAAACCGCTGAATGTGGCGGACAAAAATGAAATTGCCGATGTCGCCGCCGTCAGCGCCAACAACGACCGGGACATCGGTATGATTATGGCCGATGCGTTCCAGAAGGTCGGCAAAGACGGAGTCATCACGGTGGAAGAGGGCAAGTCGCTGGAAACTTACGTGAACGTGGTGGAAGGGATGCAGTTTGATCGCGGCTACATTTCGCCGAATTTTATCACCAACCAGGATGAGATGACGTGCGTGCTGGAGAAGCCATATATACTCGTATACGAGGAGAAAATTTCCAACGCCGCCAAGCTGCTTCCGCTTCTGGAAAAGATTCAAAACGCCAAGCGACCGCTGCTGATTGTCGCCGAGGATATAGAAGCCGAAGCGCTGGCCACGCTGGTGGTCAATAAGCTCCGCGGCATATTGAGCGTGGCGGCGGTGAAGGCCCCCGGCTATGGCGATCGCCGCAGGTCCATGCTGGAGGACATCGCCATCCTCACCGGCGGCCGCGCCATCATGAAGGACCTGGGCGTCGAGCTGGATAAAGTGAATGTGCAGGACCTGGGCCAGGCTCGCAAGATTGAAATTGATAATGACAACACCACCATCATTGAGGGCGCCGGGCAGAGCAAGGCCATCCGGGCTCGCATTGAACAGATTCGCAAGGAAATCACGTTGACCACATCGGATTACGATCGGGAGAAACTTCAGGAACGGCTGGCCAAGCTGGCCGGGGGGGTGGCGCAGATCAATGTCGGCGCCGCCACGGAATCGGAAATGAAGGAGAAGAAAGCGCGCGTGGAAGACGCCCTGCACGCCACCCGCGCCGCGGTGGAAGAGGGCATTCTGCCGGGCGGCGGAGTGGCCCTGTTACGCAGCATCAGCAGGCTGGACGACCTCAAGACCGAAAGCCACGATGAAGCCACCGGCGTGAACATCGTCCGGCGGGCTTTGCAGGAGCCTACCCGCTGCATTGCCGAGAATGCCGGCGAAGATGGCGCGGTTGCGGTCAAGAAAATTCTTGCCGGTAAAGGCAACTTCGGCCTGAACGCCCTGACGCTGGATTTTGAGCAGGACATGATCAAGGCCGGGGTTATCACACCGACCAAGGTTGAACGCAGCGCGCTGCAGAATGCCGCCAGTGTCGCCACGCTCCTGCTGACCACGGACGCTATTATTGTCGAAAAGCCCAAACCCAAGGATGCTGGCCCGGGCGGACCCGGCGGCATGGGTGGCATGGGCGGCATGGGCGGCATGGGCGGCATGGGCGGCATGGGCGGCATGGATATGATGTAAGCCGCGATTGCCGGAGGCAATCGGCGATTTTCACAAGTGATGGATCATGATGAATAAGGAGCTACGAATATGAAAATTAATCCTCTGGAAGACCGTTTGGTCGTCAAACCCGCGGAAGCGGAAAGCAAAACACCTACCGGCATTGTTCTGCCCGAGACGGCTAAGGAAAAACCCACCCGCGGCACGGTGATCAACATCGGTCCCGGAAAAATGCTTGATAGCGGCAAACGGGCGCCGCTTCCCGTGCACGTAGGCGATGAGGTGTATTACGGCAAATATGCCGGTACGGAAATCAAGGTCGATGAAGAAAAGTTCGTCATTTTACGCGAGAGCGATTTACTCGGCGTGGTGACCAGGTAGTCCGTGGTAAGGGTCAAGTTCCACAAATAAAGAAGAGGTAAAGATCATGGCAGCAAAACAAATCATGTTTGATCAGGTTGCCCGCCGGAAAGTCTACGATGGACTTTCCAAGTTGGCCGCGGCGGTGAAGGTGACGCTCGGACCGTCGGGGCGTAACGTGGTGTTGTCCCGCAGCTGGGGCTCGCCGCAGATTACCCGAGACGGTGTCACCGTGGCCAAGGAGGTCGAACTTCCCGAACCGTTCGAGAACATGGGCGCCAAGCTGGTTAACGAAGTCGCCGGGAAAACCAACGACATCGCCGGCGACGGCACCACTACGGCCACGGTTCTGGCCGAGGCTATTTATGCCGCGGGTCTGCGTCATGTCACCAGCGGGATGAACCCGGCGGTGGTCAAGCGCGGAATCGACAAAGCCGTTGAAGCCGCCGCCGAATCCATCTCTTCCCAGTCCCGCAAGGTTAGCGGGAAAGAAGACCTGCGGAAAGTGGCGACTATTTCCGCCAATTCCGACGCCAGTATCGGCGATCAGATCGCTGATGCGCTGGATCGCGTCGGCAAAGACGGCGTAGTTACCATTGAAGAAGGCAAGAGCATAGAATCCACTATGGACGTCGTGGAGGGAATGGCTTTCGACAAGGGCTACCTCTCCCCTTATTTCATGACCAACGCCGGCACGCTGGAGTGCGTCCTGGAAGATGCCTACATTCTGCTTTATGAAAAAAAGATCAGCACCATCAGCGAAATTCTCCCTCTGCTCAACAAGATTGTTGCCACCGCCAAGCCGCTGTTGATTGTCGCCGAAGATGTGGAAGCCGAGGCGCTGGCCACCCTGGTGGTCAATCGCCTGCGCGGTATCCTGCAGGTATGCGCCGTCAAGGCGCCGGGCTTCGGGGACCGCCGTAAGGCGATCATGGGTGATCTGGCGGTTGTCACGGGCGGCAAGTTTATCAGCGAAGACCTGGGCGCAAAACTTGACGCGATCGAGCTTTCCGATTTGGGCCGGGCGAAAAAAACAGTGGTGGATAAAGATAATACCACCTTGGTGGAAGGGGCCGGTAAGAAAAAAGATATCGATGCGCGCGCGACCCAGATCCGTTTGCAAATCGAGAAAACCACCAGCGACTACGATCGCGAAAAACTCCAGGAGCGCCTGGCCAAGCTTACCGGCGGCGTGGCGGTACTGCACGTCGGCGGCGCCACGGAAACCAGCATGAAGGAACGCAAGTTTCGTGTGGACGACGCGCTCCATGCGACTCGGGCCGCGGCGGAGGAAGGGATCGTCCCCGGCGGAGGCGTGACGTTTCTGCGGGCCATTCCGGCGGTGGAGGCCGCCAAATCCAAGGCGCGCGGCGATGAAAAAATCGGTTTTGATATTGTGCTTTCGGCCTTGCGCGCGCCGACGGGACAAATTGTCGAAAATGCCGGAGAAGATGGCGGCGTGATTATTGACGCCATCCTGGAAAAAGAAGGCGCCTACGGATATAATGCGGCGACACGGGAATTCGGCGATATGTTCAAAATGGGCATCGTGGACCCGGCCAAAGTGGCGCGCACGGCTCTGCAAAATGCGGCGTCGGTGGCGGGACTGCTTCTGACCACCGATGTTCTGGTCACCGAGATTAAAGAGGAAAAAAGCCATATTCCCGGGGCGGTGCGCTGAGGAGGCGGCTCTTGGCGCGGGACACAGACCCCGAATGGCAAGGTCCGGCCTTTTTGCAATCGCAAAAACCATCCTCTTAGATAGCAAGCCCAGGGGTTTTTGAATCCCTGGGCTTTGTTTTCTTGATCCACCGCGCAGGCAGGATATGCCGACGAAACAGGATTATTACCAGATTCTTCAGGTTGAGCGAAATGCTTCGATCGACCAGATCAAGCGCGCTTATCGTAAGGCCGCTCTCCAATTCCACCCCGATAAAAACCCCGACGACCGGCAGGCGGAGCAGCGCTTCAAGGAATGTTCCGAGGCGTATGAGGTTCTCTCCGATCCGAACAAGCGGGCCCGCTATGACCAGTTCGGCCATGAAGGCCTCCAGGGCGCCGCCGTACACGATTACGCCCACATGCAGTATGACGACATCTTTTCTCTGTTCCAGGATATTTTCGGCGGCGGGATCGGCGGCGCGCCGCGCGGGAGCCGGCGGCGGTCGGAGCGTGGTTACGACCTGGAAACTCAGACGCAAATTGATCTGCGGGATGTCGCCCAGGGATGCCAGCGGGAAATCGAATTTACCCGTCAGGATATCTGCCCGACCTGCTCCGGCAGCGGCGCCAAGCCCGGTACCAAGCGGCGTATCTGTTCCACCTGCGGCGGCCGCGGCCAGGTTCTCCAACGCGGTTTCGGCGGCATGTTCCAGATGGTCAATACCTGCCCCTCCTGTCTGGGGCAGGGTTCCATGGTCGACAAACCGTGTCCCCACTGCGATGGAGCCGGGCGCAGTCCGCTTCAACGGAAAATCGTGGTGAAAATTCCCGCCGGTATTCACGACGGCCAGGCGGTGCGGGTGCGCGGCGAGGGGGAGCCGGGCGACGACGGCGGATCGCGTGGAGATTTGCATGTGTATGTTCGCATTCAGGAACATCCATTTTTTCGCCGGCAAGATCACGACCTGGTGGTGGACGTGCCAATCAGCATCGCCCAGGCCGCGCTGGGAGCCGATGTTGAGATTCCAACCTTGTTCGGTAAATCGGTTCTGCACGTCGAACCTGGCGCACAGTTCGGTCATGTTCTCAAACTGAAAGGTCTGGGGCTGCCCGACGTTCGCGGCGGGCGGCAAGGCGATCTGCTGGCGCAAATTATCGTGGAAGTTCCGCGGAAACTTTCGCGAAAACAGGAGCAGTTGCTGCGGGAATACGCCGCCTCCGAGGAGCATGGCGTTCTTCCCGTACAAAAGAATTTCTTTGAAAAATTGCGCGACTATCTTGTGGGAACTCGGACGGAATCGGATTCGCCCGCCGCCGCCGGATCGGACGCCCATAAGAAATAGAATCCGGAGACGGCGCAAATCAATCGGAAGGTCCTTTATGAAACAAAACGGAAATGGCAATACCGGCAATGATGAAAACACGAAGCGTCCGCCGCGCGAGCAATCCCCTTTGGAAAATGAGCCTCCGGTGGAATCTTCACCCGAAACCGGCACGCTGGAAGCGGCTATCGCTGAGGCGGATGATCTGCGGCAGCGGCTGGTACGCTGGCAGGCTGATTTTGAAAACCTGAGAAAACGCGGCGCCCGTGAGATTCTTGACGCCCGCCGGCTGGCGGAAGGCGATTTCGCCCGCGATATGCTCGACGTGCTCGATCACTTCGAAAGCGCCCTGAGCGCGGATCCATCGAAAACCGACGCGGCCACCCTGCTCCAGGGCGTGAAAATAACTTATGACGAACTGAGAAAGGTCCTGGCGCAGCGGGGGATAGAATCCTATGACCCGACGGGCGCGCCTTTTGACCCGCACCTGCACGAAGCCATTGCGCGGGAAACGACGGACGCCTGCCCGCCCTTGACCGTTCTGCAAACCCTGCAGCGCGGTTATAAGATCGGCGAACGCGTGTTGCGCCCGGCCAAGGTCAAGGTAAGCATGGCGCCGGATGACCAATGAACGACATTTTTTATTCTGGATGTCTTTATGCCGACTTATGAATATCGTTGTTCCAAATGCGGCTGGGAATTTGAAGAATTTCAGTCCATTACCGCCAAGCCTGTCCGCAAATGCCCCCACTGCGGTCGCTTGGCTGTCGATCGGCTGATTTCCGCCGGTGCGGGCGTCATTTTCCGCGGCAGCGGCTTTTATGAAACGGATTACCGCTCCGCGAGTTATCAAGAGGCGGCGAAAAAAGAAAAGCCCGCCGCCGCATCCCAGCCGGATACTCCAGGGAGCGCTTCGCCAACACAGGCCGCTCCCGCGGTAAACAACGCATCGGCAAAAAAGAGCGTTACTTCAGTGCACCAGGAGAAGTCCTCGCCGCAACATTGATAAAGACGAATATAATAAACCTGAATATGAATTATTTAAACGATAATCAGAAATTTGCACGCCATATTCAATAACACGTAAATTTCATTGCAACCAGCGCCTGCCAGCGGCCGATAAAATATAAGTGGATGGCGTGCCGAAAAGTACGCGCCCCGTGGCATTCGCGCTATCGTTGTGTGCGGCTAACCGTATGCACAACGGCGGGTGGATGGCGGCTCCCGTTGTGAACGAACGCCGGAATCGATTTCGGACACATTTTCATTAAGGAGCAACAGTCCCATGGAAGAATACGAACAACTCAAGAGCCTCGTGGAGCAAGTGGCGGAGGACATCGCCAAGGCCGGCGGCGGCAACAGGCAAGCTGGCACGCGGGTGCGGAAAGTTATGCAGCAGATACGCCAGAACGCCCAAAGTATTCGCAAAAAAATTCTGGAAATGCGCGCCCAGCCGCCCCTTTGATCCGCGGCAATGGCTGGGGCGACTCGCGCCCCATTTTTTGATATATTACCGCGGCCTGGAAACGGAGGATCATCTATGGACCGCGCCATCATTGATGAATACATCCGTGGAGCGTCTCTGTTGCCCGCGGCCCTTGCGGGGCTTACCGCCGCCGAGCTGAATATGTTTCCCGTCCCGAATACCTGGAGCATCCGCCAGATCGTACTGCACCTGCTGGATAGCGATCTGATCGCATCCGACCGCATGAAACGCATAATCGCGGAAAATAATCCCACCCTGATCGGGTTCGATGAAAGCGCATTTGCCCGCAATCTCTTTTACGATCAACTGGACGCCGCTCTGGCGGCGGAGATATTTCAGAAGAACCGCCTGCTGACCGGAGACATACTAAAACATTTGCCCGCCGCGGCGTTCGCCCGCGCCGGCGCTCACAATCAACGCGGCCGAATTACGCTGGCTGAGATGGTGCGGATGTATGTCGAACATCTGGATCACCACATGAAGTTTCTCAAACACAAGCGGCAATTGCTTGGCAAACCCCTGGGCGAGCCTTTCAGAATCGCCCCAGGTTTTGAAAAACCTGGACGTAGGTGAGCAGCAGATAATTCCGCCCATCGTACTCGGTGACGCGACCGCTGATGCGGAATGCCCTCTGCGCGCCTTGCGCCTTGTCCAGCGACCGTATGACCGAAAGCCAATGGCATGGAAGAAGCATGATGGTGGGACTTTCCTGCGCATGGCGATTGGCCGCAAAAGCAAACAGCCACGTCCCGTTGCGGGGGTCATGAATCAGCCTTCCGCACCGGTTCCAGATATAGCTTCCTTCCCGCCGTACCGGCCACTGCGTCGGTTCGGCCGGTACGGGCGAATGAATATCGAATTTCACCGTCGCGGCCGGCGGCAGGGGCGTGCTCAGATGGATCGGTTGAAGAATATGGTGGCGCAGGAGTCGTTGGAGAATTTTGCGGGGATTCTCCCGTCCCGCCCGGACGCGGTTGATCGCCCGGAAATACCGCGCGGCTTCGGGCGACGCCGCCGCGATTCTCAGCAAACGAATGTCGGGACCCAGCAGCAGATAAGATTGTCCGTGATAGACGCTTACCTGCCCGTCCACAACAAAAATAAGATGAAGTTGGTTGGCCGCTTGCAGTTCTTCCAACGGCAAACAAGGCAAGAGTCGAACAAACTTCGGCCAGCCGCGCCGCGGGTGCAGAAAGACCAGACGCGGATAGCGATCCGCCGGCGATGGAACCAGCCAACCAGGCACATTGGTCAGGATCATTCCTTCGCGCAAAGCCGGTGGAGAAGATGTCGGCGGGGTGATCTTGCCAACGCGGGCGGACTTTTCGGCGTTTGTCCGGATTTTATGAGGCCGTGTCGCCGCGACCGGATGAGACACCGGCCGGGAAGTTGTGGCGGGTGGCATGGTTGCGGCGATTCGAATGGCCGCCGCCGTGGCCGCCGGGGGAATGCTCCCATCGCCAACCAGCAAAGCGGCGGCCAGGAAGAAAAGCGTTCGGGCGTACCGGCGATCCATCTATTCTCCTGCATGTTAGAATTTTCCCGCTGCCCGCCGATGGGTACGGGCGTCCCTGACGAATATGCGTATTTTATAACAGGTTATCCTCCCGGCCAATGGGCGGAAAGTTCGGAATCGCGATTCGTCGATTCCCTGGCGGTCCTATGCCTGTTCAAACATGAAGAAAATGAATGGTTACTCCTTCCCGGGGAAGGACGCCATCCGGGGCGGACTTGCCTGTGGTCGGGTTCGGGTTTATAACAACACACGCCACGTTATGTTTTATCGGAGTTGCATGGCCGATGGCGCCGCGGTTTTTATACGACCTGGGAAAACTGGATCTGAACAAGATAGCCATTCCAATTGAGGAAATCCGTAAAATTAACCCGCATCGGTACGAAATGGAACAACTCAGCGGCATCATTCATATTGATTATGACGCAGTGACCGCGGTTGGCGTCAAACATGTTGGTTTGGATGAATTCTGGGTACGCGGACATATTCCCGGCCGGCCGTTGCTGCCGGGGGTGCTGATGCTGGAATCCGCAGCGCAGCTCTGCTCCTATGTAACCCGCATCATGATGCCTGAAATGGGCTTTATCGGCTTTGCCAAGGCGGACAGCACACGCTTTCGCGGGACCGTGGTGCCGCCCAACTCCTTCTATGTCATCGCCCAGATGGCTCAGATGAACCGGCGGCGGGTCGTGGCGAATTGCCAGGGAATATGCGATGGCATGCTTACGTTCGAAACCGTGATTACCGGAATGCCCGTGTGATCCGCGCCTGCCCGGAGGTTGCTTCTCATGAGCCGGGCTGAAAATGTGGATAAGCTTTTACCAGCGCGGATCACGCTGTCCCTCGCTTGGTCCGAGACGCCGAAATCCTTTCCGGCCCAGCCGGCCGTATACGCGCTGCTCAACGCCGACAAGCTACCGCTGTTGCTGGCCACCACGGCTGATCTGCGCCACGCCCTGCGCCGGCGCCTGTCGCCGGATTTGCGGACAACTGGCGGCGCGCCGCGCATCGATTACCGTTCCATTACGCGGGAGGTTCGATATCGCCGTGTGGGCAGCGCTTTCGCCGCCAACTGGTGGTATTACCGTTGCGCAAAGGCCTGGTTTCCCGATCATTACCGCGGCATGTTGGGTTGGGGGGAAGCATGGTTCATTCGCGTCAATCCGGATGAAAATTTTCCACGATTTGAGAGTACCACCCGTCCCACCGGCGGGGCGGATATATGCTGGGGACCACTGCCGAGCCGGTCCAGCGGTCGAATCTTGATTCACGCCCTGGAAGATATCTTCGATCTCTGCCGTCATTATGAAATTCTCCGCCAGGCGCCTCATGCCCGCGCCTGTCCCTACAAGGACATGGGTAAATGTCCGGCGCCTTGCGATGGTAGTATGACCATGGACGCCTATCGCGCGCGGATTCGAGAGGCGGTTGAGTTTCTCTCCGCTTCCAACGCCTCCTCTGAGCGTCCCGTTGCGACTCGTTCAGAAATCGGGACTTTCAGCCGGGACGACGGTGCTGCGGCGGAAACGAGCTCGCCATGGCGACGCGGCATCGAACAAGCCATGCGCGCCGCCGCCTGCCGGATGGATTTTCATTTCGCCGCCCGCCTGCAGGATAAGCTCCGGAGATTTCACGAATTGGAGGATCCGGTGTTCTCGCACCTGCGCTGTCTGGACCAGTGGGCGTACCTGGCATTTGCACGCGGGCGCACCGCCCATTGGATCGAACCGTTCCTGGTGGAAGCGGACCGTATCGAACCTTGGCCGGAGGTGGCCGTGCCTGATGTCGCGTCCGCATGCGCCCGGTGGGCGACCCGTATCG
This sequence comes from Planctomycetota bacterium, assembly GCA_021790475.1. Lineage (GTDB taxonomy): Bacteria > Planctomycetota > Phycisphaerae > WQYP01 > WQYP01 > JAKBMM01. Next base: position 1,431 of record JAJYDU010000073.1, on the reverse strand, counting down.
GTCGGCGCGCTGCGGCAAACCGCGCGGCCGGGGGTAGCGTGCCGGCGCAGGAAGTCGTGCGCCTCCTGGCGCACCATCTGTTTCGGCGGAGCGAGACGGGGTTGTATATACCGGTGGGAGACGATACGGATGCCCCGACTCTGGCGAGCCGGCTTGCCGGCTGGCTGAAAAAGAAGAAAAAAGAAGAAGTTGTTGATAGGAACATCTATGATGCCGCTGCCGCGGACCGGGAAAAGCCGGGACTTGTATTGTAACATGCGATATGGATTGGAGGACTTCCCATGGGTGCGGCGCGACGCAGAGATCATGCTCCCTCCGCCGCCGGCGCGGCGGCGCCGGCGCTGTCCGCGGATAGAACCGCCCTGAACGGCTTCCTGACGTACAGCGAAATGGAACTGGGGCTGGCGAAGAACACCCTGCTTGCCTACCGCCTGGATCTGCTTGCCTTTTCCGCTTTCTGCGCCGCCGGCGGCGCGGCGGCGGTCCGCGCCGACACTTCGACCATCGGCCGATATCTGCGGCATCTTCAGGCCGGGCGAAACATGCGGATCGCCAGCATTGTGCGGCACACCGCGACGCTGAAAATGTTTTTCCGTTTTTGCAAGACCCGCGGTTTATGCCGCCAGGACCCCACCGAACTGCTCGAGACGCCCCGCGCCTGGAAAAAATTGCCGGAGGTTTTGGGCCGCGACCAGATGAACGCCCTGCTAAAAGCGGTTGATACCGCCCATCCTTTGGCGCAACGAGACCAGGCGATCATCGAATTATTCTACGCCTGCGGTCTGCGGGCCAGCGAACTGGCCGATTTGACTCTGCACGATCTGCATCCGGACCTGGGCGTCATTCGCGTTCTCGGCAAGGGGCGAAAGGAAAGAATTGTGCCCATCGGAAAACCCGCGCAGGCGGCGCTCAACGTCTACCTGGCGAAACTGCGCCCGCGGTTGCTGGCGGTCAAGGGCTTGCCGCGGCAGGAGGTTTTTCTCTCCCGCTCCGGCCGTCCGGTCAACCGCATCGTGCTCTGGCAGCGACTGGCGCGAATTTCCAACGCCGCCGGTCTGCGACACATTCATCCCCATACCATCCGACACACCTTCGCCACGCACCTGCTCTCCGGCGGGGCCGATTTACGGGTGGTGCAGGAACTTCTGGGCCATTCCAATGTCAGTACCACCCAGATTTATACGCACGTCGACTCCGACCGCCTGCGAAATGTCCATCGCCGGCATCACCCCCGGCCGTGAGCCATGCTCCGCGCCGCCAAAGATAAGATAATTCAATGGAAATGGTTCAAGCAGTCATCAGAACGCCGGTTCATCACCGGCCCTGGATGGCGTAGCGGCCGGGACCGGTAAGCTGCACGTAACTCCGCACCGCGCCGCGGCGCACGATCGGAACCGGCCGGCCATTGACGCGTACCGACTTGCCCTTCAC
>JAJYDU010000211.1 GCA_021790475.1 Planctomycetota bacterium | reverse complement strand
GCGAGGCCTACGCCACCGTTGCCGGCCAGAATTCCAATAACTCCGTCCGCGTGCCCGACAGGTTCATGAAAGCCCTGGATACGGACGGCGACTGGCAACTCATCCGTCGGACCGACGGCAAGGTTCATAAAACATGCAAGGCCCGCCATCTATGGGAACAGATTGCCTTCGCCGCCTGGCGCTGCGCCGATCCGGGCGTGCAATACGACGACACCATCAACCAGTGGCACACCTGCCCGCAAAGCGGCCGCATCAACGCCAGCAACCCGTGCAGCGAGTACATGTTCCTGGACAATACCGCATGCAATCTGGCATCCATCAACCTGATGAAATTCTATGATCTCGATACCCGCCGCTTCGATATCGACGGGTTCCGCCACGCCTGTCGGCTCTGGACCATCGTGCTGGAAATCTCGGTTCTGATGGCGGCCTATCCCAGCCGCGAGATCGCCCGTTTAAGCTACGAATACCGCACGCTGGGACTGGGATACGCCAACATCGGAACCATGTTGATGGCCGGCGGCATTGCCTACGACAGCGACAAAGCGCGGGCGATTTGCGGCGCCATCACCGCCCTGATGACCGCGGAAAGTTACGCCACGTCCGCGGAAATGGCCAGGGAATTAGGCCCCTTTGCCGGTTATCACGCCAATCGGGCGGATATGCTGCGGGTGATGCGCAATCACCGCGCCGCGGCCTGGGCCACCCATCAGTACGAAGGGCTTGCCACCAGGCCGCTCGCGATCGATTCCGCCTGGTTCAGCGATGATCCAACGGCGAACGAAAAATTGCTCGCGACGGCGCGCCAGACCTGGGACCGCGCCGTGCAACTGGGTGAAAAGTACGGCTACCGCAACGCCCAGACCACGGTGATCGCCCCCACCGGTACGATCGGCCTGTTGATGGATTGCGACACCACCGGCGTGGAGCCGGACTTCGCCTTGGTGAAGTTCAAGAAACTCGCCGGCGGCGGTTATTTCAAAATAGCCAATCAGTCGTTGGCGCCGGCATTGAAGAACCTTGGCTACGCTCCCGACCAGATCAAGGACATCATAACCTATGCGCTGGGCACGCTCACCCTGAAGGGCGCCCCGCACATCCATACCGATTCCCTTAAGGCGAAGGGCTTCACGGAGGAAGAACTAGCAAAAATAGAGGCCTGCCTGCCTTCTGTTTTCGAGCTGGCCTTCGCCTTTTCTCCCTGGACGCTCGGCGAAGCGACGATGACCCGCCTTGGCTTCAGCGCCGAGCAATGGCGCAAACCTTCCTTCAATCTTTTACGGGCCTTGGGCTTTACCCGCCGCCAGATTCGCGAAGCCGGCGATGTGATCTGTGGTTCGCAGACGGTCCAGGGCGCCCCGCACCTGAAGCCGGAACACCTAAGCGTTTTCGATTGTGCCAACAGGTGCGGACGCAAAGGCCGGCGATTTATCCACCATAGCGGGCATATCAAAATGATGGCGGCGGTGCAGCCGTTCATCAGCGGCGCGATCAGCAAGACCATCAATCTGCCCAACGAGGTGAACGTAGCCGATATGGAAGAGGCTTACCGCGAAGCCTGGCGACTGGGACTCAAGGCCGTGGCGCTGTACCGCGACGGCTCGAAACTCAGCCAGCCGCTCAACCGCACCGCCGATGACGACGCCGCCGACGATGCGGAAGTTGACTCGCTCAAAGTCGAATCGCCCGCATCCTGCCCGCCCTGCTCAGATTCCAGCCCTTCTTTACTGGGAAACGGAGTTGTGCCCGCCGGCGGCGTGAAAGTCGGCCCGGCAGGCTCTATGGTTGAACGCATCGTGGAAAAAGTGGTGGAACGGCCTTTGCGGCGGCGCCTGCCCGATACGCGACCGAGCATCACTCATAAATTCGACATCGTCGGCCATGAGGGGTATATCACCTGCGGCCTGTTTGATGACGGCAGCCCCGGCGAGGTGTTCATCACCATGGCCAAGCAGGGCAGCACCGTCGGCGGGTTGATGGATACCATCGCCACGCTGATATCGCTCAATCTCCAGTATGGCGTGCCCCTGGACGCCATTGTCCGCAAGTTCGCGTACATGCGTTTCGAACCGGCCGGCGTCACCACCAATCCGGATATTCCATTCGCCAAAAGTCCGATTGATTATCTGGTGCGGTGGCTGGGAATGAAGTTTGTGCCCGGTTATCACGTTGCCCATTCCGGAGCGCAGGCCCATTCCGAACCAGCCGCCGCCAAAATCGCCGGGGCTATCGACCCCAGTGGGCACGGCAATGGCAATGGCGGTAAGAATCGGAGCCATGAACCCGTTCCGGAAGATTTAGAGCACTATGAAACCCCCGCCGCGGCGCCGGCGCCGGTCCGCGGCGGCAATGGAAACGGTAATGGCTCCAGCCACTTGTCCGAGACTTCCAGCGCGGTGGCGATACTGGCCGCCGGCCGGTTCAGCGCGCCGGTTGCAGCCGCCCCCGCTTTTGGCAACGTTCTCTCGCAGCAACTGGCTCTCACCACCGATGCACCGGTATGCACCTGCGGCAGCATTACCGTCCGTAACGGAAGCTGCTACAAATGTCTCAATTGCGGTAATTCGTTGGGATGTTCATAAGCGGTTCCCCGCGGCTATATGCCGCGGGGTATCGCAACCCTCCCGGCAGCTATCTTAACTTCCCTTTAACTTTTAAGAAAAGGCTGAAAAAGCATACTTTTTATCGGAAATGTAGCAAGTAATAATAAAACAAAGTGCTTGCATTGCAGTGGTTCGCTGGG
>JAJYDU010000072.1 GCA_021790475.1 Planctomycetota bacterium | reverse complement strand
ACCATCGAAGCCTCCTTGCGCGGGAGATACCATTCCCGGGCGTTCCGTCGCCCGGTATTACTTATCATCGGATTATCTCACCATCACTCTGCAATAAAGCCTTCAAATTTTAGCCGTGGGAGGTATAACACGGTGTTCACCTCTATGAAGAAAATTCCTTTTTTTCGGTTAACGAGGCGGCTGGGGCCAGCTTTGCCAAAAAAATATGGCCACCCCCATCCTTTCTTGCCCAACGGTGTGCCGCTCGCCCTATCCCGGAAAATACCATCCCTGATTTATCTTAAGGCCGCATAACCGGTGTGCCGATAATAGGATAATCCGGCTATTGGCAACCCCCAGGCGCCCGACTCGCGTCGTTCGCCGGCGAGCGGAGTAGTGGAGGTATGGTTTGTCTACCGTGCGGTGAACGTCGAACGAACTCCGCCATGGTTGGCGAAAAAAAATTCAGAACCATTTCCTTGTCGTAGACGTATCTGGGAATATGGTTTGGATTGGCAAGGGAGGGTTCTCGCCAACCGCAGGCCGAGTTGGCGTTCATTACACGTAAGGAGTTCGCATCATGGACGAAACTAAAAATTCCTTACCTCCCCGCGCTGTGCCATTCGTCAGCCGCCGTGGTTTTCTCGGTGTGGTGGCGGGAGGCGCCCTTATGGGGCTTGCCGGATGTGCGGCGAATCAGCAACAGGCGGCGGATAGCATCTCCCATCTGCCCAACGGAATTCTGCCCGAGCGGACGGATCTAGCCAGTGGTCCGCCGGATACCGGTTATGCGCCGCCGGCGAATTTTCGAGTTCCCACCTATCACCCGCCGACACCGTACCCCATCGCCCCCCAGGGGGTCATGGGCATCATCCCCCGTTCCGCCTGGGCGTTGGCCGGGCCGGATATGCAGACCATTCAACCCATGGATGGCGTCAAGCTGATCACGTTCCACCACACCGGCGATCCCAAGCCGTTTTATGACGATAGCTACGAGGGCACGGCCCGCTACTGGGAACTGATCCGTGAATATCAGCGCCGGGTTGGGTTTGAAGACATTGCCTATCACTTCGGGATAGACCGCATGGGGCGGGTATGGCAACTGCGCCCCCTGCAATACCGCGGCGAACACGTACGCGACGGTTTCGCGCCGCCGCGCTGGCTCGATCGCTACGTGCAGCGGGCCAACAGCCCGACGCAGCCGGTTCATGGCCGTTACATCTGGAATGCGCACAATATCGGAGTGGTTTCGGTGGGCAACTTTATGATCCAGCAGCCCACCCCACAGCAGAAACAGAAAGTGGTCAAGTTCGGCCGGCTCCTGCGCCGGCTTTATGGCATACCCATCTACCATTGTTATACTCACCAGGAACTGGTGGCGACATTATGCCCCGGCGCGCATCTTCAGCCCTACATGGAGGCCATTCGCCGCGACGGGATTCTCTGATTTTTCCATTCCCCGGGAATGCTCCGTTCGGAGCGCCCCCCGACCGCTGTCATCTTGCCTTTTTCCTTACTTTTCCGGCGTGCCCGAACGACGTAACCGTTCACGGGAAAAAGCGGCGGAATTAGCAATAAACGAGAGTTCCCGACAATATAAGCCCGTTTTTCGCGTGTTTCCGCTCCCACGGACTCCAACATCCGTTTATTTCCCTTTATTTATAAGATTGTTGGCCCGTGAACGGTTACGGATAGTTTACGCCGGTGGCGAAAAGAGGTTTTTTGCGCCTGTACGCCGTGTTAAAATCGCACGCGACACGGCGACGCGAAGTAAAGGAGCCTGCTTTGGCGGAAATACTCCCTGCGCAAATTATGGATGTCCTGGCCGGCGCCGAAGGTGGCCCGCTGCCCGTGCGGGAAGTGGCCCGTATGATGGGTATTGCCCGGGATCAGATGGAACACTTCCACCAAGTCCTGGAAAAGCTTATTTCCAGCGAGCATATTGTACCCGCGGACGATGGTCGCCGTGTGTCGCTGCCAGTGGCCGACGATCTATGCACGGGGATATTCCATGGAACCGGCCGGGGTTTCGGTTTTGTTGTTCCTCTACGACAGGACCCCCGGGGCGATCTGTTCATCGCCGCCGCCGACACCATGGATGCCCTGACCGGCGACCTGGTGGCGGCGCGTCTGCTGGCGATGAGTCGGCGCGAGGCCGCACGGCGCAGCCGGACGGCCCGGATCATACGCATTCTTCGTCGCGGCGTGAACCGCTGTGTCGGAACAGTTCAGCGCCAACTGAAAAATTGGGTGGTTGTTCCCGACGGCGCCATCTTCAAGCAGCCGGTGCAGGTCCAGGACATCACCGCCAAGAATGCTGTAATCGGCGATAAGGTTCTCGTGGAGTTGATCCAATACCCACGGGCGGGCCAACCGGCCGAGGGAGTCATCACGGAAGTGCTCGGTCCCGGCGGCGAGCCGGAGGTGGAACTGGAGTCGGTTATTTGCCAGTTTGATTTGCCCCGGCGCTTCCCCGACGAGGTTCTGGAACAGGCCCGTCGGGCGGCCGCTGGTTTTCATCCGCAAGAGAGCCGCAATCGCGAGGATTTGAGTCACACGCCCACCATTACCATTGATCCGGACGACGCCCGCGATTTCGACGATGCGATCAGTCTGCGTATTCTGGAAGAATCGGAAAATTCGGTCGCCGCCAGGGATCGTTCCCCGCTGAGCGTTCCAACCGACGGCGCCGGGCCGGCCGTGTATGAACTCGGCGTGCACATTGCGGACGTGGCGAGTTTTGTACCGGTGGAAACGCCGCTGGACATGGAAGCCCGCCGGCGCGGCAATAGTGTTTACTTTCCCCGCCAGGTCGTTCCCATGCTCCCGGAGGTCCTTTCCAACGGCGTCTGCTCACTGCAGGAAGGCCATCCCCGCCTGACCAAGAGCGCGTTCATTCGCTACGACCGCCAGGGCCGCGTGGTTTCGTCGCGGGTGGCCAACACGCTTATTTGTTCCCACCGCCGGCTCACGTACCGCCAGGCCCAGGCCATTATTGACGACGCCAAAGGTCAAGGCGCCCCTTACAGCAAAGGGTTGCTGGATTCTCCCCCCAATCCGAACGTTCCGAAGGTATCTTCCGAAATCCGGGAATTGCTGGTGAACATGGACCGCCTCGCCGGCGCCATCCAGCAGCGGCGGCTGGCGCAAGGCATGATCTCGCTCGACCTGCCGGAGGTGGAGTTGGTCATGGACCCGCTGGGGCACGTCATCGACGCGCGCCGCCAGGACGATTCGTACACGCACAAGATCATTGAAATGTTCATGGTTGAGGCCAATGAGGCGGTGGCCCGCGTTCTGACCCGCAAGGGACTGAATGTATTACGCCGCATTCATCCCGATCCCGACACCCAGGCCGCCGAGAAAGTTCGGCAATTTGTCTCGGTAACGGGCCGGCGGCTTCCCCGGCAAATCGACCGGTACGTGCTCCAGGAATTGCTGGATTCGGTGCGCGGCACTCCCATCGCCTATGCGGTTCATCTAAGCGTGCTGAAAACGTTCAGCACGGCGGAATACTCGCCGCTGCCGCTGGGTCATTACGCCCTGGCGAGCGAAAACTACGCGCACTTCACCTCGCCCATCCGCCGTTATGCGGACCTGGTGATTCATCGTTGTCTGCAGGGCGTGCTGGCGAGTCCGGTACGGCGCAAAGGACCATCCGGCGGTCCATCGGCTTCCACCGGTTCGGCCCGTTCGGAGAGTCGGGAGCACGGCGGGATTTCCCCGGAAGTTTTCGCCCTGATGCCCCGGCGATTGGGCGACATGCCCGATTACGACACCCTGCTTCGCCTGGGCCGCCATCTGAGCTTTACCGAACGCCGCGCTCAGGACGCCGAACGCGAACTGCGGACGGTTAAAGTTCTCCAACTTCTTGCCGAGCATACCGGCGACATCATAGACGGTGTGGTGACCGGGGTGAACAATTTCGGCGTGTTTGTGCAGTCCACGCGCTTTCTGGTGGAAGGCCTCATTCGCACCGGAGACCTGCCCGATGATTGCTGGGTATTCGATGAAAGAACCGGTTCGCTCCGCGGCCGGCGCAGCGGCCGACGGATCAGCCTGGGCGATGCGGCGCGGGTGCAAATTGTTTGCGTGAACGTGCCCGCACGGCGCATGGACCTGCGCCTGCTGGAACATGGTTCTACCATTCGCGGAGAACACACGCTGCGGCGGATGGAATCGGCCGCAAGGTCCCATACGCCTGCCGGGCATGGCGCCGCGGCGCCCCGTGGAACTTCGCGGCAACATCGCTCCGGCCGGCGCTTAAAAGGATATAATATTAAAGGCGGAAAACATGGCCGACACTCTCGTCGAGGGCGTTCTTAATGCCTTTGCCTTGGAATCCAAGATCATTTGTTTTCAACACGAAAACGCGGGATCGTGGCGGGGACGGACCGGGATTGAGCCGCAAAAAAAGTCGCGACCATTATCCGTTCCGCGGCGCTTCCCCGCGCGATGCGTCGCCGCGGATTCTTATATTCACCGGCATGGTATTTTTTCTTCTGGCCGGCTGTGTCGAGCAGCGCGTCATCAAAAATGACAGCATTCGCGCGCAGATCGAGCGGAGCACAAGAAGCGGCGGCGGCTTTATCGTACAGGGTGGACAAGAGGGTAATTCCGAGCCAAGCTTCGGCGCGCCAGCCAGGCCGGGGCATTTTATCTTTGGGCCGGTTCCCGAGCATTGACGAGCATTGTGATATTTTTCTCCCATTCGCTTGCATGATGCCCCGGGGGCGGTATAAAATAGTATAGGTAGCGCCGGTACGGTTCAATATCTTGCCGCCGGCGGCACAATTCTTGCGTATGGAATGGCCCTCTCCGAAACATTTCCGGAATGGGGGCCGGGAGCAAGTGGACAGGAGAAGCCGCATGGAAAGTCATTTTCCGCGTTGTGTGCATTGCCTGGCGCCGTTATCGGCGGAAGGCGGCCTGGTCGGCGTGCTCCAGTCGCTGCTGCGTCGTCCTCTCAGGTGCTCTTCCTGTGGTACGAAGGTTAGCCTGGGTGACGCCAAGGCGATGGCGGAATCATTCGCCGTCTGCATGGGACGTTTCCATGGAAAACTGCAGAGGGCGGTGGGCACTTTACCGCTCTTGAACCAGGCCGAGGCGCAGAGCATTCTGGGTGCGGCGGGTCTGACCAAAGATCTTCACCGCATTCACGGCCACGAGGAACTCTGCCGGATTGTGTCACGGAATTTTCGCGCGGCCTTTCAACACGAGGCCTTGGGGCATGAGACTCGGATGCGGATGGAAGCGTTGCAAAAGGCCGGGATCAGCCGGGCGATCAAAATTTACGCGCGCCAGGAAAAAGCTTCATCGGAAATACTTTTGCGAATCGCCCGGATCGGCGCGGATGATTTTCTGGTGTTTGAAAATCACGGTGAAAATCTGAAAACCGCAGCGCCCGGCGGCGCCGCGCCGCCGGCCGAACGCGCCGGTGTGATACCTCAGACAGGAATGGCCGGCGCATAATCATAGGGTGAGTTAAAGCCTATCTATTGAGACAGCTCTTAATCAGCGGGAGCGGGAGCGGAAAGATGCGAATGGTTCGCCGCCTCCGGGAAGGGGGTTGGCGTATCGCCGGATTGTACGTCGGCGGGCGATGGCGGTTTTGCGGCGCCGCCGGAACGTTCGCGTTGAATGGCCTGGTAAATTTCCTCCCGGTGTACGGAAACCGTGTTCGGAGCGTTAATCCCCAGGCGCACTTTGTCCCCGCGAATATCGACCACGGTGATCACAATATCGTTGCCGATGATAATGCTTTCGTTGCGTTGGCGTGAAAGAACCAACATCCTTTACTCCTTGTGCGTCCCGCCAGGCTTTGCCTCTCTCCCACAACCACCTCATAACCTCGCATAAACTAAGGCGAAATCAATTTGCCCCGCTTTATTCTAGGCATCAATGACGCCTTGGGGCGCCGGCGTCGCGGGCTATTGCGATTCCGGCAAGTATCGTCCGAGGCCTTAGCTTTGGGCTTTCAGCAGCTGCGGATCGTCGGCCGCTTCCGCATCGTGCGGGCTTTTCTTTTCCTGGAGACGCCTTAGTTCACGCCGCGGTGCGACAGCGGAAGAAAAGCTCCGGTCTGATGTTGAATCATGGGGAGCGATCTCGTGGCGGTTATGTAACCCCATCGGCGACTTTGCCGCGTTTACGGCCTCATCCGCCGCGGAAAATTCCCGCGCGGGTAAAATATCCACCCATTCGCGATCAGCGGCCAGCGACAGCGCCGCGTCGTTTTTCGATAACCGCAAACCGATGCCGGCTCGGAAATCGACTAAAATCGGCTGATTCATATTTGCGATTAAATTCCGGCCGTCTTCTTCCAATGCAAAAAATACACACAAGTTGCGATCCGAGTTTGCACGGAGTCGTTTGAATGTCGGGTGGCGCCTGGGAATGATATACTCCGGCCAACAGGCTGCGGCATCCACCAATCGTAAAGCAAAGTCCGTATCTTCAAGGCTCATCAGCCACGTCAAATGACGCGGTTTGTCCTCCAGCAACGCAAATGGCTGATATTGCCGGCAACCGGCCAATTCTCCGTAGAACAAAACCACTTGGTCAGCAGCCAATTCAACGGATCCGAATGCCCTGGTACGAATAACCATAGTCGCCGCACTCCTTTGCTTGCGTTCGTTTTGCGAACGAGGTGTCAAGAAACCCATACACCAGCGGTTCCAAGCAGGATCAAGGACCTCCGGTGGTAGCTCCGTTACCATGATATTCGTACATAAAGTAGAAAAAAGTCCAGTAAAAACTGGAGACGGCAGTACTATTTCGTATTTGCGTTACAAACCGCCTTAAAAATAGCCCGCAGGGGTTCAGGCGTACACCCGGAAGAAGCCCAATGCGTGAGCGTTGGGCTCACCAAGTTTGGGCTACGGGGCCTATTTTCATTCTCGCTGGGTGCGGCAACGTCCTATATTCAGCTATTCTGAAAATGAATTGCGGGATATATACACACCATCGCGGGACCATTGGTTTTTCGGACAGGTTCTTATGACGCGCGGCGGACATACTCGTGGAACATAGCCATGAGTTTTTTCGTGACGGGTCCGACGGCGCCGTTGCCGATGAGCCGCCGATCGATGCCAATGACCGGCGCCACTTCCGCGCCTGTGCCGGTCAGGAAACATTCATCCGCATTGTACAGATCGTAGCGAGTCAGGTTCCTTTCCCGCGCAGGCAGTCCGCACGCACCGGCCAGTTCGAGAACCACGCCGCGGGTGACTCCGAGCAGAATCCCACTTTCCTCCGGCGGAGTTGCCAGTTCTGGGCCGCAAACGATGAAGATGTTGACCGCGGTGCATTCACACACGTAGCCGAGATGATTAAGCATCACCGCTTCCGGTACGCCCGCATCAATGGCTTCCCATTTGCCCAGAATGTTGTTGAGATAATTCAGGCTCTTGATCTTCGGAGAAAGCGCCGCCGGCGGAGTGCGAATGGTGCTGGCGGTGATGATTTCCAGACCCGAGCGGTAAGTTTCCGGCGGATAAAGTTCGATGCCGTCCGCAATGATAATGACGGATGGCTTGCCGCACTTGATCGGCGAAATACCCAGGGCGCCGACACCCCGCGTCACGATCACGCGGACATAGCATTCCTTAAGAGCATTGGCGGCGATCGTCTGGTCAATGGCCTGCGAAAGCTCCTGGCGGTTGAGCGGTATCTCCAGACGAATCGCGTGCGCCGAGGCGAATAGCCGATGCAGGTGCGCCTCCTGGCGGAACACTCGCCCATTGTACTGCCGCAGTCCTTCGAATACGCCGTCGCCATAGAGAAGACCGTGATCGAACACGCTGATTCGCGCTTGATCCCGCGGCGTCAAGCGGCCGTCTATCCAGACCAGTTTGCTCATGCTTGGGTTCGCCTTGTACGTTCCGCGGGAACAGTGTAATCCAAGGCTCTTCTCCAGGCAAAAGGGCCGTACCCGTCGCCGGTTTTCAGACAAGCCCGGGATGTGATGCGGACCGTTCGTTGTTAGAATGGTTTTGTCTGTGACGCGTATGGTCAAGCGTTCCTCCCCGGGCGCCGGGGGTTACTCCGCCGGAATTTGAGTCCCGTTGCGAACCGAGCCTGATGTCGATGAAAAAAAACATCGTATGGATGATCAAACTGGTGGTCATGGCGGCGATTTTCGCGTTCGTCGGGATCAAGCTCGCCCGCGCCTGGCATAACGTGGGATTGCAACACCTTCGACTCGACTGGCGATTCGAGCCGTTGATTCCCCTGGCGTTCCTGGGAATCATGACCGCCAGCGCCCTGACCTGGTTGTGGCTGGCCCGGCGCATGGGCGACCGCAGTTCGACGGTTCCTCTGCTGGGCGCGTACACGTTCAGCCAGGCGGGCAAATATGCGCCGGGCAAGGTGTTCCTGGTCTTGATGCGCGTGGACCGAACCCATCGGGCCGGCATGTCGCGTGAAACCTGTGTACTTTCCACTCTGCTGGAAAACGCCATGTACACGCTTTCCGGCGCTCTGGTGGGCGCGGTGGCGCTGCTGGTGGTGGCGCGCGACCATCCTCTTTACCTCGGACTTTGCGCGCTGTTGATCCTGCTGCTGCTGGGCGTTTTTCATCCGCGTGTGTTTTTTCCACTGCTCAACATGGCTCTTAAATCGATCAAACGCGGGCCGATTGCGCCCGGCCGGCGTTTCCGTCTTGCCCACATGGTTGGCGCGGTCATTATGTTTCTGCCCTGCTGGATATTCGGCGGCCTGGCCCTGTGGGCGTCGGTACGCGCCATGCAGCCGATCGCGCTTTACGACTGGCCGCGGCTCTGCGGCGTATTTGCTCTTTCGGTAAGCCTGGGAATGTTCAGTCTTCTTCCCGGCGGCCTGGGTGTGCGGGAAGCGGTACAGGCGTTGTTTTTGGCCCCGCTGGTCGGTTCGCCCGCCATTGTGGTGGCGGCGGTCGCGCTTCCGCGGGTTTTTCAGATCATGGTGGAGTTGACTCTTGCCGGCCTGGGGGGAGCGATCAACGCCCGTTTAACCTCCAAACACGCGCCGGCCACCGCGGCCTCCGACCCCGGCGGCATACCCCTGTAATAGCCTGTTCGGACAGGCTCTGCGCTTCATGATTGCGAGTGGCCGGCCGCCGGCGGGCGGCCGGTGGAATTCAAGGCCGGCCGGGACCGGATCGGATCCATTTGCAGATTAGCCTCGATCTGGTCGAGGTGGCTGGCTATGGCGGGGTCGCGGCGGCGGTATTCCTCCACGGCGCGTACGGCGTGCATCACGGTGGTGTGGTCGCGCCCGCCAAAGAAGCCGCCGATTTCCTCCAGCGAATGGGGGGTGAACTTGCGCGCCAGATACATGCACACATGGCGTGGCAGCGTGATGGACTGATGGCGTTTCTTGCTTTGCAGATCGGGCAGGCGGACATTGTAGAAACGCGTGACCTGCCCGATGATCTGCTGGATGCTCGTTACCCGTTCGGAAGACGCGAGCATGTCGCCGAGCGCTATTTTGGCCATGTCCAGATCGTATTTTCCACCGTTGAGCATGGCATAGCCCTGGAGCTTGGTAATCGCGCCTTCCAGCTCGCGAATGTTGTTTTCGAATCGCCGGGCGACATACGCCGCCACCTCGTTTGGCAGCACGACTCCGCGAAGAGAAGCCTTTTTCTGCACGATCACCAACCGGGTTTCAAAAGTGGGGCGCTCAATGCGGGCGAGCATGCCGTTGGAAAAACGCGACACCAACCGTTCGGCCATTTCCGGGATTTCCGAAGGTTGGCTGTCGCTGCTGAGAATAATCTGCCGGCTCTGCTGAAACAGGGCGTTGAAAGTGTGAAAGAACTCCTCCTGCGAGCGTTCGCGCCCGGCCAGAAAATGGATGTCGTCCACCACCAGAACGTCGATGTTGTGCCGATACAGATTGCGGAACCGGCTCATGTTGCCGGACTGGACACATTCCATGAAATGGTTGATGAAATGATCGCAGGAAATATAGAGAATACGGGTGTCCGACTGGCGAGAGAGCAATCCCTGCGAGGCGGCCTGGAGCAGGTGCGTTTTGCCCAGCCCCGGCGCGCCGTGAATGAACAGGGGGTTGTAGGTTTTTCCCGGCCGTTCGACCACCGCCAGACACGATACATAAGCGAGATTGTTCGTCGGACCGACCACGAAGTTCTCAAAGACGTAATCGGGCGAGAGAATCACGTCGTTATAAATGTTCGCATGGCACTCGCCTCCGGCCGCACCGGCACAAGTGAAATTCACGCTGATGAGTTTGCTGGTAACCGCCTGGGCGGCTTCGTTGAACACCTCCCGGCACTTGATCGCCAAATATTGCTGCTGAATGGAGGTATTGCAGCGAATGGTCAATACACCGGCGGACAACTCCACCGGTTTAAGCTCCGTAAACCACTGGCGAACCAGCGCGGATTGGAAGCGCTGGATATAGACGAGCATTTCCTCCCAGATGGCCTTGGCATGGCCGGCGGCGTCAAGCGTAACCATTTGGACGTGATCCTCCTTCCGGCGGCGCGCCGCGGGCGCAACATATCCCCGCATCCACGTCGGCGACTTGCGCCTTGGTTCAGGATGTCAACAATACGCACAGAGGATGGGGCTGCGTCCTGCTTACCGAGCGTTGGAGTCCAACGAAGACCGCGCGGCGACTTCACCGCCGGTCGCAAAACAAGCTGTTGGGTAAACGAACGTTGTCACGATCATACTCTTCTGTTTAAGTTTCAAGCATCCTGCTGCCGAACCGAGTCGCGGCGCCGAAACCAGCCGCATCGCCACCTGGGAAAAGCCGCGCTGGGGGATTTTTCCCGCGGCGAGAGCCGCACCGCGGGCTCCTTGGCGATTGCTCGCGCCCGCATCGAACAGCGCTCAAGATACGCCGCGCCGCCCGCGCTGTCAAACCGGAAAATTTTCGGCAAACAAGTTCCGCCGCATGACCGATAAGCGGGACACGATCCGAGCGGGCGGAACGCCCGGCGAAATCCCAACGGCCGGACGCGGGATTATCAGAACCGCGGCACGGCGCGCGGGGGCTTGCCGGCTTTCTCCGCCCGCCACGGCGGGATGGTTTTTTCGTCCATAACCATATTCATTTATCTTTCCCCGTCCTTTGTCCGATACACATTGGCGTGGGTAAACGACGGATCGGAAACCCGCCCCGAGAAAGTGGAATAAGGCGTGCAATCCAGGCCTTTCGGAGCATTTTTCCGAACGATGTCGTTCGGACTTCGGCGGGCGGATCCGGCGCGGCCGCCGGCGCGGCGCCCCCGGATCGGCCGCGGACGGGAAAAAGTCCGCGACTAAACGTGGCGATCGCCGCTGAGGCATTTTGTTTGGAGGACGTTCCCATGAGGAAGCGTCGCACAAGTAAGTACGGTTTTACACTTATCGAATTGCTGGTGGTGATCTCCATCATCGCGTTGTTGATCGCCATCCTGCTGCCGAGTCTCGCCAAGGCCAAGGAACTGGCGAACCGGGCGGTATGCTCCGCGAACATCCGCAGCATCATTCAATCGATGACCATCTACGCCCAGAGCAACAACAGCCAGTTCCCCACGGTGGTCACGCCGAACAGCACGACGTATCAGAACAATCCGGGAACGCCGACCAACGGCGCCAGCACCAGCGCGGCGGCGGTGGTCAACTCCATCTACGCCACGCCGTACCAGCGGGGATCGCCCCTGGCGTGCATGTGGCTGATGGTTCTCCAGGGCCAGATCACGCCCAAGAGCTTCATCTGCCCGTCGGACCCGATCGCCAACCAGCCGTCGGCGGAGTTCGACGTCAACAACGACTACTACTCGAATTTCGGCATGATCAACGGTACGGTGTCCACGACCGGGCAGGGTGAAAGCTACTCGATCGCGTTTCCGTGGAACTATATCAACGGCGCCTCGGAAGTCGGCGGATGGTGGAACACCAACAACGCCACAAGCGACCTGCCGCTGGTGAGCGACATGGCCCCGACCAAGGATACGGCCGCGTTGGCCAACACCAAGCGCGATCCGACCCAGGCTCTGACCAATACCTACGGCCCGTACATCTACAACTCGGGCAATCACAACGGCGCCGGTCAGAATGTGGGCTTCGGCGACGATCACGTGACTTGGGAAACGGATCCCTACATCGGCCAGAATCAGGACAACATCTTCACCTTTGGCGCCACGGGCACCACAGGCGGAGGAACCGTGCTTACGACCGGCGCCGCCGCGACAGCGCCGAGCAATTTGCCCACGGTACCGCCGTTCGACGTGGTCATGGCCCCCGTGCGCGATGTTGCGACGGGCGCCTGGTAACCGCCGCCCGACGCGTTGTCCGACAATATAAACCTTGCGGCTCGCCCCCTCCCCCCGACGTTTCGGGATACGGGCGAGCCGTTTTTTTCTATTTTCCTCAATTCGCCGCGCGGGCGAATCCGCTGATTCCCGGCTTGAAGACCACTTTGTCTTCCACCACCACCAGCTCTTCGTTCAGGAAGAATTTTACCGCCTTGACCAGAGTCTGGGCTTCCAGTTCCAGTCCGCGTTCGCGCACGTCGTGAGCCGTGTCCACGCCCACGTTGATGTGAAACACGTCCTGGATAATGACCGGTCCTTCATCCAGCGCCTCGGTCACAAAATGGGCGGTGCAGCCGGTTACGCGCACGCCGCTTTCAAACGCCTGCCGGTAAGGATTGGCGCCGGGAAAGTGCGGCAAAAGAGATGGATGGATGTTAATGATTTTCCAGCGGTAGGCCCGCACGATCGACGGGGGAATAATCTGCATGTACCGCGCCAGCACGATCAGGTCCGGCGTCAGCGCGCCGAGCTTTTCCTCCAGCCACTGGAGATGCGCCTGTTTCCGTGCCGCATCCGGACCGGACGTCTGATAAAAGAACGGTATACCCGCCGCCTGGGCCGCCGGTTCAAGCGTCGGATGGTTCGCGAGAATAGCGGTGATTGTGCCGTTGACTTCCCCATGGCGCATCATTTCCAGCAGCGAGTTCAGACAGTGCGGCTCCCGGCTGACCAGAATAACCACGCGCCGGGGTTTGCGGGCCTGTTGCAGCGTGATACGAACCTCCATACCCAACTGCCGGCCCACGTCCAGCAGACCGGTGATGAGTTGGTCCAGAGAGAAGGTCATCTCCCGCAGGTTCACCAGCATGTCCATCACGAACACGCCCCGCACCACCCGCTGTTCGGTGTCCTCAATGTTGATGCCATTGGCCGCCATGTAGGTGGCGAATCTGGCCACCACGCCTTTCTGGTCCCGTCCCTGGACGGATATGACCGCCAATATTTTTCCCGAGTCCGCACCGGTATTTTGCATGTCATGTTCCATGATTCATCTCAATGGATGCGTTAAACGAGAGGCCAATATTAGCCGCTCCGTTCACCGCCGCCAAGTTTTCGTAAAAAATTACCACGCCGAAGCGCTATGGTATTGGGCCATAAGATACGTTATCAATGAAGTAGCTATACGATGGAGACCATTGATGCGGGCCAAACCATTCATCCTGACGGCGATTCTGGTTTTCGTATCCACCGTCGCGGGCCGGGGCGCCACCTGGCGGCCGCATCTGGTTCCCAGCAATCTACGCGATACGATCACCGTGCAGATCGTCCGGCATTGCAGTCCCGCCATTGCCAGTATCACCGCCAAGCGTCTGGTCATGCGGCGGATTAATCCTTTTGGCAACATGTTCTGGGGGCCGATCGGCATTGGGCCTGTGGTGGAGGTTCCGGCGGACTTTCTGGGCAGCGGGTTTATCATCCAGAAAGACGGCTATATGGTGACCAACAACCACGTGGTCGATCAGGCCCGTTCCATTTCCGTGACCCTTTCCGATGGGCGCAAGTTTT
>JAJYDU010000001.1 GCA_021790475.1 Planctomycetota bacterium | reverse complement strand
GAAAAAGCCGCCTTTTCACGGGAGTTCGGAAGCCCACCGGGATAAACCCGGTGGCTCGCCGGTCGGGTTGATGTGGGATGCCCGGAAAAATTGCCACGCCCGTAAGAGAGCGTTCTTCGGCTCCTTCTGAAAAAATTGTCGCGCCGGGCAATGTTTTCCAAGCGAATCGCGTGGCGGATGGCAGGGAAACCTGTTATATCAGGACTTCGTTAAACCAACGGCCCGGCAGCGGGACAAGGTGATTTTTTGATCTTTGGCGGAGTAGAGGTTTCATGGCGGATGATCGCAACTCGGGTAACGGCTGGTTGGAGGCATCTCTGGCGGGCATTGCACAAACGCACATCGCCGTTTTTGGAGATTTTTGCCTGGACGCTTACTGGCTGCTGGAATCCCAGGAGCAGGAGAGATCGCTGGAGACCAACCTTCCGCTGCGGCGGGTGCGCCAGCAGCGGTACAGTCTGGGGGCGGCTGGTAACGTGATCGCCAATCTGGTGGACCTGGGTGTCAAGCGGGTATGGGCGGTCGGGGTGGTGGGACGGGACATTTTTGGGCATGAAATGATCAGCCAGATGCAGGCCCGCGGGGTCGATACGACCGCCCTGCTCCATACTCAGGACGATTGGCAGACGATGGTATACGCCAAACCGTACCGGGACGAACAGGAACAGAACCGGTTCGATTTTGGCGCCTTCAACCGGCTGCGCCCGGAGACGATCCGCGCCCTGGCGGCACAACTGGATCGTTTGGCGGGCGAATGCGCCGCGGTGATACTCAACCAGCAAATTCCGGCCGGGAGCAGTCCACCGGAGATGATTACGGAACTAAACCGGATTATCGCCAGGCATCCACGAACCCGATTTATCGTAGATTCGCGGCATCGGCCTGATCAATACCGGGGCGCAATTCTCAAGCTTAATGCGCATGAGGCGGCCCGACTCGCCGGCGAGCCGCAGGCTCAGGACGAACGCCTGACCGGCAAACAGGCGCGGCATTACGCGCAGGTCATACAGGATCGTACCGGCTTTCCAGTATTCGTGACGCGCGGCGACCGCGGCATGGTAGTGGCCGAGACTGGTCGGGTGGAAGAAGTACCGGGCATACAGATCGTGGATCGCACCGACACGGTGGGCGCCGGGGACACGGTGGCGGCGACCATTACGGCGGCATTGGCGGGGGGAAGCGATCCGGTGGGGGCCGCGCGGCTGGCCAATATCGCCGCGTCGATCACCGTGCGAAAGCTGCAGACCACGGGAACAGCTTCACCGGCGGAAATTCGCGCTGCCGGTCCGACGCCGGATTACGTGTACCTGCCGGACCTGGCGGAAGATGCGCGGCATGCGCAGTACCTTGCCGATACGGAGATTGAGCTGGTGTGCAAACTTCCCAACATGCACATCCGGCATGCCATATTCGATCACGATGGCACGCTTTCGACGCTGCGCCAGGGCTGGGAGCAGATCATGGAACCCATGATGGTCCGCGCCGTACTGGGCGACCGCTACCAGAATGCCGAGGAATCGCTTTATTTGAAAGTGGTTGATGCCGTGCGGCAGTTTATCGACAAGACCACCGGCATCCAGACACTGGTACAGATGCACGGCCTGGTGCAACTGGTGCGACGGTTCCAATGCGTGCCGGAGCAAGACATTCTGGACCCCGCCGCCTATAAGAAAGTGTACAACGACGATTTGCTGGCGATGGTGAAGCTGCGGGTGGCCAAGCTGGAGCGTGGCGAACTGGAATCGGTTGATTTCCAGGTAAAGAACGCCGCGCACTTGCTGCGGGCCTTGCAGGAGCGCGGGGTCAAGCTGTATTTGGCCAGCGGCACGGATGTGGCCGACGTAATCGCCGAGGCTAAAGCGATGGGCTATGCCCATCGCTTTGAGGATCGTATTTTCGGCGCCGTGGGCGATGTGAAGGTGGAGGCTAAGAAGCTTGTGCTGGAGCGGATCATACGGGAGCATAAATTGTCCGGACCGGAGCTGGTTACGTTCGGCGACGGGCCGGTGGAGATCCGCGAAACTCGCAAGTGCGACGGAGTAACGGTGGGCGTGGCCAGCGACGAAGTGCGCCGCTGGGGATTAAACGCTTCCAAGCGTTCCCGGCTGATCCGGGCGGGCGCCGATTTGATTGTTCCGGACTTCAGCCAGCTTCCCGCGCTGCTGCGGACGCTGCAACTGGACGGCCGCATCCAATAACCGGAAATCCGAGCAGATCGGATAAAACAATGAAGGAGTGCTTATGCGGGTGGAAAATCCCAGGGTACTAACGCCCGATCAGATGCGGGCCGAGCGCGACCGCCTGGTTGGGGCCGGCAAAAAACTGGTATTCACCAACGGCTGTTTTGATATTCTCCATCGCGGTCACGTGACCTATCTGATGTTTGCCCGCAACCAGGGCGATGCGCTGGTGGTGGGACTCAACACGGATGCATCAGTGAAGCGGAACAAGGGAAATGATCGGCCGATCAACAACCAGGAAGATCGGGCGTATGTACTCGGTTCCCTGCGCGCGGTGGATTTTGTGGTGTATTTTGATGAACCGGAGCCAAAAGACCTGATCGCCCGGATTCTCCCGCAGGTGCTGGTAAAGGGAAAAGATTGGGCGCACTACGTGAGCGGGCGCGAGATTGTGGAAGCCAACGGCGGCAAGGTGGTCCTGGCGGATATGGTCGAGGGGCGTTCCACGACCAATACCATTGAAAAGATCGTACAAGTTTACGGGAAGAAAGGTTAAATAACCATGGCGAAACTGATCGTGGTGACCGGAGCGGCGGGATTCATCGGGCGGAATATCGTCGCGGCGCTCAACCACCGCGGCGTCGACAATCTACTGCTGGTGGATTCTCTCGGAAAAGAGGGCAAGTGGCGCAATCTGGTGGGCTTGGGTTACGAAGACCTGCTGGACCCGCAGACATATCTAAGCCAGGTGCTTTCGGGAAAAGCCCCGGCTGCGGATGCGGTTATTCACATGGGCGCCTGCAGCGCCACGACCGAACGCGACGCGGACTATCTGGCGCAGAACAATTACCACTATACGCGGCGCCTGTGCGAGTGGTGCGTGCAAAACGACGCGCGGTTTGTGTATGCCTCCAGCGCGGCCACCTACGGCGACGGCTCCCGGGGCTACAACGATGACGATGCGTCCACGCCGACGCTCCAGCCGTTGAACATGTACGGGTATTCCAAGCACATGTTTGATCTCTGGGCGCTGCGAACCGGATTGCTGGGGCGAATAGCGGGCCTTAAGTTTTTCAACGTGTACGGGCCTTATGAGGACCACAAGGGAGACATGCGCTCCGTCATTCACAAGGCGTATGGACAGATTCTGCAGACCGGGGAAGTTCAACTGTTCAAAAGTTACCGCCCGGACTACGCCGACGGCCAGCAGAAGCGCGACTTCATCTACGTGAAAGATGCGGTGGATGTGACGCTGCATTTGCTTGCGCGGCGAGAGACCAACGGGTTGTTCAACTGCGGCGCCGGCGAGGCGCGAACATGGAAAGACCTGGTAACGGCGGTGTTCCTGGCCATGGGGCGCGAGCCTAATATCAGGTTTATCGACATGCCCGAAACCTTGCGCGGGAAATACCAGTATTTTACGCAGGCCCAAACCGCCAAGCTCCGGCGAGCCGGATATGAAAAGCCTTTCACGAAACTGGAAGACGGCGTGCGCGATTATGTTGTCAATTACCTGGCCATACAATAATCGTACCGTGCACGGGCAAATGGAAATTGCCCGTGGCATCCAGATGTTCATCCTGTGATGTGAGCCGGGCGTGGGGGGGCGAGTGCAACCGAAATTAAATAACGGGCTGGCGGAAAATAACGCGAAGGCGCGCCGCTCATGCCGACGCGAACAATCCTGGGACTAAAAACCGGGTGCGCGGACGTCCTCGTCCGCAGATACCTTCACCTTATGATGCCGACGCATCCCAACATCATGCGGGAATCCGCCCATCCTATGATTGACCGGCAGGGACGCCGGTCCCACAGCCTCTGCTTCCAGATATGGTTCTACAGTTGGTCCCACAGGCAGCCCCGCCGGCTCGCCGGAGAGACATCGGACCGGCAGTCGGGACTCGCACGGACTTTTCCAACAGGCTTTTACGCCGGTCCCGGCCCCGGCGCCGCCGCCGGCGGCGCTGCGAGCGGAATAATCAGGCTGAAGGCGGCGCCTTCGCCGGCCGCACTGACCAATTCAATCTTCGCGCCAAGCATGGCGGCGAGTTCTTTGCTGATCGCCAAGCCCAGACCCGTGCCGCTGTGCTGGCGGGTGACCGAGGCATCGAGCTGACGGAACTTCTCGAAAATATCCCGCTGATGTTCCGGGGGAATGCCGGGACCGGTATCACGGATTGTCACCTTGATCCACGACGGTTCCACCAGGCTGATCACCACGCGGACCCGGCCATCGGGGGGAGTGAATTTGATGGCGTTGGAAAGGAAGTTGTAAAGAATCTGCTGAATCCGGCCCGGGTCGGTGCGAATCAGCGGAATTTGCCCTTCGACGGCAAGCGCCGCCTCGATATTTTTTTTCTGGGCCAAAGGCTTCATAAAATTGATCAGCGATTCACAGATATCGGGAACGTTGACGCGTTCCATCCGTAAAACGAGCTTGCCCGCCTCAATTTTTGCTAAATCGAGCAGATCGTTGATTAATTCAAGCAATTGCCGGGCGCTGTGTTGAATGTTCTCCAGGTAACGGGCCATGCGCGGGTCGCCGGTGACTTGTTTGTCGCTCCCGAGCAACTCGGTAAAGCCGATGATGACGTTCAGCGGCGTGCGCAATTCGTGGCTTACATTCGTGAGAAACTCGCTTTTGAGGCGGTTGGCCTGGAAAAGATCGACGTTGCGCTGGGCTAACTCGTCGAGGCGCGTATCGAGACTGCGATTGGTGGCCTCCAACTGATTCTGCGACGCCTGGAGGGTACCGAGCATGGCATTGAAGGTTTCGGATAGTTGCTGGAATTCGTCGCCGGTGAATATCGCCGAGCGAATTGTCAGATCGCCCTGGGCGACCTTTTCAGCGGTGTTACGCAGTACCCGCACCGGCTGAAGAATCAATCGCGTGGTGATCAGGTAGAACACAATGATGGCCAGCGCGCCGCCAATAAGCCCGGCCAGCACGATAACGATTCGATTCAGGAGGAACTGGTTGGCATTTACGTGCACGGGCATGGCGACACGGATGACAGCCACCAGGGGGTGCGGGGCGGCCAGGGAGGTAATGCTGGTTTTCCGACCGGGGGCGGGAGAAACGGGCAAAGTGGCCGCGGGCGGCGATGGCACGCCAACTCCTCGGAACCAGCTTTTCCATTGAGCATGACAGCGGAGACACGATTGGGAAGCCCGCACGGCCGCGGCATACTGGTAAATGGGGCGACGCTGGAAGGCGTTTTCCAGACGGCCGAACTGACGGCGCGCGGCGTTACTAATAAACAACCGCACCGCCTGGGCGGTGATGGGACCGGCGGCGGAGGGAACCATGCCGGGAGAAGCCAGGGGAATCAGGCGCGGCGGGGGGTAGTTCAGGCCGGGCAAACCGGCGTCATTCCAGCGCTTCCCGGCACGTGGCGGCGGCGCTTTGCGGCTCTGCCGCGGTGAAATTTTATGCGCCGATCCGGCGGGCGCGCCGTGGTTGCGCACCGCCGGCCTGCGTGGGTAAGACGGATAGGTCACGTGTATTTCCCGCAGCGTCATATCGGCCGCCACGCGCGCCTCGTCAAACGGCTGGCGGCCGGCGAGTTGTTCCATGCGCTGCCAGGGAATAGCCAAAGCGCCGGCGATGATCACCAGCACGGCGAAACCAAACAGGAGCTGGCATTTGGCCGCCAGAGAAATGTTTAATTCGCGTTTCGCCATCCGCAGTGGTCTTTTTCAGGCATTGGAAAAAACTGGTCGAATCGATGCCGGTAATGGACTCGCAGAGCGGTATAAAAGCCGGTCATGGCTCCAGCCCAACCGGCGGAGACATAATACACCGGCAATCCCCGCGCCAGGTATACCGGCGAGCCGTGCAGCAGGGGAACCTGGCCCGGAAATGCCGCCATGCCCGAGGCGGCGATCCAATAACCAACCAGCGCGGTCGCCGGTACGGCAAGCCAGATGGACCAGTCCGCGGCCAGCGGAACAGCCATGCCGGCGACAAAGCCTCCGGCGGCAAAGGCGATGAAACAGGCGAAGAGAACCTGGCCGGGATCCTGCGATTTAAGCAGAATCGCCAGCACCAGCGCGGCGGCAAGACCGGTGAGCAGCAAGCCGGCGATATGATCGGCCAGACGGCGCAGTCCCGATACGATGGGATTATTGGCGGCCGGCTTGAGACCGCAAAGCGCGATAGCCGCGGACGGATAGGCCGGCGTTTGCCAGCCGGACGATTCCCAGGGCGGCGGCCAGGGCAGGCCGAGCAATCCCGGCCAATGCCGCGAACGCCCCAGCCGGCGATAAAGAAAGCGGCAGCAGATTTCTCCGAGAAGCACAAAAATAATCCAATAAAGGCACTGGAGGGCAAGCGCATGGAACATCGCGGGCATATCGGAGTAATGGTGCACAAGCAGCCTGTGAACGCCGCCCCAGCGAACCGCCAGCGCCGCCAATCCGATGCAGGCTGTGAAAAGACCCGCGTGCGGTGTATCCGGCCAAATAATCAGCGAGCTTAGAACGAAAGTGAGAATCAGCGCGCCGAGCATGGCGGCCTCCGCGGCGAGTGAAACCGCCGGTCCCCACGCCAGGGCTACCGTTCCATCGACGTTGGGCGAGGCCACCGTATGCGCGCCAACCCAGATAAACACGGTTGCGGAGAGAATTATCGCCGCCAGCCAACGAAGATGCCGCAGAAACGCCGTCCCGGCCGAATGACGCGGTTCGCCTGGCGCGCCGGACGAAGACGCCGCCGAATCCGGCGGAGAGGTTGGGAAAATCGGTTCGATCATGGAAATCCTTACCAAAAAGCTAATCAGACAGATGGCAACGGAAGATATTTCCGCCAACTTCAAAAACGACGCCGTGATTGACCAGCAGCCAATGCGCGATATGCGGTCCGTTGGATTCATGGTGCGAACGGATCAACCGCTGCGCCAGAACCAGCGATCCGTTATCAAGCCGGCCCCGTCGATCGGCCTGGTCCACCAGATACAGGTACGCCGCGGCGGAGACTCCGTTGCATGGTCCGACGGCCTGTATGGCAATATCGGGATCACCCCGCCGGGCCTGGAGGAGCGGTGGAGTTTGCGCCGCGACAAATTCCGCCTTCCAGCGAATGCGCCCGCGGCGGGTGGAATACGCCAGCAGGCTGGTCGGGGTCATCGCCACCAGTGTATCCTGATTCATAAACGTGGTAATGGTAAGCGGCGCCGCCGCCGAGGCGGAGGCGAAAATACTGTGGCGATGCCAGCGGGTGCGGCCGGTGGAATCATCCAAACACATAATTCCATGCGCTGTCGGAACGATTAAACCATCCAGCGACCATTGCGTAGCCAACGGGGACGGATCGTCCAGGTCGCGCCGGCTCCAGAGCGGACCGGTCAAACCGCCATACGGGCGGCAGGCATAGAGAGCCTTTATGCCGGAAAGGTAAATTGTGCCGGTAACTCCGCGGCCGAGCCAGAACAAATCGTTACGCGCGCCAAAACGCATGATTCTCCAGAGATGCCCGTTGGCCCGATCAAGCAGCGCCAAGACCGTAATCGGCGAATTCAGGGCCAGGGCGAAGGAAGCGCCGGTGCGGACAATTGCCGTAAGCGTGCCCAGCGAAGCGATGTTGACGGGCCGGCGCCAGCGGGCCTTGCCGGTCGCCGCATCGTAAAGCATCACCTTGCCGCCGGCCGCGATGATGAACTCTCCGGGAAAAAGCTTGACCAGCCGGAATTCCGTTGCGCCAAGTTTTTGCTGGAGCCGCCAAGCCAGTTTCTGCGCCAGAATCCGCTGCTGAACAAAGGCCGCTCCGGCCGCAAATGGTATATTTCCCTGGAACATCACGGCGGGCATCGGCGGGAATACCCGCACGCCGCCGTTGACCAACATGGGAGGGATGGCCGTCGCGTGGAATTTTGCCGGTGGGGGATGGCGTCCGAAGAGCGCGTGAAGATGAGTGGTCCAGATGGTTTGGCCCGTAGCGGTGGAAAGGGCAAAAACCGAGCGGGGCGAGGCCAGCAGAATCGCATGGTTTTCATAACCCAGCAACGCCACTCGAACCACATGGGGAATGGCAACGGTCCAGCGCACGGCGCCGGCGTCCGCCCCCCGGCAGGTCAGTTGCACCCCCGTTCCGTGGCCGCGGCTTGCCAGGAATCTTCCGTAACGATGATAAGCCGGATCGGGATCTACCGGCGTGAGCAGCGAACCGGCGACAGGGGGCGCAAGAGTTAAATGATTATTGGGAGAGAAATTCAGTATGGCCAGGCGTGCCAGCGCGCCCGCCGGCGCGGATTTGACGACAGACGCCAGCAGTGCGGGGAAATCCGGCATTCGGCCCGCCGGTCGCGGCGCCGGATACCGATGTACCCCGCGGCGCGCCAGCGCCAGGGCCTGATTCCAATGGCCCAGGCTCATCATGTTGTGAACCAGCGCGACCAGCAGGCGAGCCTTGTCCGCACGGGCGGTGGTATGTTCACGCAGCCATAACAATATCGCCAGCTCCTTGCGCCATCGGCCGCGGCGAGCCAGGTTCCGGGCCAATCGTCCGGCGGCCTGCCGGCCGGCGACGCTGTCGGGATACCGATGCACCACACGTTCCAGCAGCGGCAAACTGTGGGCGGCCCGCGCTTGCGCCAGCAAGGTACGCGCTGCGGTTTCGTACCCGGCGTAAGTCCTGCGACCGAAACGGCCGATCACGTCCAGCGCAATGTCATGGGCCGCGGCCATTCCGGCCGGCATGGTATTGCCGGCATGGGTGAACGGCGCGTGGCGGAAGGATCGCCGGACAAGAATTTGTTCCAGCAATTTCAAGGCCGGGACCGGCGCATGGCGGCGAAGGTAATACCGGGCGGCGATGATTCGCCACCGCGCCTGCTGGATGGGATTTCCGGCCGTCAGGCGGGCCTGCTGAAAATAGAACAACGCCCCGACGGAGAGCGTGTTGGAAACATTCTCAAGCCGGCGTCCCAAACGCAGGCACACGCTGAATATCCGGTTGCGCAGCGCGGCATCCGCGATGGCGCCGCGGACGGTAAGCCGGGCGGCCCGCCCCATCATATTTTGAGCCAGACGGTAATGACTGGTGCGGAAGGCCGCCTCGGCCAGGGAAAGACAGGGCTGCGGTTTATCCGGTCGCGCACGGATTTGCGCTTGCAGATAGGCCAGGGCGTCGCGCCAGCGGACGTAATCAATGATGGCGCTGTCGTTAACGACAACAAGCTGATGCGGCGTCACCAGAAGATTGCCGGGACCGCCGGGCGCGTGCCGACCGGCGCGCGGCCAGGAAATCAGCGGCCGCGCGCGGCCGTTTCGCGTCGCGATGCGCAGCAGCCCCTTGTCCAGCGGCAGATAAACGAACCTGCGGGTAAGAAACGGTCGGGCCGCCAGTTGTCCCGCCGCGGCGATACGATGGCTGCTCCATCGCACGCGGCCCGAGCGCAGGTTCATCGCCTGAACTTTTTGACCCACGGTGTACAAATCGCCTCCCATGGCGCCCAGCACCAGGTAGGCGTGAGCCAAACGGCCGGACGAGAATGATTCCCGCAAACGTCCCGTCCAACGATCCCATACGTCGATGTGCGCGCGGAGCGGGGAAAGAGAGTCCTGCGTGATCAGCAGGTTCTTGTACACCAGCGGCGGATTGACCTTCCATGGCAGGATCCGGTGCTGCAACCCGCCCCAATACATGGTTTTGAAGGGCGCATGCGCGGCGGGGGTCAGCCGCAGCCACGCGATACGACCGGAGCCGGCATGGACGGCCAGGATGCCGCCCTGCCCGGTGGAAAAATAAATCATGCCCGTGGCCATGGCGGGCACGATATCCACCGGTTCGTGGAAGTAACCCGGAGCGTTGAGAGTACAAAGATCATGCCGCCAGACGGTTTGACCGGTGCGGGCATCGAGTCGAAGAAGTAAAAGACGGTTCTGCCCGCCAACCTGGCGGGTGGAAACGATCAGTAGAAAAATGCTCCGGCCCCGGACCAACGGCGCGCCGGCGGGCCAGATCAGCACGCCGGGACTTTGCGGAAACAGTTTATCAATTGCAACCCGCCAGCAGACCCGGCCGGATCGCGCTTGCAGGCAAACAAGAGCGTAGCGGGGCATAACACCGCCGAAACGATACGGCGGCCCCATCGGATTCTCCGGCCCGGAACCGCCGTGCGTGATGGCATACACACGATTACCGGAAAGACTGCAGGAATAGGAGTCCAGCCCCATGACCAAAGCGGCCAGAGCGGCGGAAGCGGCGGCGGCGCGCGAATGGCGAACGGGATACCGCCAGAGAGAATAACCGGAAGCGATATTAAACGCTTCGACATCATATCCGGTATCGACGAAAAGCGCGCCGCGCCGGCATGTTGGAAACGAAAACATGATGTTGTTGGAAACTTTTCCGCCATAGGGGTTGATTCGCAGCCCGAATGCCGCCATTCCCTGTGCAAACAGCGCCAGGGCGTTTCCTGACGGCCCCGGCGCCGGAGACGGCGGTCGGAGTGTGTCAAGAGGTTTGGACCACATGACCGCGCCGGGAACCGAGCGGGTGTTCGGAATCAGATTGCGGGAAAAGTTTCCCTGAATACTCTTCCAGCGAAAATGGGAGGAGGCGCGGGTGCTTACCCACGGCGCGGGAACAAGAACTTGTTTCAAATGCCGGACCAGCGGTATTTTTCGACCACGGATATTTCCCGTGGCCAGCGGGAATCGCCGGGCCAACCGTTTCTCCAACCGCCGGGCCAGGCTTTTTTCCCCCGCCAGCCAGGCGGCCAATGCCGCATGATCCAGCAGAAGAGGCCGCCATTTTTTCGCGGCGGGATGATTCCACAGACGCATCCATGTCCGCGCGGCGGCGGCGAAAGAACCCCGCTCAAATTCCATCCGCGCCGCGGTTCGCAGGCCGCGCGCGGCCGCGGTGGAGGGAAAGTAACGTCCGCACACCGTGCGCAAAGGGCGAAGCTGCCCGGTTTTCTCCGCGCTTCGCACGGCGTTTTGTGCCTGCAGCCCATAAAGCTGATCGTAAACGCCATGCCGGACCGGTGGCATCTTCAGCAGCAGGTTCCAGACATAACTCCGCACCGACCGGTAGTAGCCGGCGCCAACCCGGATGACTTTGCGGCCGTATTTTCGGACAATTTTCTGGTACAAGCGTAACGCCGGAAACGGACGGCCATAGTCCAGGAGATGCCGGGCGGCACCCAGCATATCGCGCGCGCCGAAGGAGTCGTTAACCTGTACACGGGAAAAAGCAGTTGATCCGCCGTGGCCCACGGATGGAAGCGTGGCCGGCGGCACAGTTCGCTCCGCTTTCCGATGAACAACAACCGCGGCGGAACCCGGCGGGCCGGCGGTATAAACCAATGCCGCCAAGCCCGCAATCAAGAGAGCGGACGCAAAACGAAATTGTCGTGGCGGACATACCGCGCCCGGCACAGCAACAGGGACCAGACGAAGCGGGGCGGCGAATCGATTCCGGCGCGGTCGAGTCATGCCCTTAATTTTACGCTTTTTCCAACGATTCTGGTAAATGGTTCCGGTGGGGGGTGCGCGGGGGCGTGCCATTACTTTTTGGCAAGGCTGATTTCCATGGGACCGGCGATTTTTCCGGGAGCGCGGCTGTCCTGAGCCCCGCTGGCCGGCGATATGATTTTTTCTTCACCAATAGGCTTATCGTCTCATCCCGTTACCCCCCGTTGCTGCCCTGTTGCCAAAAAAATTGGCACACCCATGTGTGGCAATCCCGCGGTTGGCGATCGCCCGCTGGCCATCGGGATCGGTCCATCGACGGTTATCCGGCCGGCTGGAACGGGCAATCATTCGCTGGAACCGGCCTTCTTCCACGGAAATTGTTCACCGGGGTTGGTTCGCAACGGTGGCTTGGTCCACTGGTTTCTCGATCACCTTTGTGGTACAGCACGATGGATCAACTCCCGCCAGCATCATGCCCTGCCCCCGCGACTCGTGCGCGTGCGACAGGGGCGGATCCAGCGGGTCGCGCATCTGAACCAGCAGAGTCGTACGTGCCTCGCCGCTGGTGTTCATGCCTGAGCCATGAATCGTCAAATAGCTGAAGAACAACACATCTCCCGCTTCCGCCGGACAAGGCGTGGCTTTCTCGATGGGGTATTTATCGTGCGGAAGGGAATGGTCCGCCGCCGTCGCGGGGAGCGGTCCGAGTTTGTGACTGCCGGGAATGACGCGAACGCAGCCCTTTTCCAGCGGCGCATCATCAAAATGGATAATGGCGGCGATCATGGAATCATTCTGATGCGGAAAGTAGGGATAGTCCTGGTGCATGGGGAAGGGCGCCCCCTTTTCGGGCGGTTTGATGAACATTTTGGTGTGATGGAGCTGCACGTTTGGCCCCAGGATCGACCGGGCCGCGGCGGTAAGACGAGGATCGACGAGCAGACGCGTGAATATCGCCGAATAAAATTGTACATCATGACAATTCTGAACGACGGTATTGGTCTGCCGGACCGTCGTCCAGACGACCTCGATATTGCGAAACCGGGCGAGCCGTTGCGCCAGTTCATGCGCTTCCCGGCGCAGAGCCGCGGCTTCCTGACGGGTCAGCAGGCCCTTGCACAGCACGTAACCATTGTTCTGATAGAAAGCCTGTTGTTCCCGCGTTAAACCGGGGGAAGCGTCAAGAGGGGAACCGGAACTCATGTTTTCTCCTTGACTAATAACTGCGGACTTCATTCATGCCGGGAACGCCCCGCCACACCCCTTACGTTAGCCGGTCATGCAAACACTCGTCAATTTGAACCTTTCAACAAGACGTGGTAAAAATTCAACACAATCGCGCCGGATTGCCGCGGAGATCCGCCGGGCGTGAAATGTCCGGATGCCGTCTGCGATTTCCCTGTGGCGGCGCGCGTCCGCGCCCCGGTCATTGCCCAAGCCCAGGGTTCGCACGGCGGCAAGACGTGCCGCGGCGGGTGAAGATCGGAGAAAAATATGGCAATTTCCGCCCCGGGTTTCGCCTGGCCGGCCAGGTGGATACCGGAAGTGACCATTGCCGGGCGCGCCCCCCTGGATGCCCGGGGGTTCGCCTATAAGTATTTTTCCCCCACCCATGCCGTTCATCTGCACAATTATTATGGGCGCGTGAATATAGATGGGGTTGTTTACGAACTCGCCCCCGGCGACATTACGTTCAGTCCCGCTTTCCGGCCCAGCAGTTATGACCTGCCCCAGCCGGGCTGGCACTGGTGCGTGCATTTCCGGCCTGCGCGGCGGCGAACGAACCTGCTCTATTTTCCACGGCGCCTTTCACTCGGACCGCGACAAGCACATGGCGGACAAAGGATGGAACGGCTCGCTGAATTATGGTCGCGCGTCGACCCGCACACGCCCCAGGGCCGGCTGGCGCAGGCTTCCCTCGCGTTCACGTTTCAGGATTTTATGTTGTGGTTGGCCGAGGCGCTTCTCTCCCCGGCGGCGCGCTACCAGGGCGGCCGCCACGGGCGGTCCGCGGTGCAGCGGGCGGCGACGTGGATTGCGGGACATTTCAATGAACCGTTGACCATCCCGGATCTGGCGGATCGCCTGGGCGTTTCGCAGAATTATCTGGCGCGTTTATTTCGCCGGCGGTTCGGTATGACCATGCCGCGTTACCTGCTCACGCAACGACTTGAATACGCACGCCACCTGTTGTCGAATACCGATATGGCGATAGCCCATATTGCCCGGCAAGTGGGCCTGCCGGACCCACGCCACTTTAACAAGCAGTTCCGCCGAATGTATGGCCGGGCGCCTTCCGCGATCCGCCAGATCCACGAACGGCATGGCCATCGAGCCGCCGGCGCGCCTGTGCCATAACTTGGGGTTTGGCCGGTTGGGAAGCGGTCAGTTTACCCGTAAGTGTTCACACAGAATTAACCGCCAAGACGCCAAGAGCGCCAGGAGCATTTTGGGAACCGCGTCCGGCGGTGAAATATCCGCGCTGTTTCCCAAAACCCGGCGGAGCGGGAGAGTAACGCCCCGCCGGGTCAGAGTGGATATTGGTCGATGCAAGCGCGATACCGGCGAATGTCCGGCCACCAATTGCATTGGATCATCATCCATAGCAACCATCCCAGAAAAGGCGCGACTGTCGCCAGCGGCAGAGAAATCATCCGCCGGGCCATGGGCCGGTTGCGATTCAGTCCGAACCGTGCGGCTGGAGTCATGTTGCTTTCCTTTAGGCCGATAGCCTCATGCCCGGCCCGCGGGAACAACGCGGGCCGGGCATGAGGCTATGAATTTATTGACATTGAATCACTCAG
Source organism: Planctomycetota bacterium (assembly GCA_021790475.1). Classification (GTDB taxonomy): domain Bacteria; phylum Planctomycetota; class Phycisphaerae; order WQYP01; family WQYP01; genus JAKBMM01. The sequence continues at coordinate 42,630 of JAJYDU010000001.1, read as the reverse complement.
GCGAAACGCCTTCGCTTACGCTTGAGCAACAATCCCAATCCGCCAGCCGCCAGCAAGGTCAGACTGGCCGGTTCAGGGGTGTAAAGCCGGTAGTGCTCTGTCACCGCAAAATGTCAGGGCTGGCATGGGACCCTTGCATTTGTGGGCGTGCCATTTGACCGGCAATCATCCGAGTAACCGTTCACGCACAGGGGTTTGCCACACCCGAGACCACGGCTGCGGGTTGCCACCACGCGGCTGCGGGCAAGGTCACCGTCGCCCGGATATTCCGCGGCCATGGGTGGAAACCCATGGCCGTTTTACGCACAACGCCGTGAAAGGTTACGTTTACCCTTGCATTTTCTTCCGGTCGTGGTATTGTGATCGGCGACAGGTGTCCGTTGCGTTGACGGATGAAAAGGGAAGGCGGTTGGATTCCGCCGCGGACGCGCCGCTGTAAGGGGCAGCTTGGGCGTCGGCCACTGAATATAGTTTCACCAGCGCCCGCTGGTTGATCCGCTCCCGCGGATCAGGAAACAGAAGTTTGGGAAGGCCGCGCCGATCCATAGCCCTTAAGCCAGAAGACCTGCCTGTCAATGTTTGCTGGTCCTCGCGATTTGGGACACCGGGCATCGTGATGTTTTCAGCGGTTTAACTTTAGGGCGTGTTCTTCTGAGCCGGTGCATTTCCACCGACTCCGATCATGGCTTGGCTCCAGCGACGGCCATGCTCGCCGCGGGATGCCGTCGCACCGGGAGCCGCCCGAAAAAAACCTGCCCGCAACCATGGATCCAGACAAACGTATGTTGATCTGTCCGGAAATTGTCGCCTCCGCGACTTTCCGGACTCTGATTCCGCCGCCGGCGGTGGAACTCGGATGGATTTGCCGGCAAGGAGAGTTTATTATGAAACGGTTTTCCACAATTGGTGTTCCCGTCCTGTTGCTTTCCACCGGTATTTACTGCGGCCAAGTTCCGGTGGCACATGCGAATGTTTATGCATACGCCAGCCAAATTGTCAGTACCGATAGCAGTCTCGGTGGTTATGCCGCCGCTAACTGGACAGGCAAGCTGGGCAGTAATGCCGGATCTTCATTCTACGGCCCCACCAATCCTGGTCAGACCGGTAGCGGGCATTACTATCTCACACCATTCGAACCGGCATGGGTAACGGATGCTGCTGCTGCATCCGTTCCTGGTCCAGTGGTTCTGGCAACAGTGAGTCCTGGTGCGACATTCGTACTGCAATTTCCCAACTCGTTCGCCGCTTCGACCAGTCCCACCGTCAACGGCGGTTTTACGCTTGGAATTCACACGGGTGTTGGGATCACCGATAATTCCACCACCGCCACCTTAAGCAATGGTTACAGCGGCAGCGGACTTGCTAGAAACCCCGCCACAACTTTTAATACCAGGATTTCTTACTTGGCTGTTGGGAATGGCTCTAGTTGGGCTTGGTATGCGGGCGAAACATTGAATTCCACGGGATCGACGGTCATAAATACGCAATGGACTACTCCATCGAGCACTCTCCCTACCTTCCAGAGAATACCTTCCGGCGCGCAGGAAATAACCTTCAACGATCCATCCGCCTATTACGCCAGCACCAGTGTCGCTCCTGATGGTGGAAACAATACGGTAACTCCGCCCTCTGATACACCCTTGGCGGATCCGTCCAGAGATTTCACCGGCACTCTGAATTCTTTTAACGGTGAAGATTACAGTCAGGTGATGACAACACTTGCCGGGTCCGCCGGCGGAGATTGGTTTAATCTCTCCAACACTGACTTGAACGGCATAACACAAATTGCGTTTGTCGTTCCATCCGGGGCGTCCTATCCAATGTACGTCCAGGCGGTGGTCGGCGTCGTTCCCGAGCCGGCGAGTTTGAGCCTGCTGGCCGTGGGCGGACTGGCGCTGCTGGTACGGCGGCGTTTCCGCCCGGCGTTACGGCGGAGTGAACATTGAAGCATCGACCCGCACAAGCTTTTACCCTGGTTGAATTGCTGGCGGTGCTCGCGGCCATTGCCGTGCTGATCGCCCTGTTGCTGCCGGCGCTGAACATTGCCCGGCAGGAGTCCCAAACGGTTCTCTGCCTGAGCAATCTCCGCCAGCTCGGCTTGGCCGCGGCAAACTATACCGCGTCCTACGAAGGTTCCTATCCGCCCGCCTATTACGGTGTCGGCAATCCGTCATGGGCGATCGATATGGTTCGCAACGTCCAAACAAATATATGGACCGACCAGCCGGGAATCCTCTGGATGGGGCAGACCAATTTGCGGGTCCTGGTCTGCCCCGCCGTAAATGAAACCCCCGCCCCCGGCCAGATCGTGCTGGGTTACAATTACAACACCAGTTACATCGGTCATGGAGCATTGGAGTACCACCCGGCGCCGGCGACGACCGGGCAGGTTCAAGACCCCGCCCGATGCGCCTTATTTGGCGACGGCGGCTATTACGGTGGAATTAATTATTGGATGCGGGCGCCGGATTTACTCAATCCCATTCCGCCCAACGGCGATGCCGTCTTTCCCCCCGAACGCGCCGCCGGCACCCAGGCCTTTCGCCATCTTGGCGCCACCAACGTGGTCTATTGCGACGGTCACGCCGCCACGCAAAAACACTGCTACACGCAAACCGCGCCCTACCCGGCTTACGTGGGACCCGGCACCGGCTTTCTTTCTCCTGATAATTCGGCTTATCAAACGTACTGATGCGGCGCTGCTGTTGCGGCTCTTTGCGCCCCAACGACTCGCGGGTATCCTGCATCGGCCATGAATAACACTAAAGATAACACCCAACTGATCGTGAGCGTTTCCGGCGTGCGCGGAATCGTCGGCGAGGCGCTTACGCCGGAAGTGGCGCTGCGCTTCGGCCGCTCATTTGGAAAAATGCTCAGCGAACTGGGGGGCGACGGGACACAAAGGCCCAGGCGTGTGGCGGTGGGCCGCGATTCGCGTCTCTCCGGCCCGATGATTCAATCCGCGCTGACGGCGGGACTGCTGGGGATGGGCGTGGAAGTGAGCGACCTGGGCGTCGCCGCCACCCCCAGCATCGCCTTGATGGGGCGATTTCTCACCGCGGATGGAGCCATCGTTGTCACCGCGTCGCACAACCCGTCCGAATACAACGGCCTGAAATTCCTCCGGCACGACGGCATCGCCTTTCCCGCCGCCGCCATCGAGCGGCTCAAAAGCATTTACGCCGCCGGCGATTGGCGGCCGGCCCAGGCGGGGCGAATCGGAACGCTCCGCTCCGAAAGCCGCGCGCACGCCCATCATGTGCAATGCGTGCTCCAACATGTGGACGCCCGGCCGATCGCGGCGCAACGCCACCGCGTCGTATTGGACAGCATCAACGGCGCCGGGTGCATCGCCTCTCCCATGCTGCTGGGCAAGCTGGGCGTGGAACTCGTGCATATTAACAGCGAAGCGACGGGCCAATTCGCCCACGCGCCCGAGCCGACGCGGGAGAACCTGGCCTCTCTTGGCGCCGTGGTGGAGCGAAAAAAAGCCGCCGTCGGTTTCGCCCAGGATCCGGACGCCGACCGCCTGGCCGTGGTTGATGAAACGGGCCGCTACATCGGCGAAGAATACACATTGGCCCTGGCGGCGTTCAACCGCCTGTCGCAGCTTCACCCGCCGAGAGCCGGCGGGACGGGCCAATCCGGCGTTGTGGTGTGCAATCTCTCCACCAGCCGGATGATCGATGACATCGCCGCCCGTTTCGGTTGCTCCGTGGCGCGCACGCCGGTCGGGGAAGCCAACGTCGCGGGTAAAATGCTCCAAACCGGCGCGATCCTCGGCGGCGAGGGCAACGGCGGCGTGATCGATCCGCGGATCGGACCGGTGCGTGATTCGCTCATCGCCATGGCTATGATCCTGGAATTGATGACCCGCACGCAAAAAACCATCAGCCAACTGGTCGGCGAGCTTCCCGCGTACGCGATGATAAAAACGAAATTCGCCGCCACGCGCGACCAGGCCGCGGCGCTGGTGGAAAAAGTCAAAACGGAATTCGCCGATCAGAACCCGGATATCCAGGACGGCGTGCGCATCGACTGGCCCGACGGCTGGGTGCACGTTCGCCCCAGCAATACCGAACCGATCGCCCGCGTGATTGCGGAAGCCGCGGATGAGCCGGCCGCCCGCGAACTGATTGCCCGCGTGGAAAAGCTGCGCTAAGCGCGAACCGCTACTCTTCCACCGGGGGCTTGTATTGCGCGGCAATTTTCGCCTGCAGCACCGCGGGAACCATGTCGTAGTAGGCGAATTCCATCACAAAGCTGCCCTGGCCGCCGGTGGCGCTGCGCAATTGGCTGTCGTACTGGGTCAGTTCGGAAAGCGGCGCGGTGGCCCGCACCGCCGCCGCCGCGCCGGGCAGCAGGTCGGCGCCGGTGATGCGCCCGCGTTTTCCGTTTAGATCGCTGGTCACGGCGCCCAGGTGCGCCTCGGGAACCGCCACCTCCAGCGAAACGATGGGTTCGAGCAATATCGGCCGGGCCTTCATCATGGCGTCACGGAAGGCGTATTTGCCGGCGATGCGGAATGCGATGTCCTTGGAATCAACGGGATGGCTCTTGCCGTCGGTGATAATCACCCGTATATCCTGCACGGGGTAGCCGCCGATCGGCCCCTGCTCAATGGCGTCGTGAATGCCTTTCTCCACCGAGCTGATGTACTGGGAGGGGATCGCGCCGCCGAAAACCTCGTTGACAAATTCAAACCCCTGCCCGCGTTCGAGCGGTTCGATCCGCAGAAATACCTCGCCGAACTGGCCGGCGCCGCCGGTCTGCTTTTTGTGGCGGTAATGCCCTTCCGCCCGCGCGGTGATCGTTTCGCGGTAGGCGATACGCGGCGGCCGCGCCACCACCTCCAGGTTGAAGCGGCTTTTCATTTTCTCCAGCATGACCCGCAGGTGCAGATCGCCCAGGCCATGGATAATCAGCTCGTGCGTCTGCGGATCGTGCGATACGCAAAACGTGGGGTCTTCCTCGGTCAGCTTGTGCAGCGCGGATGAAATTTTCACTTCGTCGCCGCGCGACTTGGGCACCACCGCCATCGAAAACATGGGCGTGGGGTAGCGCGGCGGAAGCGGGTGTAAATCGTCGTCCACCGCGGGAGCGTGAATGATCTGGTCGACCCGCAGGTCTTCGAGTTTGGCCACGGCCACAATGTCGCCGGCGTACGCCACCGGAGTTTCCGGGTGCTCGCGGCCTTGAACCTTCAGAATGTGGCCGGCCCGATGCGACTTCTTCTCGGCGCCGTAGACAAAAGCCGTGGTGGGATCGAGTTTCCCTCGCACGATGCGCAACATGCACAATTTGCCCACATAGGGATCACTGGTCGTCTTGAACACGTGCGCCAGCAGGGGCGCCTCGGTGTCGGCGGCGAATTCCACCACCGGCCGGCTTTCACCGGTATTCGCGACCCGCCCCCTGTAAAACCGTTTGGGGCGTCCCGTCGCGGGCGAGGGAATGTCGGCGGCGAGAATGTGCAGGAGGTCGTCCACGCCCGCCTGGGTCCGGGCGGAAGTAAAGAGAATGGGTACCACGTGCCCGGCGTTCATGGCCCGTATGAAATAGCGGCGCAGTTCCTCCAGATCGATTTTTTCCCCGGAAAGATATTTCTCCATTTCCCGGTCATCGACTTCCACGACGGATTCGACCATTTCGCGATGAATTTCGCGCACGTCGCCGAAGTCCGCCTCGCCCGCCTCATGATCGAAACAGTCGATAATGTCGGTGGCGTTGCGGCAGGGCAGGTTGATACAGTGCAATTCCGGCCCGAAGCTGCCTTTGAGTTGCTCCACCAGCCCGGGCAGGTCGCCGGGCTGGTCGATCTTGTTGATGACGATCATCCGCGCCAGGCCCATTTCGCCGGCGGCGTGGTAGAGCCGCCGCGTGTTGAATTCGATTCCCTGCTGGGCGTTGACGACGATCAGGGCGGTCTCCACCGCCGGCAGCGCCGCCAGCGCCTGGCCGACAAAATCAGGGTAGCCGGGCGTATCGATCAGATTCATTTGACACCCCTGATGATGGGCGAAGAGCAGAACTGAATTTGTGGAGTGTTTATGTAAACGGGCTTCCGGCTCAAAATCGGAAATAGTGTTGGCCTCCTGGACGGATCCCATGCGCGTAATGACTCCGCAGCGAAGGGCGATGGCTTCCGCCAGAGTGGTCTTGCCGACGGCGGCGTGGCCGAGCAGTACGAGGTTGCGAATTTCTTCGGGCTTGAAGGAATGCGATTCCACCATAGATCGTTGCTCCTGGAATTTAACCGCCGCATTGTAGCAGAAGGGAGCATTGGCACATCATGGACGGTGTAACTCCTATTGTTGGAGGCAGGGTCTTTTAGTTTTCCCTTAAGCGGGCTTTATCCATTTTTATGGAATTCTGGAACAGACCGATTTATTGGGAAATCGGATCAAGGCTTTCCTGCAAAAATGCGAGCAGCCCTGAAAACTAAAAGACCCTATTGTTGGCGGCGTGGCAATAAATCCGGGCAGGGGTTGAAAAAGCCGCCTTTTCACGGGAGTTCGGAAGCCCACCGGGATAAACCCGGTGGCTCGCCGGTCGGGTTGATGTGGGATGCCCGGAAAAATTGCCACGCTCCGATTCAATGCCCGGCACATTCCTGGAACCTCCGCATAAATCCCATCCATGAATGTCCATATTACCGGCGCCTCAGCAAGAATGACAAGTCCGTCTACCGCGGCTACCGGCGTTACGGGCAAACCGCACCCCGGTGTTCTATCCGCAGCGCCGGTTTGCATTATACTGCTGAAAAATCTGTTCCTGGGAAATTGCCGATGGCTGAACCGACAATTATCCGCCCGCAATGTGGTACCGAGATCAAGCGTACGGAATCACTGGCTGCGCCATTGGTCGCGGCGACACGCCGGGAACTGGAAGAAAAGATTGAGCGGAATAATTCTGAAGTCGCTAAACGGGAAGCCGCCATTCGAAGAAAAGAGGCGGCAATCAGAATTCATAGCCTTGTTGGACCCAGTAATGCCAATCCTCCACCGCTTGCCTGGTGGCGTCATCCGTGCTGGATGCCGGTTTTAACTGTGCCAATGGAACCGACAACCGGCTCTTGACCTTCCAGCGGGTCACGACAAATATCTCATGCCCGCAATCATCGGGGGCCGCCAACGCTGTAACCTCAATTTCATCGCCTTTTTTCAGCGGCGATGTCGCGCGTTGGGCATTGCAGGTGGCCGTGAACGGAAACTTCATTACATCATCGAGATAATAATACCAGCCCATCGCCACTTCTTCAGGGCCATTGGCATCAACCACTATTTCCAGGTGAATACGATCTTCGCGCTCTTCAGATTTTGTTTTAGCCATGACCAAATCCTCAATTACCTGCGCGGCATTATACCGATGTGGCCCACATCATCGTGTTATCGGTTTGCCGACAGCCCTTGCCGGAGCCGCATTTCCCCCAAGCGCTAACCGTTCACGGCGATGCGGAAATCGGCCGCGGGTTACCACCACGCGGCCGCGTGGACGGTGAACCATGGTGGCTATCAGGCCCGGCGTGTGCGAGAAGGCCCCAATGTGTGAACGGCTGCCGCAAACGTAATCTCCTCATGTACCGGCGGTTGTTCGGCGCAGGTTACAACATCTTGCGATAAACATTGAATCCGAATACCGCTCAAAATCGCTACGGTTCATTTTAATTCCTTGAATGATGGCCGGACATTAAAAGCCGGCGACTATTCGTTATACGGTACCGCGGCCGCCTGGCGGGCTGCCGCCAGTACGGGTGCGTAATGCGGCGGGTGGGCAATGTCCGGCACCAGTTGCATATAAACTATTTTCCCGTTTTTTCCGACCACCACCACTTGGCGAGCCAGCAGACCGTTCTGTTTCATCAATACGCCATACGCTTTGGCAAATGAGTGAAAGCGGTAATCGGAGACGGTCATGATGTGCTTGACGCCCTTGTCTCCGCACCATCGTTTCTGGGCGAATGGCAGGTCCATGCTGATGGTGATAATTCCCACATCCTTCCCCAGCGTTGAAGCCACTAAATTAAAATGCCGGGTTTCCAAGCTGCACACCGGTGTATCCAATGACGGCACAGAGGAGATAATCCACACCTTTCCGTGTCCGGGCCGGAAATGGTAAACCGTCATGTTATTGGCAACAGCCTTAAATGCCGGCGCCAGCTCACCGACATGCACCGGATTACCCAGCAGTGTGATCGGCTGGTTGCCCATCTTTATCAGTCCCGTCCGCTGGGACACCGGCGCTACCGTACAGCCGTCAACCACCAGGAGCAAAAGTGCTGCCGCTGCAACGATTGATATTCTGATTAACTTCATAACCCCGGCTCCTGAAAAAAATCCTGGCTGACCGCATCATGTTATTATAGCCACAGACCTAAAGGGAAATATCGGAATGGACTTTGCCAGGGAATATCAGATGGCAAAAACGCCGCACCGGAAAAAGTGGTAAATTCGGGTACCGATTGCCCCCTGCTACACCAATTCCGCCATGCCAATCGCCCGCGCGAAGTTCTTCAAATGCTGGATCATGATTGCCGGGTCGTACAGGTCGTGGGACTGCACGACGATCACGGTGAAGCCATCCATTTCGAGAGCGTCGCGTATTATCTTGATTACGCCGGACTGGTGGACACCTGTTGGGCCTCTCGGCGCACCGGGGACGTCTGACCGCCGACAATAAGAGTTACACCCCCATCTTGGACCGGATCATGCAATGCGCTTCTACCGGACGCCCGACTTCGCTAGAATATGATTCCATGCGGTTTCAACGGCGAAATGGGTTGCTACTTCTTCTGATGGCGGCGATGGCCGTGCTTCTGCTGGCGCCCGCGGTGGCGCTCGCCCGCGCCGGCGGCGGCGAAGGTTTCGGTGGTGGCGGCGGCGGCTTCGGCGGGGGCGGGAGTGGCGGCGGGGGCGCGCTGCTTTTTGAACTACTGTATTTCCTTGTACTTCTCCATCCCTTGATCGGCATTCCCCTAATGATTGTGGTTGGCGTGATCTATTATATGACGCACACCTCCGTTGCCGGCTATTACCGCGGCCGGCGCACGCAGCGCGGCCTGGACGCCATGGACTCCAACCGCGAAGCCGCCGCGCTGGCGTCCCTGCAACAGCGCGATCCGGCATTTCAACTCGACCGATTTTATCAGCGTGTGCAAACGGCATTTTTGAAAATCCAGGACGCCTGGTGCGCCCAGAATCCGCACAGCGTCCGGCCGTTTATTTCCGACGGCGTGCATGAACGTTTCGGTCTGCAGTTCCTGGAGCAGAAAGAGGAGGGCGTACGCGACCGGATGGAGAATATTACCGTTCAGGCCGTTCAACTGGCGCAGCTTACTTCGGATAATGTCTTCGATACCGCGGTGGTACGCATCGACGCCGGCGCGGTGGATCAACAGGTTTCGCTGGCCGACGCGCGCGTTCTTTCCGGCTCCAGCCAAAGCGAAGATTTCACCGAGTACTGGTCTTTCCTGCGCCGCCGCGGCGCCCGGAGTACGGACAAAGACGGTCTGATTGAAGGTCATTGTCCCAATTGCGGCGCCCCCATCGAACTAAACGCCGGCGCCCGCTGTGAAAACTGTCACGCCCAGTTGCGCAGCGGCCAGTATGATTGGGTGCTGGTTCAAATAACCCAGGAATCCGAATGGCGGCCGGAATACCCCAAAGTTCTGCCCGGCGTGTGTGCGCTGGAGCAGCGCGATCCTGATTTCACGCCGGCCGACCTGGAAGATCGGGTCTCGGTCCTGTTCTGGCGAAAAGCGCGGGCGGACCGGCTGGGCAAGGTAGATCCGCTGCTAAAAGTAGCCACCCCGGAATTCACCCGGGCGTATCAGCAACTGCTGGCGGCGCCGGCCACCGGCGAGCGGGCGTTCTGGGGCGATTGCGCCGTGGGTGGCGTTGAAACCCTGGGCGTGATCCCCGGCGACGGGCAGGACCAGGCCCTTGTGGAAATTCGATGGTCCGCCCGCCGCTATCAGGTCGACGCCCAGGGGCAGGCCCGGCGGACGCCGGAATCCAACCTGGCTCGCAACCTCATGGTGTTGGGACGGAAGGCCGGCGTCAAAACCGACACCGCCGCCGGCATATCTTCCGCGCACTGCCCCCAATGCGGCGCTCCGGTGGTTGACGACGCCTCCGACAAGTGCGGTTACTGCGGCGCCATATTCAATGACGGCTCCCGTGGCTGGGTGCTCACCGACATGCTGGCGATGTCCAGTGCGCAAGCCCAGGAGCTATTGATGCAACTGGCCCGGTCTGACAACGCCGGTCCATCGCTTCCGGCGCAAGGCGCCGAACCGGTCCCGGCGAACGGGCAAGCCGCCGCTTACGCCCCCCCGGGGGCCGGCGCGGCGCTGCCACCGGAACCCAGCGGTCTGCTGGCCTGGATGGTCAAGGCGGTGGTGCGCAACCGCGGAATCGACGCGGCGCAAGAGCAAATGCTTCGCGCCGTGGCGAAGCGCCGGAACATCACGGACGAACAGCTCCATCGCATGATTGACGCCGCCGGGCGCGGGCAATTGCAGACCCCCGAACCGCACTCGCCGGTTGAGGTTCAGCAGTGGCTCGGGGCAATGGTCGCCGCCGCGCTGGCCAACGGCGATTTAACCACGTCCGAACAGCGGTTGATCAACGGCGTGGGCTTCCAGTACGGCTTAAGCCTTTCGGACGTGAAAATACTGATCCGGCGGGAGAAAGATATGCTCTACACCCATGCCGTGGATGCCCTGCGGCAACAGCGGGCGGTTGCCGCCTGAGGCGTGGCGATTTTTCGGTGGTTGGCGCGGAACCGGCAAGAGCAAGGTTGCCGCCAGGCCGGCGCACCGGGCGACGCGCCGCTTCCGCGGCCGCTCCTGAGAAAAAATGCCCTGCCCGGTTTATATGGCGTGGCAATATTTCCGGGCAGCAGCCGAATTTCGCTGATCAGGGCTTAAACCGAATGCCGCCGCGCCGTCGCCAGGGAGTAAAAGCGGCCGGGGACAGCCGCGCTCCCAGGGCGGTCCGGAAAAACGGCCGCGCCGGGTTTATAGAATTCCATCAATACAGCTTGACATCCCCGCCGGCTCTTCTACCATGAAGGTTGGAGCTGTATCATGAAGGTACTTATCGCCATTCCGGTATTCAACGAAGAGCGGCATGTGACGAAGGTGCTGGCCGAAATCCGCACCGCCGTCCAAACCGATATACTCGTGATCGACGACGGTTCGACGGACGCCACACCGGCGATTCTGGCCCGCCGCCGCGGCATTCGCGTACTGCGCCATCGGGATAACTTCGGTTATGGCAAAAGCCTCGCCGATGCTTTTCATTACGCCGCGGCCGATCGTTACGACTGGGTGATCACCATGGACTGCGACGAACAGCACGAGCCGGCGTCGCTGGGATGTTTCATCGCCGCCGCGGCGCGGGATGAAGCGGATATCATCAGCGGGTCGCGTTACCTCCTCTCCGGCGACCGCCGCGATCAGCCGCCGCCGGATCGCCGAAACATCAACATTCTTATCACCCAGGTAGTGAACCGCCGGCTGGGGTTGCATCTTACCGACAGCTTCTGCGGGTTTAAGGCCCATCGCGTCGCGGCGATGAATAGACTGCGGCTTACGGAGCCCGGCTACGCTTTCCCCATGCAGTTCTGGGTGCAGGCGGTGCGGGCCGGTCTGCGCATCGCGGAGTTGCCCGTGCGTCTGATCTACAACGACCCCTCCCGACATTTCGGCGGGCATCTGGATGATCCGAACCGACGTCTGCGACATTACCTGGAGGTGTTTTTTCGGGAACTCGAGGCTGTTGATCTTTGTACGCAATGCGCCGCCAGTGGTTGAGGTCGCATCATTTTTATTCCTGAATCCATCCTGCCGCGCGAAATGGTCCCGTCCGGTTTCGTTGGGCCGCGAAGTTCGCGGATCTTCGTGCCGCGACGGCACGGTCAGGTGCTCCTGGAACCGACCGGAACCGTGCTCCACCAGGCCGTAATCGCCCGGCGTGGTAAGTCCGCCGGCTGGATTTCCTCCGAGCCGTGGCCCGCGCTCGCCGCCGTCGCCCGGCGCGAGCTTTATGAGAGTCTTTGCGCGCATGCCAAGTTGCAGGATATTCCCCCGCCACCGGCGGACGTTCTCCAACAACCCTGGATCATCACCGGTCATCAGAACGAGTTTTATCACGCCGGCGTCTGGGCCAAAGTTCTTCTGGCGGACCGCCTGGCCCGTTGGACCGGCGCCCTGGCGATCGATCTGCTCGTTGATCATGATCGGGTTGATCCGTTCGGTTTTGTCGTGCCGGTGCGGAAAGGGGACCGCTTGCAAAAGGAATTGGTCCGCTGGGCCCACGCCAGTCCTTTGCCGGCGGAACAGCTATCGGCTCCTTCCGCCGCGGCGCGCCGCGCCTGGATTGAAAATATTTTCGCCAATTCGCCGGTTCGCAGCGACGCCCTGGAACAGTTCCTGGGCTTTCTCGCCGAGGATTCGCAACCGCATTTGGTTCCCTGGCTCAGCGGCGCGCGGCGGCGTTTCGAAATATCGCTGGGGTTGAACGTTTGGCATGTTCCGTGCAGCCGGCTTTGCGAAGGGGTCGCCTGGACGGCGTTTGTACTCGCCTGGCTGCGGGAGGCGCGGGCCTGGTCCGGCGCGTACAACGCCGCCCTGGGACGTTACCGCGCCGCCCGCCGCATTTCGGATCCCGGCCGGCCGATGCCCGATCTGCTCCGCACGGATCAACATATTGAGCTGCCGTTCTGGATTTATTCCGACAACCAGCCGCGCGCCCGGCTCATGCTGGATGACACCGGTGAACGGGGAATTCTTTATTCCGATCGCCTGCTTCCCGTCGCCTCTTTTCTCGCCGGCGAACTGATCGCCGCCGCCCCGCGCCTGCACGAAGCGCTGGCCCGGCAACGCCTGCACATCCGGCCCCGGGCGTTGACTCTGACCATGTTCATCCGACTGCATCTGAGCGATCTTTTTATCCATGGAATCGGCGGCGCGTTGTATGATCAGATCACCGACGAGATTCTGCGCAGCATATTTCAGGTTTGTCCATCTTATGCGTGCGTTTCCGCCGGCTGGTTGCTGCCGGCGGCGGATGAAGTTGCATCGTTGCCCGACCCGGCCCGGCTGCGCGCGCAACGCCATCACCTGGCGCACAATCCCCAACTGCTTATTGCCGCGGGCGCGGCGGCATCCGGCTCCGCGGATAACCTCCTTCAGGAGCGTCAGGAAACAATTGAACGAATCAAGACAAGTCTTCGGGAAGATCGCGGCCGGCGGCGGCGCGACGCTTCGAACCGCCTCGTACGCGGCGAACTGTTTCGCCGTCTGCACGCGATCAATGAGCGGCTGGGGGAGCTGGCGCCGGGGGTCATGCAAGACATCGAGAGTCAAATCGTCCAGGCGGGGATCGCCCGGGAAAACGCCGCCGTGGCCGCATGGCGCGAATATTTCTTTGCGCTGCATTCCAGAGAGTCCCTGCGCGAACTGCTGGCGCGGATCGACGATCAGATGCGCCACGCCGATTCCGGTGAATAGCGCCGCGGGGCTGGTTCATCCCGCCGGCTACGGTTACGATAATCAACAGGCCGCCTGGCGCGGCTTCCCAGGCCCCGTTGCGGACGGGGGAACGGCGGGCATTATGGTCGAAGCGATTCTGTTTGATTTAGCCAATACGCTATTGTACTTCAATGATTTCGACGCGCGTAAATTCTTTCTGGAGGGCGCCGCCGACACTTACGGATATTTGCGCGAGCAGGATGTGGAGATACCAGCGTTCAAGATTTACGCCCTGGCGCACATGCGGGCATTCCGGCGGCGCTATATCTGGTCGAGCGTGCGCCGCCGCGATTTCGATGCCATGGACGTGATGGTCGGTGTTCTAAGAAAGCTCGCGATAGACGTACCGGCGCGCAATCAGCATATCCTGGCGTGGATGTGGTATCGTCCCGTGGCCCAGCGGGCCAGCGTGGAACCGGGTACGCACGCCATGCTCGAATCTTTCCGGCGGCGGGGGATTAAGATGGCCATCGTTTCGAACACCTGCGCCCCGGCCTGCTGCCTCGATCGGCACCTGGAACGGGAAAAACTGCTCGAATTCTTTCCCACCCGGGTCTATTCCTCGCATACGTTCTACCGCAAACCCCACCCCGAGATATTCCGCACCGCTCTGGATGAGCTTGGCGTGCGTCCCCAGCAGGCCCTTTTTGTGGGCGATCTGATCCGCGCTGATATCAAAGGCGCCCGCCGGGTGGGCATGAAAACGGTCTGGAAACCCGTCGGGCCGACCCGCCAGCCTTCCCGGCGCAATCGCCCCGACCACATCATCCGCAAAATCACCGACTTGCCGACCGTGCTGACCAAACTGTTGTTTACGAATAACGCACCACAAGCGATTTAAGCTCGGTCATGTGCGTGATGGCGAAGCGCACGCCCTCGCGGCCGAGGCCGGATTCCTTGACCCCGCCATAAGGCATCGCGTCGAGGCGCAGGGTGGGAACATCGTTGATGATGACGCCCCCCACTTCCAGACAATCGAACGCCTGGCGGGCTTTGAATAAATCGCGGGTGAATACGCCGGCGTGAATGCCCAGACGGGAACGGTTGACCCATTCCATGGCCTGCTCGAAATCATCGTACACCCCTATGACGGCCACGGGACCAAACGCCTCCTGGCGCAGCAGGCGGCTGGTTTCCGGCACATCGGTCAGAATCGTCGGCGGATAAAAGGACCCGCTTCGCGGACCGCCGACAAGCACGCGGGCGCCGCCGGAACAGGCTTCGTCCAGCCATTGCTCCATGCGAATGGCCGCGGCCTGGTCGATCATCGGACCGACATCGGTTGTTTCCTCCAGGGGATCGCCGCACCGCAATTTCCGGGTTTTTTCGATAAGCGCGGCGCCAGCGGCGGAAGCGATGTCGCGGTGGAGGAAAATCCTCTGCACACTGATGCAACTCTGACCGGCGTGGCTGAACGCACCGGTCACGATACGGCTGGTCGCATCGTCGATATCGGCGTCCGGTTCGACGATCACGGCGCTGTTGGCGCCAAGCTCCAGCAGCA
The DNA here is from genome assembly GCA_021790475.1 of Planctomycetota bacterium. GTDB lineage: Bacteria > Planctomycetota > Phycisphaerae > WQYP01 > WQYP01 > JAKBMM01. The sequence continues at coordinate 27,589 of JAJYDU010000001.1, read as the reverse complement.
CGCTTTTACCCACCGCCAGGGCCTGGAGTTTCCAGCCGACCGGGACGGAGCCGGTAAACGACACCAGGCGCAGACGCGGGTCCGCGGCCATGGCGGCGACATTCTCAACCGGTGTGGGCAGAACGTGCCAGGAACCGGGCGGCAGGTCCGCCGCGGCGAGCAATTCCCCCAGCAACAGGGCCGTGATGGGCGTGCGATCGGATGGCTTGAGAATAAAAGGGCATCCGCAGGCCAGGGCCGGGGCGACCTTATGGGCAACCAGATTTAACGGAAAATTGAAGGGGGTGATGAACAAACACGGACCGACCGGCCTGCGTTCGATCGTGCAGTGATAGCCCTGCGATCGCTCGTCCACATCCACCGGGAGCTGCTCCCCACCGATGCGGACGCTCTCTTCAACGGCCAGACGAAACGTGGTCAGCGCGCGATCGACCTCGCCGCGGGCCGCGCGGATCGGTTTGCCGGCTTCCCGGGCGATCATCCGGGCGAATTCCTCACGGCGTGCCAACAGGCCGGCATGGACCCGCTCGCAGGCCGCGCGGCGCCGCCAGGCTCCCCGTGCGCGGAGCGCGGGAAAGGCATCCACCATGGCGCCAAGGGCCTGATGAATGTCGTCCGGCGACGCCTGGGCGACATGCCCGATCTCGGAATCATCAAAGGGGGAGCGAACGGTTCTTTCCGGACCGGCCCCGGGTTTTCCCGCCAGCCAGAAAAGATAACGGGGCGCATTCATGCGCGCATTGTAACGCGCCGGTCGTCTGAACCGGGCGGGCGGGCGATTACTTTCCAGTTCCACCAAGATTTCGGATGATGGCATCGGCGAATTGGCTGCATTTCACTTCAATCGCTCCGCTCATCAGCCGCGCCAAGTCATACGTAACCGATTTCTGGAGGATGGTTCGCTCCAGCGCCCGGACAATCAAATCGGCTGCTTCCGGCCATTCCATATATTCCAGCATCATTACGCCGGAGAGGATCACACTTCCGGGATTGACCTTGTCCTGGTTGGCGTATTTCGGGGCCGTACCATGGGTAGCCTCAAAAACGGCATGACCGGTGCGGTAGTTGATATTTCCACCCGGTGCGATGCCGATTCCTCCGACCTGCGCCGCCAGAGCGTCGCTTAAATAGTCGCCATTGAGATTCAGCGTGGCGATCACGTCAAAATCTTCCGGACGCGTCAGAATCTGCTGGAGCGTGATGTCGGCGATGGCATCCTTGATCACCACGCCGTTGGAGAGTCGGAGCCATGGTCCGCCGTCGATTTCCGCAGCGGCGTACTTTTCCCTGGCCAACTGGTAACCCCAGTCGCGGAACGCGCCGGAGGTGTATTTCATGATGTTGCCCTTGTGCACCAGCGTAACGCTCTTGCGATGATGGGCGATCGCGTAATCGATGGCGGCCGCGATCAACCGTTGCGAACCTTCCCGGCTGACCGACTTGATGCCCAGACCGCTGGTTTCCGGAAATCTGATTTTTCCGTAGGCTTGCGGAAATTCCTTCCGCAGAAACGCGAGCAGCTTGTGTACTTCCGGCGATCCGGCCGGCCATTCCACGCCCGCATAAATGTCTTCCGTGTTTTCGCGGAAAATCACCATATCCACGGCTTCGGGTTTTTTCACCGGACTGGGCACGCCGGGGAAGTAGCGCACCGGTCGCAGGCATACGTATAAATCGAGTTGCTGCCGCAGGGCCACGTTGAGCGAACGAATGCCGCCGCCCACCGGCGTGGTCAAGGGTCCCTTGATTCCGACCAGGAAGTGTCGGAAGGCCTGCACGGTCTCGTCGGGCAGCCACGCTTTCGCGTCGCCTTCGGGTGTTCCGGTTTTGAATTTTTCAAAAGACTTCCCGCCAGCGTAAACTTCCATCCAGGCGATGCGGCGTTTGCCGCCGTAGGCCTTTTCGACGGCGGCGTTAAACACCCGCACTCCGGCCTGCCAGATGTCCGGCCCCGTCCCGTCGCCTTCGATAAAGGGAATGATCGGGTGATCGGGAACCCGCAGTTTGTTGTCGGTTCCCATTTGGATGGCTTGTCCCGCGGACGGTACTTTTATCCGCTGGAATGTCGGTGCGTTCATCGTATACCTCTCATTTCATTTTTCCGATCATAATGTCCGGATTTTATCGTGTTGCGCCGGGGCGTGCGAGCCGCTTCGACGGAAAAACCATCCAGGCGCGCCAACTTATCCGAGGCGTTGATTTATTCATCCGTGCATGGTAATAAAAAGGCCCGTTTTATACACACGGCGACCGCAAGCCGCCGGTCGCCCTTCAAAAAATAAGGATTTTTCCGATTGCCGGCCGGGAAAACTTGCATGAAAGTTGGAAAAAGACTTCGGACGGCGATGCTGATTGCCCTGATCAGCGGCGCGGTGGGGGGATGCGGCCAGCGGCATATCGCCTTGCGCTGTTATGTACGGGGCCGGTTGGCCGCGGACCAGGGTCATGTGCGGCGGGCCCTGCTCGAGCTGACCCAGGCGATTGCGAGAAATCCCCGAATGGTGCTGGCATACGAGGCCCGCGCCGATATCTATCGCCACGCGGGTAAATATCGCCGCGCCGCGGCCGATTACCGGCGCGCCTTCGACTTGAACCCCTGGAGCTTTTACGCCGCCTATGAACTCGGGGTAATGTATCAGCAACTGCGCCAATTTCCCCGTGCCATCAGGGCCTACCAGTATGCGCTGCAGATCCGACCGCACAGCCCGCGCGCGGCCCTTCATGTGGCGGTCGCCTATGCGCAGGCGGGGAATCCCGCTTTGGGAATTATTTATGCCAGACGGGCCGCGGCCGACGGTGGCCACTCCTTCAAAACCTGGGCGAATCTCGGCGTCATTTACGCGCAGGCCGCGGCGCAAAACGCCGCCTACCGGCCCCGGGCGATCCATTATCTTAAGCGGAGCCTCGAACTGCAGCCGCACCAGCCGCGCGTTTATCTGGACCTGGCCCAGATGTACCTGGCCCAAAAGAGAATCCGCGCGGAAACTCGCGCCTTCGGCCCTGGTCAGCGAGCGAACCGGATATTGTTATTACCGGCTGGGGCGCCTGGCCGCCGCCGCCGCCGCTTATCGGGACGCCCTGAAACGCAATCCCCACTGCACTCCCGCCCTCAATGGATTGGGAGTTGTGGACATGACTCAGTATATCGATAACAGGTCTCTGACTCTCCGGCGCGGCCAGGCGCTGACTCTTTGGAAAAAGAGTCTTGGCCTTGATGCGAATCAACCCCTGATTCGCAAACTTGTGGAACGCTTTTCCCCCGGATCCGGGAAATCTCCCCGGTGAACCATCCCGGCTTGAACTTGGCCGTTTTCTGAAAGTTTACGCCGCCGGTTATCCCGATGGACTTTTTACCAGCGGTCGGCCGCAATGCCGGCAAAAGCGGTCCGGTTCGTCAAAGGACCAGCCGCAGTTCGCGCACAATCGCGGCGGCCGGCCGGTTTGTTCACCGGCGCCTTCGACCACCCGCGCCAGACGACGCACCTGCGCCAAGAGCAGATACCACAATCCCAGAACCAGCGTAATGCTCGAAACAATCAGCAGGGAATAGGCGATGATCGCCTGCGGCAACGTGACCTGGCTGACGGTAAACGCCCCCCAGATGGAAACGCCATAGAGAAACCACCCCGGCAGCGCCGTACACGCGGCGATCAGAAGCATCAGGTACCCGATTCTGCGGAATCGGCGACGCTTGCGGATCAAAGCTTCCGGTAAGCCGACGTCATGCGGGTGTACCTGACCGGCGCTGGTTGTCAAGATCACGCTCCCGGCCGCCGGGGCGACCCAAGGCGCCGCCGCGCTGAAGGGCTTATTCCCATTCAATCGTGCCCGGCGGTTTGCTGGTGATATCGTATACGACGCGGCTGATGCCGCGAACTTCGTTGACCAGCCGATTGCTTACCCGCGCCAGAATATCGTACGGGATGCGGCTCCAGTCGGCGGTCATAAAATCCGTCGAATCCACGCTCCGCAGGGCGATCACCGGCTGGTAATTCCGCCCATCGCCCATCACGGCCACGCTTTGCACCGGCAGCAGAACAACAAATGTCTGAGCTGTGGAACGGTACAATCCCGCCGCCACGATTTCCTCGAGCAGAATCTCATCCGCCTGGCGGAGCAGTTGGAGTTTTTCCCGCGTAACCTCGCCGAGACAGCGCACCGCCAGACCGGGTCCGGGGAAGGGATGCCGCCAGACGATATGCTCCGGCAATCCCAGTACCTCGCCCAACCGCCGCACTTCATCCTTAAATAGATCGCGCAGCGGCTCGACAAGTTCAAAGCCCAGTTCCGCCGGAAGACCGCCCACGTTGTGATGCGGCTTGATGTTTGCCGCCGTGCGGGCGTAGCCGTGGCCGCTTTCAATCACGTCCGGATACAGCGTGCCCTGGGCCAGAAAATGAGCGTCGGGAATGCCGGCGGCGGCGCGTTTGAATGCGTCAATGAACGCCTTGCCGATAATGATCCGCTTGCGCTGGGGTTCGGTTACACCGGCCAGCGCGGAAATAAATTCATCCGCCGCATCCACCACGCGCAAGTCGATGTGGAAATGATCGCGGAACGTGCTTTGAACGTTTTGCCGCTCATTTTTTCGCAGCAGTCCGTTGTCCACAAAAATGCACACCAGCTGGTCGCCCACGGCGCGGTGCAGCAGGGCGGCGGTCACCGCGGAATCCACCCCGCCGGAAAGACCACAGATCACCCGCCCCGCTCCCACCCTCCGGCGTATCTTATCAACCGCGATATCCACGAAATTACCCATGCGCCACGTGCCCGAAGCATGGCAGACGCGATAGAGAAAGTTTTCCAGAATTTTCGTCCCATGCGGCGTATGAGTTACTTCGGGATGGAACTGCACGCCGAAAAAAGGCCGGCGGCGGTGGCGAATGGCCGCCAGCGGACAGCCTGGCGTTGCGGCCAGCTTCACAAATTCCGGGCCGATTTCCCCCACCTGGTCGCCGTGGCTCATCCACACGCTGGTCTCTTCGGGTACTCCGGAAAACAGATCGGCCGCCATCGCTCCCTGTTCGCCGCTGGATGGAACCGTCAGGCGCGCAGCGCCGTATTCACCCGCCCGGCCGGGCTGAACCCGCCCTCCGAGCAGTTCGACCGCGATCTGCATTCCATAACAGATGCCGAGCACCGGAATATTGAGGTCAAAAATCGCCGGATCGCAGCGCGGCGCGCCGGGGTCATACACGCTTGCCGGTCCGCCGGAAAGAATCAGTCCGATCGGCTCGAGAGTCCGCAGTTCGGACAGGGAAATATCCGGCGCTACCAGCACGGCGTGGACGCCCGCTGCACGCACGCGGCGGGCGATAAGCTGCGCATACTGGGAACCGAAATCCAGTACCGGGACGGTTTGCCGGTTGGCGGACGTTGCTGCGGTCATGGGGCGATTGTAACGCGAAAGATGAAAACGCCCAACGCCGCATAACACCGGTCGGCCGGTTGGGGCGTGGCAATTTTTCCGGGCAGGGGTTGAAAAAGCCGCCTTTTCACGGGAGTTCGGAAGCCCACCGGGATAAACCCGGTGGCTCGCCGGTCGGGTCGATGTAGGATGCCCGGAAAAATTGCCACGCCGGCCTGTTGCGGCCGGCGGCGGCGCCGCAGAGCCGGCCCGGATTCTCCGCCGCTTCTTAGTCGGCCGGTAATCGAACGAACGAGAATTCCCCGCGGACGAGCAGCCGTTCGCCGACCGTGGCAATCGCTTCGCATAAAAACATGTTTCCGAAGCTTCGGATCATTTTGACATGAAGGTCCACGCCTTCGCCGACCGCAGGAGCGCCCGCGAAGAATACTTCGCGAAGCACCATCAGCATTCCCCGCGACGCCGGCTCCGCTTCTTTTCCGGACACGGCGCCGCACGCGGCCGCCTGGGCGAGCATTTCAATCAGGGCCGACCTGGCCAACATCCCTTTGACCACAAAGGGATGCGCGGGAGAAATGGTCCGCCGGGCGCAAATGGACCCGTCCGCCAGTATTTTCGCGTCGTCCAGCCAGTGCATGGGCGGACGATGGGGAATACGATGGATGATATTTTCCGACATGAAGAGTACTTTCTTTATCTGATCATTCCCGCTCCAGGGCCCGTTCGATCATCGCAAAAGCCCGGCGTTTGAGATCCAGATGCGGTTTTTCCGCCGCCGGGTCCGCATGGAGAATCCCCAGCGGTTCAACCCGCAGCGGCACATCGTGAATCCGAATATGGTCCGGAATCATGCAGCGGCCGCTGCCATGAATGGCGATGGGCACGACCGGGCAATTTGTCCGCGCCGCCAGCAGGAAGGCTCCGTCATGAAATCTACCCAGGCGGCCGTTGCGCGAGCGCGTTCCTTCCGGGAATACATACAAACTCACGCCGCGCCGCAGACTTTGCGCAGCTTGTTCCAGCACATTTTCACGCTCCACGCGCAGATGGCCGCAGAGTTTCATCAAGGCGCCCAAGAAAGGCATTCTGAATGGCCAGGTTTTTGCCCAGCAGCGGGCATCCGGCGGAAGTTGGAGGAGCAGGAGAATGTCGATCGCGGAGAGATGGTTGGCCACCAGTATGCAGGGGACTTGGATACGATTCCAATCGAACGCCTGGATCCGCATGTTGGAGCCGCAGAATCCTCTCATCCCGTGCCGATACAATGCGCGAACAATACGCCGCGGCAGTCGTCGGTCCCGATCCCATATTGCGGCCGCCAGCCAAAGAAACGGCCCTAAAACAACCACAAAAATAACCAGATAGGCGGCAAACCAGGAAAATACCTGGAGGCTGCGGAGCACCACGCGCAATGTTACCGGCGGCAGCCGCTTGTTTTGATGTTCCCCACCCGGCTGGGAAACCGAGAGGATCCGGCGGCGACGCATGGCTTGAACAACGGCGGTAAAAAGCTCCGGTTGAAACATGCGCTTCCCTTCAGCCCCGCGGCGGTATCTGATATGCTCTGATTATACCCCGATCGCGGTTATTTGAGTATCGCGCCATGACGAAATCTCCGATTCAACTTACCTCGTTTTCCGCCTGCACCAGCGAATATTCCTCGTTGGAGGATATTTTTGAGGCATGGGTGACTCCGCCGGCGAAAGTACCTCTTTTTCCCGATCACCCGGATGAATCCATCGCCTGGAAAAGTCTGGTGGAGAAAGCTATGGAAGCGGCGCTGCCTCTTGAAAAAGATCGCGATGATTGCGGCTTTATCCTGGCCACCACCAAGGGAGATATTGCCGCGCTGGAGGCAACGCTGGATGCCGAAAATGAGAAAACAACCGGGAATAATGATGTTTTACGGAACCTTGATGGCGGGCGGGGCTACGGTGGAATATCTCAATCCGTTCAGGCGCTGGGGGATCGTTTCCAACTTCGTGGGCCGCGTTTTTGTGTCTCGACAGCCTGCACTTCCGGCCTGGTCGGCCTGATTGAAGCGGCAATGATGGTTGGCGCCGGCGATGCGCCACGTGTACTTGTCTGCGCCGGCGATATTGCCGGTCGTTTTGTCCGCGATGGATTTCTATCGCTTAAGGCAATAAGTTCCACGACCTGTCGACCATTTGATGTACATCGCGATGGACTTGCTCTTGGCTCAGCAGCCGCGGCATGTCTGGTCCAGCGGGTGGAAAAAAAGAAAGAAAAGAAAAAAGAAGGAGCAACAGTTTTTCTCACCGGGTGGGGAATATCCTCGGATGCGGTACACATGACCGCACCGGATCGTCAAGCTGGTGGTCTGATCCGCGCTATTCGACAGGCACTGGCCATGGCCGATATTGATGCTGGACAGATTGACGCCGTTCTTCTGCATGGCACGGGTACCTCATACAACGATGCCATGGAAACAGTTGCCATGCGAGAGATTTTTTCACGGCGGCCGCTCCTGACGGCGGTGAAGGGACTGACCGGTCATACTCTGGGGGCAAGCGGGCTTCTGGAGACCGCTCTGGCCAGCCGGATGCTTCAAAGACAGATTGTGCCGCCGATTACAGGTTTGCGGACACCGGAATATCCGGATATGTCCTGGGTGTACACGATACCACGATATCAGCCTCTTAAAACAATTCTAAAGACAGCAAGTGGATTCGGCGGTATGAATGCCGCCGTGGTATTGACTCTTCACGATGCTGATGGGTTATAAGAAATGAAAGATGATGTATTTATCTTCAGGTGGATAGCACAAGATAGCAGGGGAAATAATAAAGCTGCCGAGATGGGAGTGGAAACAGTTAAGAAACCGCCGCCCGCTTTTTCCCATTATACCGGCAGAGCAGAACGATCTGTCAGTTCGTTGGGAGAACGGGCGCGGCAGTTGGCAAGTCTTGTTCTGCAGGATATTCCTGCGAAAGACAGGCAAACAATGGCTGTATTTCTCGGGACAATGAGAGGAGCCCGGGAAGAAGATCTCATTTTTCAACGGTCTCGAAAGAACAGCAACGGCAAATATTCCAGTCCTGCCGCTTTTAGTCGCACTCTTCCCAGCACGGTTGCGGCCGAGCTGACTATTGAGTTCGGTATTCGAGGTCCACTCCTTGTTTTTACAGCCGGGGCTGCATCCGGCTTACTGGCTTCTGTTCGTGCCATACGCTGGATTCAATCTGGAAATATTTCTTTAGCTCTTACAGGCGCCTTAGACTGGTCACACGCAGACGATTGCCACAATACAATCTATTCAACCTCTTACAGCCCTCAAATATTGTTTTATCTGATTGGTCGTAGAAGCGCATTACCTGGAATATATCCGATGATTCAAATCAAACAAGGGCAACTAAAATACTCTTCAGCTCAAAATAAACAACGTGCAATCGCAAGCATTACCCATTTTGTCAACGCTTTTCGCCTCGCCAGCACTCAGCGAGTTAATATTCAGGAAAAATCAGGCATTGGGACACTTTGTCAGATAATAATGGGACCAGTATAGATGTTTTTTAATTAAATGTATTGTGAGAGTAATTGGACATTTCCGCTGTATTGCCAACAGGTTATCCACATTTGTACGCTTACTTGGTGCGCAAATACGATGCAAGATACGATCTTCGTTTATTATGATAAGATTCTTATAACCAGTATTCGTAGCAGTAGTGGATGTTGGAATGTGAAGAAATACAGGTTTTTCTGTAACTACTGTAAAAAGCATACGTTATGAATTTGTTGTTATTGGGTTGAAAGTGGAAAAGTTGATGGATAAGTGTTGTAAGTGGTTGTTGGTAGGTACGGTAATGTTAGCGGCATTTGAGGGTGAGTTGTAATAATTGTTAGGGTTCTTGAATAAAAATTGTGACCAGGATGTCTTACTGGAAGTTTTTCCACCATTTATTCACATAGTCAGCGACAGGAATGGAGGAACACGCATTACGTATTCATTTGAGATCGGTATGGCCGTATTTTGGGGAATCTTCCATGGGGCGGTAGGTAGGTCCATAGTGATTCATGAAGTCTTCGTACCTTTGTGATCCCCCCACGATCATAACGGCGATGAACCGTCTCATCGACATCACGTCCAATCTTTCATGCACACCAGTTGGAAGAGGTAGTAGTAATTTTTTCGGGAATGCCGGCATAAACCGGCAACATAACTCTTACCGCTAAGACGGCGCACAAGGTGGACGAATCGTCACCCGACATACCCGCCGCTTGCCTACCACCAGAACAGGCTGATCGTCCAGCGACACGGCTAGTTTCGGATCGATGATTTTTTCGCCAGCAAAATGGACGGCCCCGCTTTCCACTAACCGTCGTGCTTCGCTGGTGGACGCGGCGAATCCAACTTCCTTGATCAGCGTCAGCAGGCCGATACGGCCGGAACGAAGCGACCCCGGATCAACAAAACGCATTTCCAGATCGTCCGGAAGCCGTCCCTCGGAAAAGCGACGGCGGAACTCGGCGGCGGCGACGGCGGCCTGGGCCGCCGAATGAAACTGCTCCACAATCGACCGTCCCAGCACTTCTTTGGCTTCCCGGGGATGGGTCAGGCCGGGGTCCACCAGCGAACGGATGCGGTCTTCCGGCAGCGGCGTGCATAGCCGGAACCACTGCTTCATCAGGGCATCGGGAATACTCATGGTTTTGCCGAATTGCTGCTGGGGCGGTTCGCTCACGCCTACGTAATTGTTCAGCGACTTGCTCATTTTCTCCCGGCCGTCGGTGCCGGCCAGAAGGGGCGCGATCATGACAATCTGCGGCGGTTGCCCCCGGCTTTGCTGAAGATCGCGACCGAGAAGGTTATTGAACGTCTGATCCGTGCCGCCCAATTCCACATCGGCTTCGATCATGACCGAATCCCAGCCCTGCATCAGCGGATACATAAACTCATGGATGTAGATAGCTTCTCCAGCCGCATAACGCTCGTGGAAGGTGTCGCGTTCGAGCATGCGGGCGACGGTCATCCGCTGGGCCAGGCGCAGCGCGTCGGCGAAATTCATTGGGGAGAGCCACTGGCTGTTGCGGCGGATTTCCAGTTTCTCCGGGCCGGTGTCGAGAATTTTGCCGGCCTGGGCGAGATATGTGCGGGCGTTTTCCTCCACCTGCGCGGCCGAAAGTACGGGACGGGTTTTCTTCTTGCCGGTCGGGTCGCCGATCATGGCGGTGAAATCGCCGATGATCAGCACCGCGCGGTGGCCGAGATCCTGAAACCGCCGCAGCATGCGCAGCACCACCGCGTGGCCAAGGTGCAGATCGGGCGCGGTGGGGTCCATGCCGAGTTTGACGCGAAGCGGGCGGCGCTCCCGGGCGGCACGGATCAACCGCTCCCGGAGTTCCGCCTCCGAATAAATTTGCTCCACGCCCCGCAGGAGCCGGCGCATTTGTTCATCGATGTCGGGTTGGTTGGGCTGATTCATAACCAATATTCTAACCCAACCTTCGCACTTGGCCCTCCCGGCGCAAGTAATTTTTTCAAGAGGGATCAACGCGCCTCAGCCAACCGACATACGCGCCGCGCCAATTCTCCCGGGGCCGGGGGAATTCGGCCCGGGAGGAGAACCCATATCCGCGGTCCGATGGGCCGCCAGAGCCGGGCATTGCTGGAAATAAAGATAGCCACCGTGGGTATTCCGGTCACGCCGGCGAGATGGGTCGGGCCGCTGTCATTGCCCAGGTACACGGCGGCTTGCCGGAAAAGTTTCGCCAACTCCCCCAGGCCGGGTGTTTGATGAACCCGGAAATCCCGCGCCAGCAGGGAGACTTGCGCTGCATCCAGGCGCTCTATCTCCGCTTCGCCGAGCACGAATTCGACCCGGCGACCCACGGCAAGAAGTTCCCGGCCAACTTGGATGAAGTTTTCCAGCGACCAGCATTTTTCCTGCGCACCGCCGCCGGGATGAATCACCACGGTAGCGCCGGGGTTAAGCCGCGCCGGTGGAAGCGCGGGTTCCGGTAAATTCAGTGCGGCGAGTTGGCGGCGGTGATATTCGCTCACATGGCCGGGAAAATCCGACGGCGGAAGCGGGTTGAAAAAAAGAAACCGGCGCGCAGTGGAGAACCGCCGGGCGTGGTCCGCCCAGGAATCCCGGCCATTGCTTACCGCGCTGATCAGCAGGTCGCAACGGCTCCACGCGGGAGACCGACCAGGCCGGGGGACCGGCGGCGGAGCGAGCGAAAGCGAATCGGCGGCAAACCAGGAGGCGTGGATCGGATCATCGCCATCGGCGGCATGTTCCGCCAGGTTCATTTCCACCAGCAACCGCCCGAAGGAGTGCCGGGTGACCACGGTGCGGGTCGCATCCGGCCAGCGCTGTTGGAGACCGCGCAGCAGCGGCGCCAGCAGCAGCGTGTCACCCAACGCGCCGGCGTGCACCAGAGTGATGTTCATGGAAGCTTCACTATTCCTCTTCGCCGGCGCTATCCACGCGATCAATCCATCCGCCGCCGAGCAACCGCTCGCCGTCGTAACACGCCACCGCCTGCCCGGGTGTTATCGCCGCCACGCTCCGTTCGAATTCGACCGTGAGTTCACCCGCTCCGGTAAGCCGCGCCATCGCCGGCGCGGGGGGCGAGTTATAACGGATTTTAGCAGTGCACGAAATCGGTTCGGTCGGCGGCCGGCCCAGCCAGTTCACTTCCCTGGCCACCAGCCGGCGACGCAGCAGCGCTTCCCGCGGTCCGACGCGCACGGTGTTGGTCTGCGGATCAATCGCCGTTACGTAAATTGGATAGCCCAGGGCCACGCCGACGCCTTTGCGTTGACCCACGGTGAAATGCTGATGCCCGCCATGCGAACCGATCACCCGGTCGGAAGCGTCCACCACTTCACCCGGCCGGATGGCGGCGGGCGTTCGCTTGCGGACGAGGCGGGCGTAATCGTTATCCGGGACGAAACAGATTTCCTGGGAATCGGGCTTATCGTGCACGGGCAGGCCGAATTCGCGGGCCAGTTCACGCACCCGGCTCTTGGGATAATCGCCCACGGGTAGAAGCATCCGCGGCAATTCGTCAGCCGGTACGCCGAAAAGCACATAGCTCTGATCCTTGGCGGGGTCCACGCCGCGCCATATCTCCACCTGGCCGTCAGCGGCATGGCGGATGCGGGCGTAATGACCGGTCGCCACGTAATCGGCGCCGATGGCGCGGGCGTAAAGGGCCAGTTTTCCGAACTTCAGGTATTCATTGCAGCGCACGCAGGGGTTCGGGGTACGGCCGCGATTGTATTCCTGCACGAAATAATCAATGATTCCATTGAAATCGTTCTGAAAATTCAGGGCGTAAAACGGGATACCCAGGAGGCCGGCGACAAAGCGGGCGTCGGCGGCGTCGCGGGTGGAACAACATCCCTGCTGATGGCCCTGGCGGGGCGCGGAGGTGTTTTCGGACTGGCAAAGAACCGATTCTCCACCGGTTCCGGCGGCTGGCGGGATGGGGTCGTGGCCCAGGCGCATAAACGCGCCAATGCAGTTGTAACCCTGCCGCTTCAAGAGCGCCGCCGCGACGGAACTGTCCACTCCGCCGGACATCGCGACCACAACTGTTTTGCCGATGGCATTCACAAGAGCTTGCCTTTAGCACCGTTTGCCGCGTCGCCGCGGTTTTGCCGTTTTGCAACATCACAACACTTTAGCGACCAGCGGCCTGATTCTTGCTATAATTATACGTTATGTCTATTTTTCGGACAGGATTTCAAGACTCTGTCTTTAAGGATAGTCGTGGCCTCGATCTGTTTTGAGGCAGGTTCCAAGCCCATTCGGGAGGTTCCATGAGCATTGCCGCCCATATTGAATCTATTCTGCAGGAAGAGCGAGCCTTTCCGCCTCCGCCGGACTTCGCCGCCGGCGCCCGGCTCAAGAGCCGGGTTGAATACGAACGGCTGTATCGACAATCCCTTGAGCAGCCGGAGCAATTCTGGACTCAAATGTCCGACGAACTGGTCTGGTTCGAAAAATTCCAACAGGTGCTCGATTGGAGCCATCCGCCTTTCGCCAAATGGTTCGTGGGGGGTAAGCTCAATGTCGCCTACAACTGCCTGGACCGGCATATCCAGGCCGGCCGGGAAAATAAACCGGCTCTGTTCTGGGAAGGCGAACCGGGCGATCGGAAAGTTCTCACTTACGGCCAACTGCACCGCGCGGTCTGCGGCCTGGCCGGCGCGCTGCGGGGGGCGGGAATCAAGAGCGGCGACCGCGTGGCCATTTACATGCCCATGATTCCCGAAGCGGCGGTGGCCATGCTCGCCTGCGCCCGCATCGGGGCGGTGCACACCGTGATCTTCGGTGGTTTCGCCGCCGAGGCCCTGGCCGACCGCATCAACGACGCCCGGGCGGCGGCCGTGCTCACCGCCGACGGGGGCTGGCGGAGAGGCAAAATCGTCGAATTGAAAAAGAACGTCGATGCGGCCCTGGTCAAAACCCCGACCGTCCAACGATGCATCGTGGTGCGGCGCACCGGCCAGAATATTTCGATGACGCCGGGGCGCGACATCTGGTACCACGATTTTGTCGCCGCCGCTCCGCCGGACTTTCCCGCCGCGGCGCTGGATTCCGAGCACAATCTCTTTATCCTTTACACCAGCGGCACCACGGGAAAACCCAAGGGCGTGGTGCATACCACCGCGGGGTATTTGCTCGGGGCCGCGCTTACATGCAAATATATATTCGACATGCGCGAGGACGATGTCTATTGGTGCACGGCCGACATCGGCTGGGTTACCGGCCACAGCTACCTGGTCTACGGGCCGCTGGCCTGCGGCGCCAGCGTTCTCATGTACGAAGGAGCGCCCAACCATCCCGCCGGCGACAGGTTCTGGGATATCATCGAACGCCATCGCGTAAGCGTGTTCTATACCGCCCCCACGGCGATCCGCGCGTTTATCAAATGGGGCGATGAATTTCCCGCCCGCCACGACCTGACGAGCCTCCGCCTGCTGGGCACGGTGGGCGAACCGATCAACCCGCAGGCGTGGATGTGGTATCACCGCGTGATCGGCGGGGAAAAATGTCCCATCGTGGATACCTGGTGGCAGACGGAGACCGGTTGCATCATGTGCTCGCCCCTGCCCGGCATTACCGCCGCCAAACCGGGCAGTTGCGCCATCCCCTTTTTCGGCGTGGACCTGGCGGTGGTGGACCGCCAGGGACATGAACTGCCTCCCAATGCCGGCGGGTTCCTGGCGATCCGTAAACCCTGGCCGAGTATGCTCCGCACCATTTACGGCGATGACGAACGGTTCCAAAAGCAATATTGGAGCGAGATTCCGCCGTTCTATTTCACCGGCGACGGCGCCCGCCGCGATTCCGACGGCTTCTTCTGGGTGATGGGTCGCGTGGACGACGTGGTGAACGTGGCCGGTCATCGGCTGGGAACCATGGAAGTGGAAAGCGCGCTGGTCGCCCATCCCCAGGTGGCCGAGGCGGCGGTGGTGGCCCGGCCGGACGAACTCAAAGGCCAGGCTCTGGCCGCCTTCGTTACGCTTAAGGCCGGCGCTTCCGCCGGCGAAGTCCTCCGCCGGGAGCTCCAGACCTGGGTGGTCAAGGAAATCGGCGCCATCGCCCGGCCGGACGACATCCACTTCACCGAGTCGTTGCCGAAAACCCGGTCCGGAAAAATCATGCGGCGTCTTTTGCGCGACATCGCCGCCGGCCGGGAATCCGTCGGCGATACGAGCACCCTGGAAGATTACACCGTTCTGGCCCGTTTGCGGGGAGAACGGGAATGATGTTCCCATACCAACGCCACGCCTTGGAGTACCAGGTCCGGGATAAACGAATCCACCAGGCCGGTCTCACCGAGCAAGCGGCGGGCATCGCCGCCGGTGGCGACCACGTGCGGCCAGGCGCCCAGCTGGTTCGCGTAACGCTCGACCAGTTCACGCACGGCGCCGCGGGCCGCGGCATATAAACCCAGATTCAGCGCTTCGAGGGTATTGCGACCGATCGGTTCGGTCGGCGGTTCCAGCGAGGCCGGCGGCAACTGGGCGGCCCAGGTATGGAGAGCCTTGGCGCCCATCGCCAGCCCCGGAGAGATCGCCCCGCCGAGAAAGACGCCATCGCCGTCGATGCAGTCCACGACCAGCGCCGAGCCGGCGCTGATGATCGCGCAGGCCTGCTCGGTGTTTACGTAAGCGCATAACGCGCCGAGCAACCGGTCCACTCCGACTGTGGCCGCATCGGTAAGACGGTTGGGGAGCGGAATATCCAGATCCACGCCTATTTGTTCCGGTATGACGCCGCAAATCTTTTGCACCATCCGTGCCACACGCGGCGTGAGCGCGGGGACCACGCTGGCGATCGCCGCACCGGGTGAAGGGGCGGACTCTTCCCACTCTTGCTTCGCCGCTTTCCAGAGTTTCTCCAGCAGGGGGGGGAGTTCCGCATCGATGGCGCCAAGGTCCATCCGCGCGGCGGGATCGGCGGTTTTTCCGTCGGTAAAAAAGGCCGCCCCCACGCGGCTGTTGCCGATGTCAATGGCCAGAACGCTCATGAAATTCTCCGGTTGGAGCGGGTTCGTCAGCGCGGATGGCGCGCTGTTTTAGCGCGACGATAATATCGACTCTTGCGGATATCGTCCGCCTGGATTGCTTCGATTTCCGCGGCCAGTTGGGCATCCGGCTCGTCCGGCCGTCCCGCGGCCGGCGGCAATACCATCGGCGGCGGGGAATCCAGAAAGGCTTCGCCCGGCGGAGCGTTCTTCACGAGTCGCCAGAGAGCTTCCAGCAGCGGCCGCAGACCGACGCCGGCGACAGCGCTGATAGCCAGAATATCTTTGCCGGGCAATTGCCGGCGCAGTTCGGCCAGCGATTCCGCGGCGCCGGCGAGGTCCATTTTATTGGCGACCAGAATCTCCGGCTTGGCGGCCAGGCGCGGGCTGTACGCAAAAAGCTCCCGGCGCAGAGCCATGTAAGCGTCGAAGGGATCGGGCGTTCGCGGGGGCAAAATATCGATCAGGTGCACCAGCACGCGGGCGCGTTCAATGTGGCGAAGAAAATCCAAACCCAGGCCGACGCCTTCATGGGCGCCTTCGATAAGTCCCGGTATGTCGGCCAGAACCAGGCGTCGCTCCGCGTCGAGTTGCGCGATGCCCAGTTGCGGCTGGAGAGTGGTGAACGGATAGTCGGCGATTTTGGGCCGCGCCGCCGAAAGCCGCGAAAGAAGCGTCGATTTTCCCGCGTTCGGCAAGCCGACAAGGCCGACATCGGCGATCAGACGAAGTTGCAGTTTCAGGCGGCGGCTTGGACCGGGTTGGCCCGGCTCGGCGAAGTTCGGCGCCTGGCGTACGGAATTGGCAAAATGAACATTTCCGCGCCCGCCTTTGCCGCCCGCCGCCACTGTCACCCGCCGGCCTGGCAGGGTCATATCGGCCAGCAACAAGCCGGTATCGCGGTCGTAAACCAGCGTTCCCGGAGGCAAACGGATCAACAGATCAACGCCGCGCTTGCCGGCCTTCTTTTTGCCCATGCCGCGCCCGCCGTCCCCGGCGCGCCAGTGATGCCGCCCCGCCATGTCCAGAAGCGTGTCGATACCGGCCTGGGCCAGCAGGTATACGCTGCCGCCGTCGCCGCCGTCGCCGCCATCCGGCCCGCCATGCGGGACATATTTTTCCCGGCGCATGGCGGAGCAGCCGTCGCCGCCGCGACCGGCGAATATCTCAATTTCAGCTTCATCAACAAACATAAGCGTTTTCTATCGTCATGGCGGCGCGCCGGGGTTATCTCCTCGCGGAATGAGGCGGGAGAACAGTTCCGTCCCGTTGCGCATAATTCTGATTATACTCTCTGCCGCGGGGTTCAGAACGATCCTGACAAGACCGGTTGATCGCCCGGACGAAAGCGGGTTAAAATGTACTCCATGAGTCGCTTTGAACCTTCAACTACACTGGGATAACATCGGAGTCTATCCTTTCCCCATTTTTTTTCAGTTCCGGGAAACATGTGCATGCCATATCCTTCCGTTGATAGTCTTCAAAAAGTATTAGCTAAAGACGTCTTTCACTATGCGAAGGATGCCAAAAAAGCGGCGGGAAGAGCACTCGGAACGCTTGTTGAACTAATCACTTTTTACAGCTTGAAATCATGGGGATTCGAGCGGCACATCGCCATCGAAAGACAACTTCCAGAATTTGCGAACGCCGCCATTACGCATAACGTAGAATACAGTCTTCATTCCGCCACATCGCTGACAAAAATTGCCTTCAACCCTGAGACACTTCCTCTCACCGCCAGAAAAATCCTGAAAAACAGTGCTTTCGCGGGCCTGAATATCCCTCACAATCTGCGGAAATCAAATGTTTTGCTGACGAAAGACCTGATCCTCCGCAATTCATGCACTATATGTGATCTCGGCAACAGATTTGTCAACGCCTATCTGGATAATCTCGAGAAAAACAACGGACATTTCACAGTCGTGTCCCTCCGCCAGAGACCATTTGCCATCTTTGAATGCAAACGGGTGGGAGTTGAGGAAGGGTTAAAGAAAGGGCCGCAGACCATCGAGAAAGCCAAGCAGGGCGCCTATGTTGCAAGAACCATTTCTTCCTTGCAAAGATTGCGCTTCATCGATGGGAGCATGGGCGGCGTAATTCAGAAGAACGACGGCACGCTTCGATGTGGGGAATATTATTCCCTAATGGCGGAAATCATCGCTTCGGAAGACGCGGAACTGCTATCTCGCTTTATCCTGACAGTCGGTGTCGTCAGCAACCACGGTAATTGGTTCACATCCGAAAACCACAATAAGGAACTGAAAGTCCTTGCCCAATCATACGATTGGCTTCTGTTCCTTACCGATGCCGGCATCGCGCAATTTGTCGATGAACTTCTCTTGAATCCTAAGAAGGAATTCATCGCGGCAAAAAAGGCCTTTGTCGCGAGTTATGCGGAAAAAAAGGGATATAATCAATTCACGAAGGTACAGATTGCCTTGGCCGCCGATACCGCGCTGCAATCGTATTTCGCGGATCGCGCCAAGAAGATTGAAGACTGGTTCAATATTATTGCTCCTTCCCAAAAGGGGCTGGCCCTCCTCCAAGATGAATTGAGGACTCTCAAAAGCAAGAAATTGCGGGAGATTCCCACATGACCGCGGGTCGCACGCTCCATACGCTAAGCCAGGAATGGGGAACGCCCCAGAAATACGTCAAGGCTGTCCGCGATGTTTTTGGCGGGCGTATTGATCTTGATCCATGTTCAAATGAGTATTCGATTGTAAATGCTCGAACGGAGTACCGACTTCCCCGGCGGGATGGACTTCGGGAGAGTTGGGATTTCCCCACCATCTATGTCAATCCTCCCTATGGAATTGACAAACAACAGGGAACGTCTATCAAAAAGTGGCTTGGTCGATGCGCCATGGCGCACTACAACCACCAATCAGAAGTCCTGGCGCTTGTTCCCGTGGCAACCAACACCAGCCATTGGAAAAATTATGTCTTTGGCCAGGCGACCGCCGTTTGCTTCCTCTACGATACACGCCTGAAATTTCTGGTAAACGGCCAAAATGAAGGCAAGGGCGCGCCCATGTCCTGTGCCATGATCTATTGGGGTGTGGCGTTTGAAAGATTTTCCTCTGTATTCCGCAGATTCGGGGCCGTTGTCGACTTGCGAAATCTTAAGGGCCAGAAACTCGGAGAATCCGCCGAAAATGAGCAAATGGATTTAAGATGGCCGAATAAGAATGATGCGAGGGGAAAATCCCTGATTATGCTCCCCGCAAACCGGGGGCGCCCATAAGGCCAGCCTGCCCTTCGCTTGCCGGGAGCCGGGGGCAGGTCGGAATCGCCGCCGAGCCGCGCGCGTCAGCAAGCGGCATGGGCGGGGGTACGATCCATGTCCATCCAGGCGTGGCAATAAATCCGGGCAGGGGTTGAAAAAGCCGCCTTTTCACGGGAGTTCGGAAGCCCACCGGGATAAACCCGGTGGCTCGCCGGTCGGGTCGATGTGGGATGCCCGGAAAAATTGCCACACCCGTCCATCCGCTCCCTTACCCGCACGGCGCTGATACCGGCGCACCGGGGAAGTACCGGCCACTGATCGCTGAAAACAACCCGCCTGCGAAAACCGCGGGGCTTAAACAATCGCGACGGTCATGAAGATGTTTCAGCGCGTGGCGGGCGGGGTGGAGTCGCCCGGAATACGTGGAGGAATGGCGACTTTCGGGAACAGTTTCTGCAGCCGGCCCTTATGTCCCTGACTGCCGGTAAGGCCATTGACCTGCGATAGAATACGCGCCGGGTCGCCGGGGCGGCTCCTGATGCCTTTGATCACGAACGCCTGGCTTGAGGAAATGGCGTTCATGGTCTGGCCGCAGACGGCGATGGTTTTAGCCACCACCAGCTTCTGCGTGCGGTTGAGCAAGCCGGCGTTCCAATACTGGGCGGCGTAGCTCATCAGATCCGCCAATACCCCCAGGGCCGCGGTTTTTTGTTTTGCCGTGAGCGCCCCGCCGCCGGCGACGGTCTTGTTGAGGTCGGATGCAATTCCAGCCGCCACTTCCAGATTTTCCGGTGGAACTTGTCCGTAGCCGGCAATAATTTTTTCCAGCGATCGCACCATCAGGGGCGCGGCGCCAGTTGATGCAGGGTTTAAGCCGGCCAGCGTATCGCAAAACTCTTCCATAACAATGGGGTCGGTTTCTTTGGCCAATGCGCGCTTGAGCCACCGCACGCTTTGCCTGAACGCCGGCGGAATTTGCTCCAATTCCGGCAACAGAGACGACAGCCCCCGTCCGGCCCAGTAACGCACCGCCGCGCCGGGATTTTGTAATCCTCTTTTCAAGGCTCTCTGCGTACTTAAATCGTTTACTTTGGCGATGGTGATGATGGCGGAAAGCGCCAGCCGTTTGTCGGAGAGCAAAGGCGTCAGTTGCGCGGCAATCCGGGTTCCGTATAGATTGCTGAAAATGGCGGAGGGAGGGTTTCCTTTTTCGCGCAGCGGCTGAAGAAGGTTTTCGCGGGCGCGAAACATTTGATGAGGGTTTTCAGCTTTCCGAAGCCGCGCTACGTAATAGCCCACATACGCCGCCACTTTTGCCTGGCTGGCGCTGGAGAAATGCGCCGCCGCCGGATTGGGAACTGTTGGAGCCGCGGCGTTCGACGCGAGACTCCGCGCGAGCCATCCGGCCGCCACAACCAGAACCGCCAACCGCCATTGCCAGGTTTGCATCCGGTAATTCTCCCGTTTAATACAAGGAGCTTTCCCCACCGGCGGAACCGCACGGGCTCTTACTAAATACATCCTGTCCACCTTGGTGAACCGTATCACACGCCGGCGGGAGTGTCAAGAAGAGGTCTGGAGAAGAAGATCGCGATTTCTACGCCGGCTGACCCATGCGGACGGGGACGTCCGCGCTGCCCGGCGCCCCCGAAAAATTGTCACGCCGGCGGCAGCCTGGCCCGATCGCGTGAGTTGACGGCGGGTTATCTCCGCGGCATGATTAAAATTTAAGAACCTTCCAAGTAATGCTTTTCGTCCGCGGGAGACCTTACAGGAGTCTGGACCGATGCGCAGGATCAAGCACTGGACGCCGCGTTATGTTCTGAACCGTATACGCCAGGAAATTTATTATCTACGGTCGGGAATGTCGCCCTGGTTTACAGCTGAGGCTGTTGCGCTTCTCACGCAGCTTGTCAGATCCGATGACATTGCCCTGGAGTGGGGATCAGGCCGAAGCACCATCTGGCTTGGACAACGAGTGCATCAACTTACCAGCGTGGAATCAAACAGGGAGTGGTTCGAACGTGTCTCCACATGGGTGAAGGAAAAAAAACTCAACAATATAAAGTTGGTAATGGCACAGTTATCCTCCCTTGCTCCTTCAGAAGTTCAGGATCTGGATAAATTCGAGCCGGAGTATCTGTCCCCAGCGCAAAGGTTTCATCCGGAAAGTCTCGATCTGGTTATTGTAGACGGCGACTGCCGGGCGCATAGCACATTACTCTCAATACCGCTTCTGCGACCGGGCGGGCTACTTATCATTGACAACGTCAACTGGTTTCTGCCGAGTGATTCGATTTCTCCCACTTCCCGCGGAGTAGCCGAAGGGCCGGCGAGTTCGCTATGGTCCTCCGTGGCGAATGTTCTTGAACCGTGGCGTCGTATTTGGACAAGCAATGGGGTCACGGACACTGCTATATTTATTAAACCGTTCCGTCGGGATTTATCGGAACCATAAAGTTTATCGCCGCCCCGGGGAGGGCGGCTGATTTCCAGAGATGGTTAAGCGAGCGGTGGCATGAACGGAAATACACAGGTGCAACCCCGGCGGTCCGGTATTCCCCGCATCCTCTGGTTGATCAAGGGTGACGAGCACGGCGGCGTGGCCCAGGCTGTGCGCGGCCTGACGGGGGAACTTTTACGCCTGGGCGGTTCCGTGGAGATGGTTTGTCTGTTGGAGGGCACTTTCGCCGCGGAATGCCGCCAGCGGGGAATGCCGGTTCGTTGCCTGAATCCCGCCGCACCGGGTCCGCCGCCGCGGCTTGCACATCCCTTTCTTCCGCACCGCTCGTTCGATTACTTCCGCCTGCTGCGCTTCCAGCGCCGGGGGGCGAAAACGCTCCTGCCCATTCTGCGGGATATCCGGCCCGATGCGGTACACGTGGTTTGGCCGGACCTGATGCCGGTGGCGGCCGCGGCCGCGGCCCGCGCGGCCATCGCCTGCTTCTGGGAGATGCCCAATTCCCTGGCGGGCGATTACCCCGCCCGCATCAACCGGAGAATCATGCAATGGCAGGCGGCCCGTTTTCACGTGAGCGTTCTGGCCAACAGCCGCTATACCGCCGAGACTTTCGGCGATCAACCGGTCAAGCCGCGGGTGCTTTACCTGGGCGCCGATGAAACACGCTTTGATCCGACCCTGGTCCCATCCCGAGGGACGGCGGGCGGAAATTTCGGCGAAGTCGCCCGCTCCCAACTGGGCATTCCCGATTCGGCCATCGTGCTGGGCATTTTCGGTCGAGTGACACCCGCCAAGGGCCATGAACGGGTTCTCCAGGCGTTGGCGGCCCGTGGCGTCGGGAGTGATCCGCCGGTGCATCTGCTGATTCTCGGCGACGTGGAAACTGGCGCTTACGCCCAAACCTTGCGGGATTTGGCACGGTCCGGGCGGTTGGCGGATCGCCTGCACCTGCTGGGTTACAAAACGAATCCGGAGCGCTACTATGGCCTGGTGGATATTGCCGTGAACGCCCGCATTGATCCGGAACCCTTCGGGCTTTCGGTGGTGGAGGCCATGATGATGGGGAAACCCGTGCTGGTACACGCCCTGGGCGGGCCGGCGGAAACGGTTCTGGACGGCGTGACCGGCTGGCACGTGGCCGAACCGAGTGTGGAGGCTATTGAGCATGGACTGCAACGCGCGCTGGCCGATCGGCCACGGTGGGTGGAAATGGGCCGGGCGGCACGCCAACGGGCGCTGGAACACTTCAGCCTTCGCCGGCAGGCGCGGCAATACCTGGCCATTGTCAACGAGCGGCTGGGATTGACGCCCGCGGAAGCGCCCGCGGATGGCGGCTGATTTTCGCGGATGAACGGGAATCACGAAGTGGAAGTATATGCGTAACACGTGTGGATGACGCAATTGGAATAAGCCGGCCAGTCCCGGTGCGCGGCGCGCCGGGATTTTGCGCCAAGAGTCAACGGCCACCAGGGTGGACGGATTATACAAAAATATCATCTGTGGCGTTGCATCCGTGCGAAACGGCCCGGCAAGGCCGGACGAAACGGGCGGTGGCGTGTAGCCGCACTGTTGGAAGGCTGCTACAATTTCGATCAGCAGTCAGGACCGGAACGGAACAGGAGAGGATTTTGCCTCGGAGCCGGTATGTCTACCCATTTGTCGCGTGAACTGGCGACCGCCTTGGACCTTAAGCTGGACGCCGCCGGTCTGATAACCGCTGTTACGGTCGACGCCGAGACCGGCGAGGTGCTCATGGTGGCGCACATGAACCGCGAAGCGCTGGAAAAAACCCTAGCCACCGGCCAGGCCACCTATTGGAGCCGCTCCCGCAATAAACTCTGGATCAAGGGCGAAGAGAGCGGTCACACCCAGCAAGTACAAAGCGTGCTGATCGACTGCGATCAGGATGCCGTGGTCGTGAAAGTTCGCCAGAAGGGCGTAGCCTGTCATAACGGTTATCCATCCTGCTTTTACCGGCGCATCAAGCCGGCGGATGCGGCCGGCGGACCTGTGCTGGAATTCATCGCCCGCCGCCCGGTGTCTTAGCGGCGACATTGATGTCGCCGGTTCATACGGGTATTCCCTGTCTACCGCCTGCCTGCCGGAAAGCAGGGCAGACAGGTCGAAAAAATTGCCACGCCGGCGCAAATAATCCTCCGACCGGTGGTTTGCCTTGGTCCACCGGCCATCCTAGCATAAAGATGTTGCATCATAACACCGGGGCGCTGCCCCGGAAGCGACGGCGCCGCGTCTGGAGGACAAGATGATGTTCAAGGTACGGGAAATCATGCGAGGCAACGGGAAGTTGAAGGAGGCCAGCCGATCCATGCCGGACGTGCAAGCCTTCGGCGATCAGCGGAATATTGCCATCGACAAGGTGGGTGTCAAAAATGTCCGCTATCCGATCACTCTGCGCCAAAGAGACGGCGGAGAGCAGAACACCGTGGCCTCCATCAACCTGTATGTATCGCTGCCCCAGCACAAGAAGGGCACGCACATGAGCCGGTTTCTGGAAATACTCAACCGCCACCATCGCAGCATTACTCCAGCGCAGATCATTCCCATCCTGCATGAAATGAAGACGCGGCTGCTGGCCAATGACGCCCATATCGAAATGCTTTTTCCGTATTTCATCGAAAAAGCCGCTCCGATCTCGGGCGTCTGCGGTTTGATGGATTATTTGTGTTCATTCGAGGGCGCCAGCAACGGCCAGGACGATTTCATTCTGGGGGTGAAGGCGCCGGCCACGTCGCTCTGCCCGTGCAGCAAGGAAATTTCCCGCTACGGCGCCCACAACCAGCGCTGCGAAATAAGCGCCCGGGTGCGCTTCACCGGCGAACTATGGATTGAAGATCTGGTGGAAGTGATGGAATCCGCGGCCAGCGCTCCCGTTTACGCCGTGCTCAAGCGGCCGGATGAAAAATTCGTCACCGAGCAGGCATTCGATAATCCCAAGTTCGTCGAGGACATTATTCGCGACCTGGCTCTGGCCATGGAGAGCGACAAGCGCGTGATCTGGTACAGTATCCAAAGCGAAAACTTTGAATCCATTCACAACCACAATGCCTATGCCCAGATCGAGCGCTGGAAAACGATGCGGTGAAAATATGCCGCATCCATAAACGCCGGGCGGCGCGTTTCATTGCTTGCACGTCTGTTCCCCAAAAAAATGCCATGCTGTCCGCTCCAGCGGACGACATAAATTTCATAAAAGCACACTATAAATTCATCAATGCGTATAATACCTCAATAAACGATTTTCCTGCGCAGTTAACAAAAAAACCAAGCTGGCGGCCCGAAGGAACGCCAGCTTGGGGAGGGAGAGAGAGAGCAAGCTCGTTATGATCTATCAGCCTTGCGGCTGAACATGTTCATAATCCTTTCTTCACACTATCGTATCACTCCAACAGAAAACTTCAAGCTTTTTTCAAAAATTTTTAATAATATTATAGGGCCTTCCTATAACCTTAGCATCTTAAATAACTTACAGAAAAATTAATTTTCCACTTTTTTTTCCAAAAATCGCCGTACATCGTCCAGATGGAGCCTTTCCTGCTGCAAGGTATCGCGGTAACGCACGGTCAGCGTCTGGTCAGAAAGCGTTTGCGTATCCACAGTGAAACAGAACGGCGTGCCCGCTTCATCCATGCGGGCATAACGCTTGCCGATATTTTGCTTGACATCCAGTTGTACGTTCCAGGTGCGCCGGAGTTCATGGTAAAGTTTCTCGGCTATTTCCGGCATACCATCTTTATCGACCAACGGAAATATGCCCGCCTTGATGGGCGCCATGCGCGGATGAAACTTCATGACCACGCCGCTGGGGCGGGAAGGATCGTCATGGTACGCTTCGCAGAGCAAAGCCAGCGTTCCGCGATCCGCGCCGGCGGATGGTTCGATGACATGTGGAAAGTAGCGCTCGTTACGCTCCTGGTCAAAGTATTTGAGTTTCTCGCCAAGGCCGGAAAATTCGGCGTGCTGGCGAAGATCAAAATCGGTGCGATGGGCGACGCCTTCCAGCTCGCCAAAACCCGGCGCGGTAAAGGGAAAGCGGTATTCAATATCGCTGGTTCCGGCTCCTTCCCGGGCGTAATGCGCCAATTCGTCCCGGTCGTGCGGGCGTAATTGGAGGTTGCCGCCGGTCAAGCCGATCGACTGCCACCACTCAAAACGCGCCTGGCTCCAAAATCTATACCATTCGGCGGCGGTCGCGGGGTGAATGAAAAACTCGATTTCCATCTGCTCAAACTCGCGTGAGCGAAAGGTGAAATTCCGCGGCGTCACTTCGTTGCGGAACGCTTTGCCGATCTGGGCGATACCAAAGGGAATTTTCACGCGTGTGGTGTCGGTGATATTGCGGAAATTGGCAAAAATGCCCTGGGCGGTTTCCGGTCGCAGGTAGGTCATGGAATCGTCATCACGCACCGCGCCGGTATGGGTTTGGAACATCAAATTAAACTGCCGCGGTTCGGTAAGCGCGCCGCCGCATTCCGGGCAGGGGGTTTGCAGGCCGGTGGCGGATTTTTGTTCCGTCGCAACATGCTGGAGCAGTTTCGCCAGCGGCATGACCTGCTGCGGGTTATTGGTCCCGTCCTCCGCCAACCAGGATAAGGTCGCGGTGGGATTGCGTACCAGGGCCAGGCCCGGCGCGAGTTTTTTTCCCTTCGTCGCGGCCCACCGCGCGGCCTCCTGGCTCTGGAGGGCGTAGCCCTCGCCCGCCGGCGTCAGGCACTTGTCGCTAAGCGCCAGAACCCACGGCGCTCCCTTGAGCAAATCCCACACCTGATCCGCCCGAAACAGTTTTTTGCAGTGTTTGCACATCGACATGGGATCGTTAAAACCCGTGGCGTGGCCGGAAGCCTCCCAAACGCGGCGGTTCATGATAATGGTGCTGTCCAAGCCGACCATTTCCAGAGGTTTCCCGTCGGGACCGCGGGGAGGACAGCGAACGATATCGCGCCACCAGGCATCCTTGAGATTTCGTTTGAGTTCCACCCCCAGCGGACCGTAATCCCAGAAGCCGTTGATTCCGCCGTAGATTTCCGACGACTGAAAAATGAATCCCCGCCGCCGGCATAAGGCGACAAGCTTTTCCATTTTTCCCTCGGTGGACAGGATCGCCTCGGACATGAAGAACCCTTTACAATCTCCTCAAACCGGCGCGGCCGTTTGCGTAGAGCCGGCGGGAGGCGCTGGATTGTAACGGCTGTTGCGCACGGGCGTCCGGCGGTTGCTCGTTGGGCCTGGGAACATATAGTTAAACACAATGGCGCCGGCCAGCAAGCCGATGTTGCCCAGCAACAGCCACACGCGGTCGACAAGAATCCCTTCCCGGCGCAAATATACAAATACCGCCGCGAGAATGAACGTGCCCAGGGAAAGCGGAATAAGTCCCCGCCAGGCCAGATTCATCAGCTGGTCGAAACGGAAGCGGGGCAGGGTCCAGCGAACCCACATGTAGAAGAACAGGAACAGAATCACCTTGCCCCAGAACACAATGAACTTCAGAATTATTCCCGCCCAGCCCGTCACCGCCGGCTGCGGGCCGCGATAAATCAACTGATCGATCCAGGGCAGGTGCCAGCCGCCGAGGAATAGCGCCACCGCCACCGCCGCACCGGTGATCATGGCGGAATACTCGGCCAGAAAAAACATCGCAAATTTCATCGAGGAATATTCAGTATGATAGCCGCCGACGAGTTCCTGTTCGCATTCGGCCAGATCAAACGGCGTGCGATTGGCCTCGGCGAAAATGCAGGTGACGAACAGCACAAACGCCGTCGGCTGGATGAACACATTCCACGCCGGCAGAAAACCGACCGTTGAAAAATACGACGCCTGGCCGGCGATGATCGGCTCCAGACGAAGCGTTCCGGCCACCACGGCCACGGATAAAAGCGAGAGCACCAGGGGAATTTCATAACTGATCATCTGCGCCGTCGCCCGCAAACCGCCGAGAAAACTGTATTTGCTGCCCGAGGCCCATCCGCCCAGCACCACGCCATATACGGACACAGACGCC
>JAJYDU010000071.1 GCA_021790475.1 Planctomycetota bacterium | reverse complement strand
CGAAAAGGAAATCAATGGGCGTACGCTTTCCCTGGAGACGGGTTATCTGGCCAAGCAGGCCGATGGCGCGGTCCTGGTTCGTTACGGTGAAACGGTGGTGCTGGCCACGGCGGTGTCCAGCGATCCCCGTCCCGGCGGCGACTTTTTTCCCCTCACCGTCGATTATCGTGAAAAAACCTCCGCGGCGGGCAAATTCCCCGGCGGATTCATCAAACGCGAGGGCCGACCCTCCACCAAGGAAACGCTTACCGCCCGCATGATTGACCGGCCCATCCGGCCACTGTTCCCGCACGGTTATTTTGACGAGGTTCTCCTGCAGATCCTGGTGCTTTCCGCCGATGGCCAGAATGATCCGGACGTGCTGGCCATGATCGGTTCTTCGGCGGCCCTGGCGATCAGCGGCATTCCTTTCCAGGGGCCGCTTGGCGCCGTGCGCATCGGCCGGGTGGATGGCAAATTCGTGGTCATGCCGACCGCCTCCGAGCTGGACAATTCCGAACTGGATATGCTCGTCGCCGGAACAGAGCCGGCGGTCAACATGATTGAAGTGGGCGCCCGCGAATTACCCGACCCCCTGATTCTTCAGGGCATCACGCTGGGGCATAATATCATCCGGGAAATCGTGGCGATGCAGAAGGAACTGGTCGCCAAAGTGGGCAAGCCCAAGGTCTGCCGCCTGCACGAGGCGCCCGCGGAGCTTGTGCGGGAGATCGCGGCCGGGGGCGATCGGCTGCGCCAGGCCATGCAAATTTCCGGCAAGCAGGAACGCGCCGAGCAGGTCGCCAAGATCAAGAAGGAACTGCTCGATCGATACACCGCGCCGGACGCGGCCGGCAAACCTCTGCACGATCCGGTGCAGGTGGAGATGGCGTTTGCGGAGCTGGAGGAAAAGATTCTCCGTGAACTGATTCTTTCCGGAGTCCGCTCCGATGGCCGCGGCAGCACCGCCATCCGCCCCATCGCCTGCCATGTCGGCGTGCTGCCCCGCACGCATGGATCGGCCATTTTCAGCCGCGGGGAAACGCAGTCGCTGGTCACCACCACGCTGGGCACGGGCGACGACGAACAGATCGTCGACGGTCTGGGCGAGGAATACGCCAAAAAATTCATGCTGCACTACAATTTTCCCCCCTTTGCCACCGGCGAAGTCAAACGCATCATGGGGCCGGGACGGCGGGAGATAGGGCATGGAGCGCTGGCCGAGCGTTCGCTTGAACCGGTGCTGCCGGCGCCCGAACAATTTCCCTACGTCATTCGCGTGGTCTCCGATATTCTGGAATCCAACGGCAGCTCGTCGATGGCTTCCGTGTGCGGGGGTACGCTGGCCCTGTTGGACGCGGGCGTGCCGCTGATTCGACCGGTCGCGGGAATCAGCATCGGCCTGGTAAGCGAAGGGACGCGGGACGTGTTGCTGACCGATATCACCGGCGAAGAAGATCACTATGGCGACATGGATTTCAAGGTTGCCGGCACCACTCAGGGCATCACCGGTATTCAACTGGATCTGAAAATCGGCGGGTTGCGAAGCGATCTGATCGCCCCGGCCCTGGAACAAGCACGGGTGGCCCGCCTGGCGATCCTTGAAAAAATGTGCGCCGTGATTCCCACCCACCGTCCCCAGATTTCCCCCTACGCGCCGCGGCTGCTGACTATCCGCATCAATCCTGAGAAAA
Source organism: Planctomycetota bacterium (assembly GCA_021790475.1). Lineage (GTDB taxonomy): Bacteria > Planctomycetota > Phycisphaerae > WQYP01 > WQYP01 > JAKBMM01. Next base: position 12,260 of record JAJYDU010000071.1, on the reverse strand, counting down.
TCGGCAAGGTGATCGGCCCGGGCGGCAAGACCATCAAGAAAATCGTCGAAACCACCGGCGCTAAGATTGATATTGAGGATGACGGAACGGTCTTCATCGCCGCCGTCGGAATGGAGGCCGCGGAGCGCGCGCGCGAGGAAGTTGAGCGTCTCACCGAGGATGTCAAGGTCGGCAAGATTTACACCGGCCGTGTCAGTTCGGTCAAAGATTTTGGCGCATTCATTGAGGTGACCCCCGGTGTGGATGGCTTGTGCCATATCAGCGAACTTTCCGATAAATACGTCAAAAGCGTTCTGGACGAGGTAAAACCGGGCCAGGAAGTGCGGGTGAAGGTCATCGCGATTGATGATCAGGGGCGGATCAAGCTCTCGCGGAAGCAGGCTCTGCGCCAGGAGGCCGAACACGCGGGCACGGCGCAGCCGGTGGCGGAGGCGTCGTAGGAGCCTGCCTGTGAAGGCCGGCTTCCCGGGCCGCCCCGGGGCAGGCGCGACCCGCCGGGCGATCGTGATAAAAATTTATGTCTATACTCGTTGATAAAAATACACGCGTAATATGCCAGGGAATCACCGGCGGCGGCGGCGGCGCCTTTCACACCCGCGGGTGCCTGGATTACGGTACGCGGATGGTCGGCGGCGTAAGCCCCGGCAAGGGGGGGACGAAAGACGCCAATGGTCTGGCGATTTTCGACACCGTGGAACAGGCGGTGCGCGCCACCGGCGCTGAAGCGACGATGATTTTCGTACCGCCCTCTTTTGCCGCCGATGCGATTGGCGAAGCGGCCGCCGCGGGTATTCGTCTGATTGTGGCGATTACCGAAGGGATTCCGGTTCTGGATATGGTCAAGACAAAGAGTTTTCTGGCCGGTTTCGGCGATAAGGTCGTGCTGATCGGCCCGAATTGTCCGGGGGTAATCTCGCCGGGCCGGTGCAAGATCGGCATTATGCCCGGTTACATTCATCAACCGCCGGCGAAGGGGAAAAAGAGCGTCGGTATCGTAAGCCGCTCCGGTACGCTCACCTATGAGGCCGTCTGGCAGACCACCCGGCTCGGCTGGGCGCAAAGTACCTGCGTGGGTATCGGCGGGGATCCGGTCACGGGACTGGATTTCGTCGACGTATTGGCGATGTTCCAAAATGATCCGCAAACCGATGCGATGGTCATCATCGGCGAAATCGGGGGTACGGCCGAGGAGCGGGCGGCTGACTTTATCCGGAAGAATGTGACCAAGCCCGTGGCGGGATTCGTCGCCGGTCGCACCGCGCCGGCGGGCAAACGGATGGGCCATGCCGGCGCTATTATCAGCGGCGGCGAGGGCGGGGCCTCCGGAAAAATCGCCGCCATGCGCGCCGCCGGAATTCACATGGCTGATTCGCCGGCCGATATCGGCCGGACATTGCAAAAGGCCGTAGTGGGATAGTCCTATGGATGGTCCGCTGGTCCATGCGCTGTCCTGCCGGCTTCATGAGATTCTCCACGAGAGGCGGGTGGATCGCATTGATGTGCCGGCCGACCGCTGGCAGGCCAATGTGCTGCTCAAGCACTGCGCCGGCCAGACGGTACGGCGGGTGTATTCGCACGGGCAATGGCTGCTGTGGGATTTCAGTCACTCTGTGAGTTGGGTATTTTATCCGCTCCAGCGCTGGCGCTGGTCGCGGGAAGTCCCCGCGCCCGATGATGAAGCTTCGATCCGCGCCGCCGCGGATAGTCGCGATGGCGCCGCCCCGCCCCCTCTATCGTCCCGGCCGGGGCGTCGGCGGCTGCTGGCGATCTCGCTGACCGATGGCTCGCGCATCGTGCTGTCCGGGCGGCCGCTGTTGCTGATCGTGCCGACTCAACACGTTTGGCGTCATCCCCACCTGGCGCGCCTCGGTCCGGATGTTTTCGATGATGGTTTTTCCCCGGCGCAGTGGGTGCTGCGCCTGCGCCAGGCGTCCGGCAAAACCATCGCCCGGGCGCTGCTGGACCAGCGAATTGCCGCCGGGGTCGGCAACCCCAGCAAATGCGAGATTCTGTTTGCCGCGCGGATACATCCCGCGACGCGGGTGGGGGCGATCCCCACGCCGGAACTGCGGCGAATGGTCGAAAAAGCGGGCGTCCTGCTGCGGGAGGCCTCCCAGGCCGCCCTGAGGCGCTCCGTTTCGACGGCGCGGCCCTGGCGTGTGCATGATCGTGCCGGAGAACCTTGCGACGTTTGCGCTGCGCCGATCATGGTGGATCGCTGCGGCGGCGACGGACATTGGACGTGGTATTGCCGGGCGTGCCAGGCGCCGCGGTGCGCGCCGCTGCTTTTTAACGAGGCGGCGGGACAGGGAGAAGCCAATACGAACCACGGATGACATGGATATGTTATAATATATATTGGATAAAAATCTTGCCATGCGCGAACCGGCCGCACATCTTCCGGAGGATATTTTTCCCGGCGCCGGCGGCGCCACGGGCGGCTTGATCAACCTTCCCGCCTGCGAGCTGCTCGGTCGCGACGAATTCACGCGCGTGGCGCCGCACCGGGAGCGGATGCGCCCCATGGGGAAAATCCGGCTGGCGACGATCCACCATACCGGCTTTCCGGAAGGATGGCGGGAAACCGACCGTGGTCGCACCGCGCAACACCTCGAGGCGATCCGCACGTTTCATACCGGAAAAGATGTCGGACAACGCGGCTGGGCGGACATCGGTTACCACTTTGCCGTGGACCGCGCGGGGCGGCTATGGCAGCTTCGCCCGCTGGCGTTCGAGGGGGCGCACGTGAAAAATCACAACGGGAACAATGCCGCGATCGTGCTGCTGGGAAATTTTGACATCCAGCGGCCAGCGCCGCAGCAGATACGGTCGCTGGCGATTTTTCTGGATTTTTTGCGATTGATTTATTCGTTAAACCCGGAATCTTTCCGGACACATCGGGAAATCGCCGATGAGCCGACCGCCTGTCCCGGCCGGGAACTTCAGCGGTGGATGGACCGGCAAAGAGCTGGGAATCCGGATCATTTCAGACGGGAGGTCTGACTCCGGGACTTCGTAACCGTGCCCCATCCCGCAAAATCACGCGGATGCTGGGCGTACCAGGCGAAAAGCAGGCTGTAGGCCACGGGTATATTCGTCGGCGAAAGCAGCGCCGCGGTGCGCCACTGGGGTCCCCGCCAACATTCAAAAAGCAACGTCCGTCCGGCCACCCGCACGCGCGCCAGACCGTTCGTTTCCGCGGTGGAGAAAAGTTTCCGGAACGCCAGCGGATGCCAATGGCGCCCCACTCGCACCATGATAAGCCGGCTTTTGAGTCCATAGCGCGGATTGCGCCACAAGGGGTGGACTGGAAAATTCGGCAAACCACCGGATGCGTAATAGCCGCCGTAAGGATCTTTGCAGTAGGCGGAATAAAGGCCGGTAATACCGGCGATCATGGTGGTCCGTGGATGAATCTGTTTCCACTGCCCCCACGGCATAACCTGGCAAGGCAACGGCGTGAGACTGTACCGCCGCGCCGCCGCCGGACCGGCCATGGCCCGCCCGGTGATCTGGCTCCAAAGACTTTCTTGTTTTACCGTCGGTTTCTGGTCGTAAAGAAGCGTGTTGGAATCGAGAACCAGGCCGCTGTAGCCAAAGCGCAACACCTGCCCCGCCACGCGGCGAGAGAAAACCAGCACACTATCACAAAAGCCGTCATAGGTGACGGCGATAGGCTCGCCGCCGAGAGTGTCATTGACAACGGCATGCCAGTTCATGATCGGGATCGGATACGCCCGCGCCTGGCCGTGGATCACGACGCCGATGACGCGATCGGGATTCTGGATGAAGCCGCCGACGTCGCGCCGGGCCTTGTTGATTTGACTAACTTGCCGGACGCGCAGAAGCGCCGGATGTGTCAGAGCGGCCAGGCCGTCCTTGGGATTGCCGGATGGGGCGATGTCCCCGGGTGGCGTCCGACAACCGGATAAATCAAAACCATAAGAGGAAACATGTTTGCCGTCGCCGACGATGCGGGTAAATCCGCCATTTTGCAGGGGAATCAGCACGTCTTTGACGAGCAGGCCCACGGTCAAAACGCCCAGCAGGGCGAATATCCATCGTCCGGACGAAAAAAAATTTATGATCCGTCTATTCATTACAACGACATACAAAATGCGCCTGCTACGATGGCGGGAGAAGGTTCTGTCCATCTTTCGGCCGCATTCATTGTGTGTTCCCGCTTAGCGGGACGTGGAACTGCCGGCCACCATCAGTATGAGCAGCAACGGCAGATAAGCCACGCTGGCCAGGAAAACACGCCGGGCCGCCTGCCGTGTCCGATTGCGGGCCATATCCGCCGCCAGGAAGACCATCGCCAGTCCCAGAAAAATGGAAATGGGGCCGTACCATCCGCCGGCAATATCAAACAGACAGGCCGCCAGGCTTACGGGAATCAGAAGGAGACTGTAGAGCACGATCATGCGGCAAGTAAGCCGGCCGGTGGAATCAATGATTGGCAACATACGGAAGCCGGCGCGGGCGTAGTCGTCGCGGTAGAGCCACGCCAGCGAAAGAAAGTGCGGAATCTGCCAGACAAACAGCAGTGCCGCGAGTATGTAGGCGGGTGGTCCTGGCGTGCCCGTGGCGGCGGTGCATCCCATCATGGGGGGGATCGCTCCGCAAATTGCGCCCACCAGCGTATTAAGGGAAGAGATGCGTTTAAGAGGCGTGTATATAAAGGCGTAAATGATCAGGTTGGCCAGCCCCAGCAGAGCGGTTAGCGGATTGGCTCCCCACAGAAGCAGAATGGCGCCGGCGATCAGGGTGAGTGCGGCAAACAACAGGGCGGTGGAAGGAAGCAGCCGCCCGGTTGGCAGCGGGCGGGCGCGGGTGCGATTCATGCGGCTGTCGGGAATAATTTCCAGCCATTGATTCAGCGCCGCGGCGCTGCCGGCGAGCATCCACGTGCCCAGGGCGGTGGCCAGGAGGGCAAACCAGTGAATTGTGTCCGGACTCGCCAGGATAAAACCCACCGCCGTGGTGATAACCACCATCGCCGTTAAACGTATCTTGGCCAGAGCAAGCAAGTCCGGGAGCAGGGAATCTTTTTCCGCGGCCGAGGTCAAAGCAAGGGAAGAGACTGGAGCGTTGGATTGGGACCCCGGCGCGCCGGAAATAGTCGCTTCGCGCGGCGCGGTGGAAAGATCGGTGATGCTGCTCATGGATTCGTGATCCCGGTCCGCCAAGGAACGAAACAACACTTGCCCGGGCGGCGGACGGAAAACTTTCGGGTCCAATTTTCAAGTTCATCCTAACGGCGGGATGGAGAATAAACAACCCGCGTTTGACATTCCCGATTCATCCCTTAGAATGAAACGTTTTCCGGGAAGACGGAATGTTGTGTTGTCGCCCGCTGGCGGGTCTGGTGCATGGCGTGCTTCCCGAATCGGCGAATGTATTTGGCGTCTGTACCGGGCACGAACCAATGACCGAAATTAAAACCATCCATCGCCTTGCCAGTTCGGCCGGGCGCACCACCCTGGCCCGCGTAGGCCACACCGATAACCGTTGGTACGTGGTGGATGCCGCCGATCAAACACTCGGCCGGCTCGCCGGCGCTGTGGCCGTGCGGCTCATGGGCAAGCACAAACCCCTGTACACACCCACCGTGGACGTCGGCGATTTCATCGTCGTGATCAACACCGGCAAGGTCAAGGTAAGCGGGCGTAAACTGGCGCAGCGGAAATATGATTATTACACCTATTATCCCGGCGGCCGGAAAGTCAAACCAATGCAGGAAATGCTCCAGCGCCATCCGAACGTCGTGTTTCGCATGGCGGTGCGGCGGATGTTGCCAAAGACTAAAATGGGCGAGCAGATGCTCCGCAAACTCAAGTGCTATCGGGACACGGATCACCCACATGCGGCCCAGAAACCCGAAACTCTCAAGTTGGATTGAAAAGCTCTCTCTCCCAATGGCAGAGCTGCGATTGACCGGAAGATGGATTCTCAAACGTGTAGGCCGGATTGGCTGGCCGGCGATGGATATGAGGTTTGGTCATGACACAAGCAGTGCAGGAAAACACCACGGATAATCCGCCGGTCACGCCTGTGACGTCGCGCCACGTCCGAGTGGTGGGGGGGAAAACCTACTATTGGGGAACCGGTCGGCGTAAGAAATCAATCGCGCGCGTGCGCATTGCGCTCGGCGAGGGCGCGTTCCTGGTAAACGATCGGAAAATGGACGAGTTTTTCAGGGAAATTTGCGACCGCAATTATCTTCAGGGACCGCTGGCAACCGCGAATATAGCCGGGAAAATCGACGTGTTCGTCAATGTCTATGGCGGCGGACATACCGGCCAGGCCGGGGCCATTGTGCAGGGGCTGGGCCGGGCGCTTTCTCTTTATGATCCCGCGCTTCGCAAACCCTTGCAGGATGCCGGTTTTCTCACCCGCGACAGTCGCATGAAAGAACGCAAGAAGTATGGTCTGCGCGGCGCCCGTCGGGCATTCCAGTTCAGCAAACGCTAGGCATGCGAGAAATTCATGGCTGGTAGAACTTTTCACGCCACCTTGGTCACGCCTGAATCCATCGTACTGGACACCGAGGTTGTTCTGGCGATCATACCCGCGCAGGACGGACAACTTGGCATTATGGCGCACCACGCGCCCGTCGTGACCAAAATGAATGTCGGCGTGCTGAAGCTGGAAACGCCGACGGAAATTCAACGTTACGTGGTCGCCGGCGGTTACGCTCAGATGGAAAACAACATCCTGACGATCCTCACCGATTCGCTGGTTGCGCAAACGGCGGTGAACAACGATTTAATTTCCGCGGAGCAGGCCAAGGCGCAGACGATTCCACTCGAACCGCCCCCGGAGGCTCAAAGGCGAAAACAGGCATTGGCCCGCGTCGCGGCGCTGCGGAAGCTGGCTTCCGGGGAATAGCCCTCTACGGAGTTTTTTTCTCCAGAACCACCAACATGCGGAATCCAAACCAGCCGGCCAGCGGAGAAAGACACCGTTCCACCACGCGGACTGCCGGTGCGGCGCGCAGGGGAAGCAGCACCGGCTTGGAAAAACCGCCGGATAACGGGTAAAGCATGATGCTGTGCACCATGCGATGCCGGATCAGCAGGCGTGGAAAACGTTGCGCGAACCGATCCAGATACCGGAAAAACAGGAGCGTGGGAATAGCCTGGTTGCCGGCAAACGCGCCCGGGTGTTGAACCGCAACCGGGTCGCCGGCGCCGCCGTTCGCGGGGTCGGAAAAAATCGGAACTTTCATATTTACCGGCTCGGGGTGCGAGAGCCGATAGCAAACACCGGAAACCATCGATATGAAAGGTTCGATCATAACGATCCGACCTCCGGGAGAAAGCACCCGTTGTGCTTCGGCAAGGAAAGTAAGAGGATAGGGAATATGGTGCAGGACATCGTGCAGCACGATGTTGTCCACGCTGCCGGCGGCGAAGGGCAGGCGCATGGCATTGGCTGCCAGATCTATATGGCGGTTGGGTATCAGGTCGGTAACGATCGCATCCGGGTAAAAAGCTTTGAAATGCCCCGCGCCGCCCCCCACCTCCAGCACGCGGCCGTGCGGCCGGTCCATTCCCCTCGCCCGCGGCACGAACCACGCCGCCATCTGTTGAAAATAGTCATGATAAACGGCTCGTAGAAGGGGGCGCTTTCGCCAGGCTTTCGTCCGGGCGGCGAGCACATCGCGCTCGGATCGTTTCGCTTTCGATATGGTTACGCGTGGCGCCATACATTCCGAATCACAGCCTATCCGAATAACAGCACGTCTTCGTGGAGTCATCATTTATCCGGATAGACTCTTAGAACCCCACGTGTACGTCGAAACCCTCGGCTCGAACCTGCTTGACCAGAGCGTGTACGTCGTCCACGGTGCGATTGAGTCGATGTGTCAGATCCAGCAGGGCGTTATAAAGCCGCGGATCTTTCACGAATCTTCCAACCGTGCCGTGTCCCTGGTTGATCGATGTGGCGATGTCGTTGACGTTTTCGAGAATCCTGGTCAGTTTCAAACTCAAGGAGATGATTCGGGCGTTGGTGGTTTTGGCGATTTGGTTAATATCAACGGCCGCGGCCCCGGCCTTGTCCAGCACCCCGTTGAAGTGGGTTGCCGTTGCCTGGAAGCTCTGGAGCGTTGTTTTGAGTTCCTGCGAAGAGCTCGCCACGTTGGCGACAATTTGCCGCACCTGCGTCCGCAAAGTTCGATCGGCCAGGAGGCGGTTGAAGGAATTCATCGTGGTATTGAGCCGTTGGATCAGAGCGCTGAGGTTGTTCATTCCGGCGGCGGTCTTCGCTTTGCCTTTCCGCTGCTGTTGATTGAGCATCACCGGTCGGAGCAGAACGTGCAGATCGTCGGCCACCCGGTCCAGCCGTTTACTGAGCTTGTTAAAGCGATCCTTGATGGATGAAAAGTCATTCACCAGGGAAGGGGGTATGAATCCCGAGGGGGCAAGCGAGGCGGGCAAAACAGCCGTTCCATTCTTCGGCAGGCTGGTGGGAGCCGCCGGCAGCGGAATATACATCGACACGTAAGAAGAACCGACGGTTGGAGCGGCAATTAGTGCCTTGGTGTTTGTGGGAAGAGATACGTTGGAATATACGCCAAGAATAACCTTGGCGGCCTGGAGATTCCCGCTGAGCATGACGTTCCGCACCGAGCCGATGATTACGCCGTTGAGGTCAACCACATCGCCGTAGGTAAGCCCATTGGCGCTGCGCGCCCGCAGCGTAAGCGTATAGGGTGCGTATGGTCCGACGGCCGGCAGCCGGCCCAGAAGAAACGCACCCCAGGTCAGCAGTACCAGGGCGATCAGGATGGTCACCCCGACGATCGTGTTGCGCGCTTTTTCGTTCATCATGCTCATTTCCGTCCGGTGGATCGCCTGTAACGGCGTCGAACGCCCATAGTGTCGCAATTGCCGGGGGGAAAGGCAAATGGATTTTCCTGCGGGACCTGCCGCCCGGACGCCGTCGCCTGTGGCGTCTTCCACCGCCCCCGGCGAAAAAAATCATTCGCCCGGCGCTCTCCGCGGCATCGGCGCCAGAACCTGTGCGGTGCGGCTGGGCAGATATATCTGTACGCTTTGGCAGCGCCCATACATGGGAATATCCTGCCGGGGATAAATGTGGCCGGAAGCGCAGCGCCCCTGGCCGGCGAATTCGGGCCGGTCGGTATCGAGAACAATCTGGTAATCACAGGGATCGGGTACGGGAATACGCAGGCCGAAGTAGCTTTCCCAGACGTGGAAATTGAATACAAACACCAGCGGGCCGCGGCGAAAGGCGAGCTGGCGGGTATCTTCATGGACCAGCAGCTGCTCAATGAATTTGTCTTCCAGGAGGTTCCATCGCTCGTCGAGCAACTGCATGGCGCGGTCGAATTCATTCAACGCCCGGTAGTGCAGGTCGTCGCGGTCCACCAGGCTCCAGAGTCGGCGGGCGTAATGATAAGAAAAATTGTTGCCCGGGCGGGGGAAATCCACCCATTCCGGATGACCGAACTCGTTGCCCATGAAATTCAGGTAGGCCTCGCCGCCCAGGCTCAAGGTAAGCAGGCGTATCATCTTATGCAGCGCCAGTCCGCGATCGATGATCAGGCTTGACGTGGACTTGCTCATGTGCGCGTACATTTCCTTGTCCATCAACCAGAACGCGATGGTTTTATCGCCTACCAGGGCCTGATCATGGCTTTCCGCATAGCCGATGTGTTTTTCCTGGCGGCGGCGGTTCAACAGCGTGTGGTACAACCCTCCGAGATTCCACTGTTCATCGCGCTGTTCTTTGAGCAGCTTGATCCAGTAATCGGGAATGCCCATCGCCAGTCGATAATCAAATCCCAGACCGCCTTCCGCTACCGGTCGCGCCATCCCCGGCATCCCGGAAACGTCTTCCGCGATGGTGATGATTTCGGGGCGCAGGGAATGTACAAGCTGGTTGGCCAGTTGTAGATACGCCAGGGCGTCGGCATCCACGTTCGATCCGAAGTAGGAGTCGTAACTGGTGAATCCGGCGCCCAACCCGTGGTCGAGATACAACATGCTGGTTACACCGTCGAAGCGAAAGCCGTCGAAGTGAAATTCCTCCAGCCAATAGCGAAGGTTGCTTAACAGAAAGCGCTGTACCTCGAACACGCTGTAATCAAAACAGAGGGAATCCCACGCCGCGTGCCGGCCGCGGTCGCCGGCGTGGAAATACTGGTAGTCCGTGCCGTCGAAGAGATTCAGACCCTCGTTGAGGTTTTGGATGGCATGGCTGTGCACCACATCCAGCAATACCGCGATGCCCATGGCGTGGGCGGTGTCAATAAGCGCCTTGAGATCTTCGGGCGTGCCGAACCGTGAGCTTACCGCATAGAAGTTGCTTACGTGGTAACCGAACGAACCGTAGTAGGGATGTTCCAGAATGGCCATGATCTCAACGGCGTTGTAGTGTTGATCGTGAATGCGCGGCAGAATGCGCGCGGTAAATTCAGCGAATGTCCCCACACGCGGTTCTTCCTGTGCCATGCCGATATGGGTTTCGTAAATGCGCAAACCGCCGCGCCGCGTTTGTGGCGCCGGCTGCGGGTGTTGGAACTTGAATGGGTTCGGCGGCTGCCAGTAAAGCCCCATGTAATCAGAGGTATTCGGATCCTGAATCACCCGGCGGATATATGCGGGAATTCTATCCATCACCCCCCGCGCCGTTACGACGCGGACCTTCACCTGGCTCGCGTGAACCAGCCGGTTGGCATATTGCTTGTCGGGAAGGAATATGCTCCATACGCCGAAGGAATCCTTTTCCAGTGGATGGGAACTGCGATTCCACTCGTTGAAATCGCCGGTCAGATACAGTTCCTGGGCGCCCGGCGCCCATTCCCGGTACCATACCCCCGTTTTTTCATTGTGCCGGCCGCGGTTAAGTCCGAAATAATGGTGTCCCTGACTGACCGGACCAAGCAGGCCGCCGGCTTTTTCAATAAGCTCCAGCATCTGCCGATAATGGGCGTAACGCTTCCGCAATTGATCCGCATAAGGGCCTAGCCAGGGATCGCCGGCAATAAGCCCGGTTCCGTCCGGTTGATCCTTGTGTATCTCGTGGCTAATCATTGTTCCGGACTAACAAGATTCTTCCTCTACCGCAATAGTGGGCATCTTAACATAGTTATGCCATCTCGGCGTTGGAAGGAATGTTCCGCATAAAATTTCATATTTACGATAAATGGCGATAGCCGTAAAACCAAGCAAATTGAGACACAGTCTCAATTGACATGGACGCCGGATCCATCTACTATGAATTATTGTTGATTTCGAGGTACGCGTAATGCCTACGGATACAGGAACCATAAAAACTCTTGCCAACCGCGAATATAAGTGGGGATTTGTCACCGACATTGAGGCGGACGCCGTTCCCAAGGGGCTTGGCGAAGACATCATCCGGGAAATCTCCCGCCGAAAAAATGAGCCGGAATTCATGCTGCAATGGCGGCTTAAGGCCTACCGGCACTGGCTTACCATGACCGAGCCGAAGTGGCCGAACGTGAAATATCCGCCGATTGATTTCCAGAACATCGTTTATTACTCGGCGCCCAAGCCGAAGAAAAAACTCGAAAGTCTTGATCAGGTTGATCCCGAGTTGCTCAAAACCTACGAAAAACTCGGCATCCCGCTGCAAGAGCGGCAACTGCTTTCCGGAGTCGCGGTCGATGCGGTTTTCGACAGCGTATCGGTGGCCACAACGTTCAAGGAAAAACTCGCGGAAGCGGGTGTAATTTTCTGCCCGTTATCCGAGGCTGTCCGGAAGCACCCGGATTTGGTGCGCAAGTACTTGGGTTCGGTGGTTCCTTATTCCGACAATTTCTACGCCACTCTCAATTCCGCCGTTTTCAGCGACGGGTCGTTCTGTTACGTGCCCAAAGGCGTGCGCTGCCCGATGGAATTGTCCACCTATTTCCGCATTAACGCCAGGGAAACCGGGCAATTTGAGCGCACGCTGATCATCGCCGAAGAAGGGGCTTACGTGAGTTACCTGGAAGGGTGCACCGCGCCGATGCGCGATGAAAACCAGCTCCATGCCGCCGTGGTGGAACTGATTGCGCACAGGGGTGCGCAGATCAAGTATTCCACCGTGCAGAACTGGTATCCCGGCGACAAGCAGGGCCGCGGCGGCATCTACAACTTCGTGACCAAGCGGGGCAAATGCCTCGGCGAAAAGTCGCGCATCAGTTGGACGCAGGTGGAAACCGGATCGGCCATCACCTGGAAATACCCCAGCGTAATCCTTCAGGGCGACAATTCCGTCGG
>JAJYDU010000070.1 GCA_021790475.1 Planctomycetota bacterium | reverse complement strand
AAAACGCAAGGGGACGCGGCTTGCAAGGGTTTGGCCTGGTGTACAAGAATCCAAAATGTAAGCGGCATGCTTCCCGCTTGTAAGTCTATATTTTAACGCCAATTATAACCTATCTGGCGTTGTAGGAGTAATAGCGGCGGAAAAAGGTGACGGTTAATCCGAGCCGGGAGCGTAAACGGCCGGGTTGCCGCGGGTACTCGCCACCCATGCCGCTTGTTGATGCGCGCGGCTCTGAACCAGGGACTGCCGCGGGCCTGCCGGCCGCCCCATGGACTGGGCCGGCCGGCGGTGGTCGCTGGTGCAACAGGGGCGTGACCGCAGCCGCCGGGCACTTGTGGCCGGACGATGAATGCATCACAATACCGACGGTCCGTGAAGTTTTGGAGCGACGAACGTGTCGGAAAGCCCGCCGGTATCGGGTCTCTCGTGTAACGTGCTGGTGCTCAATCGCCTGTACATGGCGATCCGTGTTGTCAGCGCGCGGCGGGCTTTTTCGCTCCTGTGCCGCAATCTCGCTGAAGTCATCGCGGTGGAAAACGGGGCCTATCTCGCCTATGACATCGAATCATGGATGGAAATTTCGCAACTCAAGGCCCAGTTCGAGCGCGAGTCGCATGATTTTGTCCGCACCGTCCGTTACGAAATCGCCGTACCGCGAATCATCCGTCTGCTCGGCTATGACCGCCTTCCGCGGCAGGATGTCAAACTGAATCGGCGCAACATTTACGCCCGGGACCACGGCGTCTGTCAGTATTGCAGTAAAAAATTTTCCACCAGCGAACTTTCTCTGGATCACGTGATTCCCCGCGCCATGGGCGGTAAAACCGTCTGGGAAAACCTGGTTTGTGCCTGCGTTTATTGCAATGCCCGCAAAGGCGGACGCACTCCCCATCAGGCCGGCATGCACCTGGCGCGTTTGCCGCTGAAACCCCGGCGGAATCCCGTTATTAACGTGCGGCTGGGGTCGGATAAGTACGCCTCGTGGAAGCATTTTCTCGACCATGCCTATTGGAGCGTGGAACTCAAGTAATTTTCGCGGGCCGGTTCTTTTGAGATGGTTTTTTGGGAAGACACAAAGGATGGCGGCTTTCGTCGCGACCGGTCAACAGACTGGCGATGGTCGCCTGCTTGAGAGTTTTTTCGACATGGCCGATGGCATCATCCAGGCGGCGGTGCAGGGGACAAAGTTCGCGCCCGTGCCAGGTCAGTGCCAGGGGACAGGTCTCAATTCTCCGCAGCGGATCCACCGCCTGAATGACATCATAAAGCGAGAGTATGGCGGAATTACCCAACAGGATGGAACCCCCGTGCAGACCACGCTGCGACTTGACCAGGCCGGCGCGGCTTAGTGTTTGAAGAATTTTTGCCAGATAACCACGGGGCACCAATGTGGCCGCGGAGATTTGCTTGTTGGTCGCCGGCTCGCCGGCCCGGCTGGCCAGATACACCATGACACGCAGAGCGTATTCACCCGTTTGCGAAAACATGGAATCTCCGAAAGGCCACGAATGATTAAAGTAAACCTTCCCATCCTATTTTATATTCAGCGCGTGGGGTGTCAACACAACCCGATTCACGCTTGAGAGCGTTTTATATGCTCGGCGGCGTAATCGCGCAACGCCTTCGGAAGCTCGCCGCGCGCGACGCGCGTGGCGCCCCGGGCGTCGATAATCCACGCCCCGGGGGAATCCCCCCGAACCATCTCCAGCGTATTGGCCACAATCGCATCCGCCCCGCTTTGCTGGCGACTTGCCTCGGCAATGGCCATCAGATCTTTTTCGGAAATTCCAACCTCCAGCTTGAATTTGAACAAGAGGCCGCGATAGTCCCAGGCTCTGCGGAACTGGTCGATCAGTTTGAGTGTTCGTTCCGCCGCAATGGCGATCCGCTCGTGCGCGCCGCGGATTTTACGCGCTTGTACATCCCGCACTATCCATTGATATTGCGATGGATCGGTCCCCTCAATCCGCCGGCTTTCCATGATCTGGTACGCGCCGGTGGGTTTGTAATCGCTGACCGCGGCGGTCATGAACACCGCCTGCGTTTCCCGGCGGGCCAGATGCGTTGGAATCATTTCCGCCAGATCACCATGGGTTTGAAAAAAAACGGTCGTGAGTACTCCGCTTGCGCCCCGTACCTCGTGGCAGTAACGGGCGTGTTCGGCATTGGCGGTCAGCAGAGTAACATCGGCGATATCGAGCATTCGGAGCGCGATATCCAGCCCCGTCCGGCCGGTAAAGATGTTGGTCCACCAGCGGACCTCATCAACAGGTTCGCGTGTGCTGCCGGCGGTGATCAAAACATGCGGAGGACGCGTCATAAGTGTGCATGGTAACCGCGGCCGCGATCAACCGGCCAGTCCCGCCCCGTCCCATTCACTATCTGGGCACACCGGGCAGGCTCTTATGACGATGGTCTTATAATCATCGCGTCTGACAGGAAAAAATTGAACGGCAAAACGAAATCGCAAAATTGTTGATCCGGCGGACTTTCGTTGCCGATAAGAAAATATGTTGCGGGGGCCGCATGTCGTGTGCTTGTGTCAACGGCCAAGTCTCGATGTTGACAAGGTACGGCCTGGACGTGAAGTTTGTGGTAAAAATTTTGCTTTCCTACGCCGGATCGTTAGAATATGTAAAACGATGGAGAGCCGGAGATGCATGGTGATGGGAACCCACCGGCGAAATTACGGCGAGCGCCGTCGTATGGCGCCGCATGGCGGTCGATGGCAATACGCTAGTCGAGAGAGAGGCGTTCCATGTCAACTTTGAATCCACTCGATCCGTTTGCGGCGGGCGCCGCGAAGGGCCGGCTGGGACGTAAGACATCAAAAAAAGTCGGGAAAGTTCCCGCCGTTTCCACTTCCGCGCAAGCGTTCCCGGGCGGCGTTGTCGACGATTCGCCCCAAAACGTCCGGCGGCTCCCGCCGGCCGCATCGGATCCATCCACCGGGGGCGCTGCCGAACAGGCGCCGGCGAAATCTTCGCCGGAGCGGACGCCGGCCATTCCGTCCGCTTCCGTGGATACGCGTGGCGGAATCAAATTGCCCGCCGCCGCACAAATGCGGGTCGCCCAGGAGTTGCTGGCGGGCCGGGACGTGGCGCCGGTGGCGCTGGCGGTTCTGCAGAACAACCTGCGTTGGCCCGGGGCGTTGCGGATGGAGCCGCGCCTCGTTGAGGATAGCCCCCCGGCGACGACGCCCGGCGATGTCGCGATTGCGCCGCTTCATTTTGGTTCTGAAAACTTCGGTTCGCTGGTGCTGGAAGGGGGAGCGAAAAGCCCCCGCGTCGCCGAGCAATTGAACCATTCCGCGGCGTGGCTGGCCTCCCTGCTGGCCGTGGCGCGGCAGCACCAGACCCTTCGCCGCCAGGCCGATACCGACGAACTCTCCGGCGCCTACAACCGCCGCTATTTTCTGGAAATGGTTCCCCGTCTCCTGGAGCGGGCGCGCCAGGAACGATTCTGCGTGACGATATTGCTCTTTGATATCGACGATTTCAAGCAGTACAACGACCAGTTCGGCCACGCCGCCGGCGATGCGATTATCCGTGAGGTCATCGGTCTTCTGCGGCACTGCACGCGCAGCCGCGATTTGGTCGCGCGGATTGGCGGCGACGAATTCGCCGTCGTGTTCTGGGATGAGGGGGCGGTTCGCCAACCCGACAGCCAGCATCCCCGGAGCGTTCTGAGCATCGCCCATCGGTTTCGTAAGGCCGTTGCCGAACACCCCTGGAATACCGAGGGGGGACCGATCGCCGGTCGGCTGAGCATCAGCGGCGGCCTGGCGACGTTTCCCTGGGACGCCCGGGACCTCCCTGAACTGATGGCCGTTGCCGATGGCGAACTGATGCGGGCCAAGTCTCTGGGCAAAAATGCGATTGTGCTTGCCGGTCCCGGCGCGGCGCCGGCGAATTCCGGGCCGAACAATCATGTCTGATTCGCCGCCGGAGTATCCGCCTGCCCTGACCGGCCGGAGCGCCAACCGCCGCCCACCCCGCCTTCCCGTCCGCGGATCGCAATTCATTGATATATGATTTATTGATATATGGCGCCCGTTTTCCCGCCCGCCCGCCCGCCGCCGCCGCGCCAGCGCTTGACGCGGGATGCGTTCCCGAGTTTATAATGAACTGATTGTCGGAGGTCTTATGCCGCGTTTGCAGACAGCCTGGGGTATCGACGTGGGTACCACGGCGCTCAAGGCGATGAAAATACGCCGCGATGGCGAGAAAATCTTTCTGGAAGCGATGGAAGTGATTGAGCATGGCCGCTTTCTCAGCGAAGCGGACGCGGATCGCAAGGAGATCGTTCGCGAAAGTCTGGCTAAATTTCTGGAGCGCCATCCGCTGCGCGGCGAACAGGTTTTTATCGGGGCGGCGGGATCGACCAGTTTTGCCCGCTTTGTCAAACTGCCCCCGGTCGAGCCGCGGAAAATACCCGAAATTGTCCGCTTTGAGGCCATGCAGCAGATTCCCTTTCCGTTGGACCAGGTAATCTGGGATTTTCATAAGTTCCAGAGCGCCGAAAGTCCGGAAGTGGAAGTCGGGATTTTCGCCATCAAGACGGACCTGGTCGAACAGATACTGGCCGATTTCCGCGATCTCGGCGTCACCGTGCACGGCGTGCAGATCGCCCCGCTGGCCGTTTACAACGCGCTGGCTTACGAAGGCGTCGGCCGCGACAAGGGAACCATCGTCATCGACGTCGGCGCCGATCATACGGACCTGATCGTCATCGATCGGGGGCGGCTGTGGCTGCGCAACCTCAATCTGGGGGGAAACAGTTTCACCGAATCGCTGGCCCGGAGTTTTCGCTTCCCTTTCCCCAAGGCCGAGGCCCTCAAGAAAAATGCCGCCACCAGCAAATGGGCCAAACAGATATTCCAGGCCATGCGGCCCACCTTCGCCGAGGTGGTCGCGGAGATGCAGCGTTCCATCGGCTACTACAACAGTTCGCATCGCGACAGCCGGCTCGAGCGGATCCTGGGCCTGGGCAACCCTTTTCGCCTGGCGATATTGCAAAAATATATTCATCAGTATATGACAATAGATACCCGGCGTCTCGAGGGGTTCAACCGCCTGGAGTCCCTGGACACCCGCCTCACGGCCGGCCTGGGCGACCGGGTCCTGGGTCTGACGACGGCTTACGGCCTGGCCCTGCAGGCGCTGGGGCTGGCGACCATCAACTCCAACCTTCTGCCGGTCCGCGTGGCCCGGGAAACACTCTGGCGGAAAAAGTATCCGTGGTTTGCCGCCGCGGCGGCGGTGTTTGTCGTTGGCGCCGTCATGGCGGGCGCCAGGTGCTGGATGGATTCCGCGGCGTTTCACGCCTCGTTGCGCCGCTCGGGGATAAACAAACTGCGCGCGCAACTCAACGAGGCCGCGCAGTGGCGCGATGAGTATAACGCCCTCAACAACACCTATCGTCGGAGCCTGGGCAAGGCGCAATTTTTCCTGGCGCTCAACAAGCGCCGGAACGTCTGGCCGGCCATCCTGCAAACCTTTTTTGCCGCGCTGCCCCAGGCCTCCCGGCGGGCCGCCGGGCGGGGGCCCGCCTGGAAAATCGTCATCCAGAGTATGCACAGTGTTTATGCTTCCAGCCTGCGGGCGAATCCGAACCATACCGCGGCGCCCGCGCCGCCGCCCTTGAACGGCGCCGCGGCAAGCGCTCCGCCCGCCGGAGCGGGATTCCGGGTATTCGTCGCCGGTTACACCCCGTGGAAACACCCGCTGCGAATCATTGAGCATTTTCGCGATGCTCTCAACCAGGCCGCCCCGCTTCACTCGAACAAACCTTTTTACATTGTGATTCCACCGAATTCACTGGCTTATATGAGAATCGCCCAGATGCATGGTCATAGCTCCGCCGGAAGAGCCGACGTCGGCTTTCAGGCCTGGGGATCGCATCCCGGGCCGTTCGCCAAAGTTTTCCTCCCTGATTTTCTTCCCCTTCGCCCGCGGCGCCCCTCCCGGGCGGCGGGTGGACCGAATTCCAGTTCCGGACGATCCGGCGCCGGATTCTTTGGCCGGAGTACGGGCGGCGGGTTGAAAAACATGATCATTGATCCGAACAGCGGAAAATCGCTCAAAAACGCCACCGCCTTCCGGCTGACTTTTCTGATATACCTTCGGAAGGAACCGGTGCGGCGGTAAGCCGCCTGCGCAAGATGCGGTCCGGCGGGACAGGGCCGGTTGGAGATGTGGATGAAGTTTTTCAAGGCCAATCTGATTTTGATTATCTGCGGCGCGGCGGTGTTGCTGGCGGTGGTAGCGCTATACTATCCGATCGGCGCCCAGGCCCGGCGTTTGCGGCAGCGAATGAGCTCCGAACTGAGACTGGCTCAACGGGCCGCGAGTCTCGAAAGCAGCTCCATTCATATTCCCGGCGAAAAACCGTTCGTCGGTCCCGTAACACCGGCGATCATCAAGGTCAAG
The DNA here is from genome assembly GCA_021790475.1 of Planctomycetota bacterium. GTDB lineage: Bacteria > Planctomycetota > Phycisphaerae > WQYP01 > WQYP01 > JAKBMM01. The sequence continues at coordinate 7,507 of JAJYDU010000070.1, read as the reverse complement.
AAGGAAGTTCAACGACATATAGCGGCCCAGGCCAAACGCCTTCGCCGCCTGGTGGAACGGTTTAACGCCGCGGGCCGGGTTAAGTTGCCGGCATCGCCCAAAGGTAAGGTGATTCCCCTGCTTGCCGGGGCGCCGCAACCCCATCTTTTGCCGCACCCGTCGCCGAGTTATTACGTTCGGGGTAATTTCCGGCGGGCGTACCGGCGGCTCTTTGTGAATAACCCCCGTGATCGCCGCGCCTGGCTCACGCAACTGCGCGCCGGCGCGCCGCCCGCACCCAGGCGGATAAGCCGCATCTTGCGGGAGAAACTGCGAAGACAGGCGCGGCTTATGCCGCGGAATGCCACGGGCGGCATTCATGCCTCCCGGTACGCCGGTCGCCGGAAAAGGCGATTGCTTGACAACCTGACACGACAAATGGTTTTTCATGCCGCCGCGAAGTGCCGCATCTACGCCGATCCCGCCAGTTTTCAGGAACGCCAGTTTGTGCAAAGCTCCAGTGAGCCTACCGCGGATCAAATTTATGAAGCTTTTGTCGATACCTGGCTCCAGGGGGATGTGGTCAAGGCGATTGCCGCGCTCAACAAGGGCAGCGCCAATGTGGGCCAGTCGCCGGTCAAGCGCCTCATTCACATCACCGTTGGCGCTGCGGCGGCCGCGGCGACGGGCGCGACGCCGGCGAGTCGATTCGCACGGCCGGTTCTGGTTGGCGATGGCGGGTTGTTTATCCGCGGTGCGGCCGGCGCCGCCCCCTCGGCGATGTCGGCGGGTATGCCGGGCGCCGGTTCGCCCCCCGGCCGCTTCGGCGTATATGCCCCCGCCCAGTCGTCCGCGTTTTCGTCTTCTCCCGGCGTTTCCGAAGCCGGCGGCGCCATTCTCACCGGTCACCTTACCAACCCGCGCTACCAGGTCACCTTGATGAACATCAGCCTGGTGATCGAACCATGGCAGATCAATCGCTTCATCGACCAGCTTTACCGCCTCAATAACGGCTATACCGTTCTTCAGATACAGATGCACACGGTCGATCCCATCGATGCTCTGACCAGTGGCTACGTGTATGGGAAGGTTCCGGTGGTTCGCGCGGATATACTGGTTGAGGCGATTTTTTTCACGAGTTGGAACGGGAAAATCATGCCGGCGGATTACTGCGCCAAGTGCGGTGTGCCGGCGCCGGCGCCATAGCGATTGCGCCCGCCCGCCATTGGGCGGGTCGTATGGAAATGCGGGAATATGAATCATGCAGGTTAAGAACATAACCCCGATCGAACGCCACGTGGAAAAGATATTTCTCCTCGTGGGTATTCTATTCGCGGGTTGGCTGATCTACCGGAATTTCGCGGGGAATCCCAACAGTGTGCCCTCGCCCGGCCAAACCTTCACGCGGGTGCTTCCCGGCCAGGTGGGGCCGCGGATATCCCAGTCGGTCGGCAGGCTCGAAAACCTTATCCACAACCAGGCGAATCACCGGTTCAACCCCGCTCGCCTGCCGGATTATGTCGGGCGGCTCGTGCGCGAGCGGACGGCGCCGCTCCCAACGTCCCTGGCGCTTCTTCCGCCGGTGGCGATCGGCCCCTGGAATACGCCGGTCGTCAGCTCGCGGAAAGTTCATCTGCATCGACTTGTCTTTGTCGTCCCGAAAGTTCCCGCACTGGTCGGATTGAAGGTCAAACAGAACCGCGGCGTCGCCATCATTTCCTTAAACAAGACGCGGGACCTCGTCTGGGTGAAAGTAACCGCCCGGTTTCGCATGGCGCGGTGGCGCGCGGATCTCAAGGGCGGCGCCCATCTACTGGCGGGCCGGGGCGGATTACCCCCGCAGTATCGCCGCACTACGTTTTACCGGCTCCAGGCGCGGCGGGAGAAACTCCTCGCGGATGGGCGATGGGGACGCTGGAAAAATATTAAGGGATTCTATGTTGCGCCGCCGCCAACGATCGATCTGGCCAATCAGAGTGCGCAGGCGATCCCGCAGGCGCTGGGAGTTCTGGATCGGCAGGTTGGCCGAATTCTCACCCCCGCCTTCTATTCCATCGAGTCCATTCATCTGCGGATCAGCCGTCCGCAAACCAAACCGCATCCCGTGCGGCCGGGTGAGTTGCGCCGCGGGCGTGTTCCCGGCGGCACTGGACCCGGCGCCGTCTTACGGCGGACTCCGGGAAGCATTTACCACCACGCCGGGGCCGCGCCCATGGTGCCGTCCAACCGGGCGCCGTCGCCATTGTCCGTCTACACTGGTGGTATCACTCGCCCGCCGGTAATATCCACACCGGTAATATCCACACCGGCCCGCGTGAGTATTGCCGGCCTTCTTTCCCGGCGCTCCATTAAGGTCTTTCTTTACGACACCAGCGCCAAGCCCGGTTCCAGCTACCGGTATGAGCTGCGCGTGCTGCTGTACAATCCCACATTCAGGTTTCCTTACCGTCTGAATCATCCGGCCGCCGGAAGGCGGCCCTGGCTGGTTTCGCCCTGGAGCCTTCCGAGTCCGGTGGTGGGGGTGCGTAACAGCATGTATTTCTTCCTGGCCGGCGGAAATGCGACCCATGGCCGGGTGGAATTCCAGATTTTTAAGTGGGTGCACGGTATGTGGACCTGGGGTGATGAGACTGTTTCCGCCGGAGAGCCGATCGGCACGGTGGAATCGGCTTCCCTGATCGACCCGAAGACCGGCGGTCTGGTCTATAAGCTGGTGGATTTCAACACCGGTTACACGCTGGTCGATGCGCGCGGTAATTCCTCCGGCGCAAGCGTAACCGCGGTTATCCGTGGTCCGCGCGGCCGGCTGCTGCTGCGAAATTCCGCCTGGGACAACGCCAATCCGCAGTGGGCGAAGTTGATCAAAGCGGTAAACCAGGCCGGCTCGCCGGCGGTGTCCGCCAGGGGCGTCAGCCCGTCACCCGCCGTCCCCTGAAAGACCGTTTTGCAGTTGCAACACGGGGATGATGGTTTTAGTATACTCCGTCGGGCCGGAGCGGATATACCGGCGCCGGGTAAGTTAGCCGGCACATTCCATGTGCCGCGTCGAAAACCGTCCCGCGGCGTTAAGCCGGCCGGCCGGCTGGCCGTGCGTCCCGCGGCGCGAGTGTGTTAGCCGGCACATTCCATGTGCCGCGTCCAATGCAGGGCCGATACCCTCATCGGCCAATGGTGCAAACGTCCGGCGCGTAGCCGGGCCGCTGCGCCGGCCCGCGTGGCGAAACCGGGTGGCGCAAAGCCGATGGCTGTCGGGATTACGAACCGGCACGCAAAGGAATAGACATTCCTGACTCTATACGGTATAGGAGTAGCGTTTTGAATAAGCATACTCGCTCCAGAATTCTGGCTCTCGGCATCGCGGGCGCTCTGCTTGCCGGCGGCAGTCTGCCCCTGATTCCCCTGGCTATAGCCGGCGTCACAAACCAATCCGCATCCGCGGCACTGCTGGCGCGTGGGCAGCGGCTCTACCGCGAGAAACAATTCTCAACATCCAAGCAGGTGCTTTTGTCCATCGATCCGGCCAAACTTTCCGCCGCCGATCGCTCCACGCTCGCAGCGCTTCTCCTGCGGGTGGACGAGGCCCTCGCCGGCGCGCGGGAGAACAGCCGTATTTTCCGCAACGCCCAGACGGGGCTGCGCGACGGACATCTCGCCCATGCGGTGCGGCTCTATCGTTTGATCCTGGCTGATCCGAACATTCCCCCGGTATTGCGGCGCGAAGCCGGCGATAATCTCGCCCTGGCCCGTGCCAGACAAAAGGCGCTGGTCCCGGCGATGGAAGCGCTGCTTGTGAAAGCCGCTGCTGCGTATAAAACCGGCCATTTCGACCAGGCGCAGGCAGACCTGTATACCATCCAGGTGGCCGGAAGCGATTTGGGCGCCCGGAACGCGCTGATCCCGCAATACCAGAATCTGATCGCTCAAAAGCGCGCTGCGGCGGTGGAGGCCATAGAACAGGCCCGTCTCGAAAAAATTGCCGCCGCACGGCGTGCGACCCAACTGGCCGCCGCACAAAAGGCCCATGCCGCGCAGCTGATCGCTGCGCAAAAAGCCGCGGCCCAAAAGGCGGCGCAACTCGCCGCAGTGCGGCGTGCTGCGCAACAAGCTGCCGCACAAAAAGCCCGGGCGGCCCAGCTTGCCGCCGCACAAAAGGCCCATGCCGCACAACTGATCGCCGCGAAAAAAGCCGCGGCCCAAAAGGCGGCGCAACTCGCCGCTGCACAAAAAGCCCGGGCGGCCCAGCTTGCCGCCGCACAAAAGGCCCATGCCGCACAACTGATCGCCGCGAAAAAAGCCGCGGCCCAAAAGGCGGCGCAACTGGCCGCTGCAAAACTCGCCGCGCACGAAAAGGCTGTGGAATCACAACTTTTGGCCGCGCAACAAACCCAGGAAACACAGGCGGAAAAACAGCGCCTGCTCCGGGCCGCCCAACTCGCCGCCGCGCAAAAAGCGGCCGCCGCCAAATTACTCGCCGCGCAGCTTGCCGCCCGTAAGCAGGCCCGGGCCGCGCAGGAGGCCGCCGCCCGCCAGGCCGAAACCGCCCGTTTAGCGGCACAGCAGAAGGCGGAAGCGGCCGAGCTGGCGGCACGCGAGGCGGCGGAAAAAAAGGCCGCGGCCGCAAAACCGGTCGCCACTCCCCCTCCGCCCGTGGCCGTGGCACTGGCGACATCCAGGCCCGCCATTGCCCCGGCTGCCCATGCCGCGCTTGCGGTCGCGACGACTCATCCCGTGGCGCTTAGTCGCGCGCAGCTCAATATACAGCGCTCCGCCGCTCTGACCGTCCTGGCGGACAAGGCCGTTCATGCCGCCCGTTATCATCGGGCGATCGCTCTTTACAGCGATGCCCTGGCGCTCAATCCGCGCAACCAGGCCGCCTCCCTGGGGCTTAAGAACGCCCGGAAGTTCGCCGCCGGCCACGCTCCCGGCCTGCTGGCGCAAACCCTTTATAACCAGGCCATTGAGGCGCAGCGGGTGGTGGTTCTTTTCAACGACGACATGCGCTTGTCGACCCAGGCTATGGAGAAAGACGATTTCGTAACCGCCACGGATCGGGCTAATAATGCCTTGGCTTCGATTGCCGCGGCCCGGCGCCTCTTCCCGCGCCTCCAGTACAAGACTATGAAAGCCCGCGCCCGGCAACAGCTCGCCCTGGTTCAACAGCGCGCCGCGGTGGCCCACGCCCGACAGCAGGCCCTGCGCCAGCGGGAAATCCAGCAAAGCCAGTTGCAGATACAACAGCATCTCGCCCTGGAACGCCAACATCAGGTCAATCAGTTGCTCGGCCAGGCCAACGAGTATCTCAAGCGAATGCAGTACGCCCAGGCTTTGGATACGCTCAACCAGGTGGTGGCGATTGCGCCGACCAATAACTCCGCCCGTTTCATGCGCCGCATGGTCAAGGACCAGATCGAGTACAACAAGTGGAATAAGTACCACAACCAACAATCGCGTAACCTGCAGATGCAGGAAGTTGAGACCGAACGGGCCTTGATCCCTTATCGCAATCTGCTGGTTTATCCCAGCGATTGGCCCGAGTTAAGCCGCATGCGCCTGGCGGAACGGCGCAGCACGCGGTCGCCGGTGAATCGGTTGATTCGGCATCGGCTTGCCGCTTCGGTCCCCTCAATCATCGTTCACAACCAGCCGTTCTCCGGCGTGGTCGGACTGCTTCGCAATGAAACCGGCACGAATATTGTGGTCAACTGGAACGCCCTGGCCGCCGCGGGCGTCTCCAAACAGACCCCCATCAGCCTTTCGCTGCGCAACGTGCCGTTCAAAAAAGTTCTTTCCATCGTTCTCCAGCAGGCCCAGGGCGGCGGCGGATCACAGCTCGGTTACAGCATCAGCGAGGGCGTGCTGACCATTTCCACGCGGGCGCAGCTTTCCCAGCAGCAGGTGGTCAAGGTTTACGATATTCATGATCTGCTTGTGCAGGCGCCGAACTTCTCCAACGCCCCCTCGTTCAACCTGCAGTCGGCCACGCAGAATACTTCCTCTTCGGTCAGCTCCCAGGGCGGCGGCGGCGCCATGGGCGCCGCCGGCGGCGGTCTTTTCACGGGTTCGGCCGCCACCACGTCGCAGGCGGGCCAGAGCGCCAAGTTGATCGCGAGCATCACCAAGCTCATCACCAGCACCGTTGATCCGGCTTCCTGGACCGCCAATGGCGGGACCATCGGATCGATCAGCGAACTCAACGGCCAATTCGTCGTCAACCAGACGCCGAACAATCAAACAAAAATATATAATCTTCTGCAACAGTTGCGCGAGGCCCGCGCCATTGAAATCTCCATCACCACCCGGTTCCTGGTCGTGGACACCAGCTTCCTGAATGATTTTGGATTTTCCTGGTCGTTGGGATTCCCTCAATTCGGATTAAACGGTTCGGGACAGCCAACCGGTTCTTTTTTTGGCAATGATGTTGGTCCCCTGACCGTTACCAACAATACGAATTCCATGACGGTGCCCACCCCCACCGGCGTCGGCAACAATATCGCCAAGAACTTCGCTCCCGGTTCCGCGCTGAGTGTCAGCGGCAGCATACTCTCGAACTATCAGTTGAGTCTGCTGCTTAACGCGGCTCAGGAGAGCGAGCACACCACCAACCTCGAGGCCCCGCGCATCACCCTGTACAACGGACAGCGCGCCTGGATCGCCGTGACCAACCAGCTTAACTTTATCTCCAGCGTAACCCAGAACATTACCGGTAGCGGTCTGGGCGGAATTCCCTTCATCACCACCACGCTCAACACCTCAACCCTTTCCACCGGTATAGTTCTCAACGTACAGGCGACCGTTTCGGCCAATCATCGTTATGTCGAGATGACCGTACAACCCAGTTTATCGACCCTGACTTCCCTTACCTTGTTCAGTATCGCCGGTCAGGCGATATCCGGCACCACCACACAGGCGATTTCGGGCGGTTTTGTGCAGTTGCCCGCCATTCAGACCACAACCGTCGCCACCACTGTTTCAGTTCCCGACGGCGGCACTCTTCTGCTCGGCGGCGAACGCCTTTCCGGTGAAGAGGAAATTGAAGCGGGGGTTCCCATACTCTCCCAGATTCCCATCATCAACCGGCTCTTTACGAATCGCTCCTATGTTCGCGATAACGGCATCCTGCTGATTTTGATCCGTCCCCGCATCATTATCCAGAAGGAATGGGAAAAGAAGCAGTTCGGGCGCAATTATTAACTTGTTTTGCCGCCGGCGAAGATTATACCGGTCCTTGTAGCATTGTCGGAAATAAGTTTGCAGCCGAGGGGAATGATATAAATATCGCCGGCGCTATGCCGTGCCGGCCCGTGTCGCATTTAGCCCGGCGAGTCCGCTCGCTGGCGCTGCGCCAATATGGATATCGGCGGCATTTAGCCCGGCGAGTCCGCTCGCCGGTGTTGCGCCGATATGGGTACCGGCGGTATTTAGCCCGGCGAGTCCGCTCGCCGGTGTTGCGCCGATATGGGTACCGGCGGTATTTAGCCCGGCGAGTCCGCTCGCCGGCGCTGCGCCGGTATGGATACCGGCGGCATTT
>JAJYDU010000210.1 GCA_021790475.1 Planctomycetota bacterium | reverse complement strand
GATGGTCAATAAAAATATCACGAAGGACTGCCCGGCGGCGTTCTGGCGATAACAACTGAAGGCAATCAGGTTAATGGCGATCCCCTGAAACATGATCTCCGTGGAAAGAAATATCATAATCATGTTTCGGCGGGTGAGAAAACCCACCAACCCTACGGCAAAAAGCGCCGCCCCAAGGGCCAGGTAACGGTACAGAACTGGATTGCTCATGGATTCCATCTTTTTTTCACCAAGTCGCGGTTATTCCGCCGGTATTTCGCCGGAGTCGAGCATCCGGACCGGCGGTTCATTTTTACGCGCAATCATCACCGCGCCCACCAGCGACACGGTCAGCAGGACGCCGGCCAGTTCCAGGGGCAGCGCGTAGTGCGAATACAGGTTCGCACCGAGCATTCCCATGCCGCCGAAACCGGCCGGACCGGCGGCGGGCACGGCGCCCGGGCCGTGCGCCAAAGCCGCTTGACCGTAAGACATCATCTGCAGAATCGTTCCCAGAAGAAGAAAGCTCACCAGCACCGCCGCGAGCGGATCGGCGCTGATGCGGTCGTAATCGGCCGCTGGAATTTCCCCGCCCGGACTCGCCAGCATGATGACGAATACGTAAGTAACCAGGATGGCCCCGGCGTAAATGATGATCAGAACCACGGCGATGAACTCCGCCCGTAACAAAAGAAACAGGGCGGCGGCGGCCAGCGTCAGCAGAACGAAATATAAGGCGGCATACAGGGGGCGCGGATGGCATACCACGCCTGCGGCCGAGGCCAGAGCGATGGCGGCGAAAATATAAAAGAAAATGGCGGGGGGGCCGGGATAATGAACGGCCTGCTCTTGCGCCGTCCAGTGGAACCAGCCGAGCAAACCGGCGCCCAGGGCCAGAACCCCGATCAACGCGCCGAGTTTCACCATTGCGGCGCGGCCGCGGGGAAGCATCAGATAAAGACTGATGGCTCCGAGGGCAGTCGCCAGAACCAGCGTATAATCCATGAGTCACGCCCGTATGAGTCCGCGATTCAAAGAATCGAATTATGGTCCTCCGCCGGGGAATTGCAAGCCGCCGACGTACGTCCCGAGCCGTCGCCCCATACATAACGCACTCGAAACGCATTGGCCGCGGGTTGGCGCACGCGGTAGAGTGGTGGCGCATCGGATATCGGAGCTGAAAACATGACGCTTTTGCTGATCGTTCTGCTCGTTGCTCTTATCGCGCTGCTGATCGTTCTGGCCGTTGATCTGCGCCTGCGCCTGGATCGCTTCGCCGGCGACATCGTCGGCCGCATGGACAAAGCCGCGGCCGATATTCCCGCCCGCCTGGAGGCATTGGAAAAGGCCCTCGAGCGCATGGAACGCGCCACCCGCGAGGAACTCGTCCGCAACCGCGCCGAATCCGCCCAGCTTCAGCTGCAGGCGCGCGAGGAACTTTCTTCGGGTCTGAAAAAAACGAATGACTCGCTGCTGGCCGGCCTGCTGCAGCTTACCCAGACCAATGTTCAAAAGCTTGATGCGGTGCGGGAAACCGTCGAAACCCGGCTGGATAAGGTCCGTGCCGCCGTGGAGGAACGCCTCGCCCGGATGCAGCTCGAAAACAACAAGAATCTCGAGCAGATGCGCCAAACCGTGGACGAAAAACTCCAGGGTACGCTGGAAAAACGCCTCGGCGAATCATTCAAGCTCGTTACCGAACGGCTTGAACAGGTTCACAAGGGACTGGGGGAAATGCAGTCGCTGGCCGCGGGGGTGGGCGATCTTAAACGGGTGCTCAACAATGTGAAAACCCGCGGCGTGCTGGGCGAGGTGCAATTGCAATCGCTGCTGGAAGATGTGCTCACGCCCGCGCAATACGAAACCAATGTGTCCGTTCGCAACAATCAGGAACGAGTTGAATTCGCCATTCGTTTGCCCGGAGCGGGCGGGCGGCACGATGAGCCGGTGCTTCTGCCCATCGACGCCAAGTTTCCGCTGGAAGATTATCAGCGGCTGGTCCAGGCCCAGGAAGCGGGCGATGCGGACGCGGTGCAGGCGACCGCCCGGCAGTTGGAATCGCGCCTCGGGCAGTGCGCGCGCGACATCCACCAGAAATACATCCATCCGCCCGTCACCACCGATTTTGCCATTCTTTTTCTGCCCACGGAGGCGCTTTTCGCCGAGGTAATGCGCCGTCCCGGCCTGGCGGAACAACTCCAGCGCCAATATCGCGTCACCGTGGCCGGTCCGACCACGCTCTGGGCCATTCTCACCAGCCTCCAGATGGGTTTTCGCACGCTGGCCATCGAGAAGCGTTCCAGCGAGGTGTGGGAACTGCTTTCCAAGGTTAAATCCGAGTTTGGAAAATTCGGCGAAGCGCTGGACAAGGTGCAAAAGAACCTGCAGACCGCAACCAATTCCATCGAAGATATCGCCAGCCGCAAGCGGATCATGGAAAAGGCGCTCAAAACCGTTCAGACTCTGCCCAACGGCGCGGAACTGACGCCGGAATCGCCGCCGGCCCTGCCCGCAGCGCAATAAACGGGAGATGAAAAAAATTCGAGGGTTGTGGCAATCGCGTGGTCCCCGGCATCGGCGATATTGGAGGCGGGAGGAGTAAAATAACGGTGAACCGGTTTCCTGCTGGTTAGACACTGCCGCAATTCCCCATAGGGCGTTACAATTGGGTGTAACTCTTATTGTTGGCGGTTTTGGGTTAAGATTAAAAGCGGAAAGCCGCTATTGTGGCGGCCAAGGCCAAGGATGTGGTAACGAATCAAGGAGGATTCACAATGATCCGACAAATCGAAATCAATAGCGAAGAGGAATGGCTGGTGGCGCAGCGTGCGGTGGAG
>JAJYDU010000069.1 GCA_021790475.1 Planctomycetota bacterium | reverse complement strand
CGGCGGGGATGCGATTTTGGGTTTCCCAGGCGCAGGTGGAGCCGAACGGTTCGACGTCCGCGCTCCTCAATGACTCGCAACTCGTTGTCAATTATCAGTTGGGCAAATAAGGCAAGTAATATCTTGACATGATGCCGAGAACCGACCTATAAACAATCAGCGAGGCTGTTCGATTGAGATCCGAATCGCTATGGCTTCGCCATGGAATGCGTTGCGAACGTTTTTTAAGTCCTCTTACCAGGAGTTTAGCGATGGCGTACAGTCTTCCCGTTCTGCCTTACGATTTTTCCGCTCTGGAGCCGGTTATCGATACCCAAACCATGCAGATTCATCACGGGAAACATCACGGCGGTTACGTGACGAATCTCAATAACGCGATCGCCGGCAAGCCCACCCTGGAATCCAGGACCGTCGAATCGCTCATAGGCGATCTGGCCTCTGTACCCGATGATACTCGTACCGCCGTGCGCAACAATGGCGGCGGTCATGCCAATCATTCCATGTTCTGGCGGATTATGGTACCCAAGAGCAAGGGTGGCGGCGGCGAACCGACCGGAGAATTAGCCATGGCGATTAAGTCGACCTTTGGTTCTTTCTCCGATTTCAAAGCCCGTTTCATGGATGCCGGCGCCAAGCGGTTCGGTTCGGGATGGACTTGGCTTGTCCTCAAGGGCGGTAAGCTGGCGATCGGTTCTACGGCCAACCAGGACAACCCGCTCATGGGGGATGCCATCGCGGGATTTTCTGGAAAACCCGTTCTTGGCCTGGACGTGTGGGAGCACGCGTATTACCTGAAATACCAGAATCGCCGCGCCGACTATATGAACGCCTGGTGGGACGTGGTCAATTGGACCAAGGTGGCCGAGATTTACGCGGCGGCTAAATAACTTCTATCCCAAGAATCCACAGGAGCCGCTTACGATCACGCAGGAAGAACTCCAAAGACGGAAAAAGGAAGCGTATAACTACTTCCGGAAGGCGGGTCTGGTTATTACGATCCCTGAACGGGAGCGAATCGAGATTGCTGACTTTGGTCTGAACGAATTTGAAAAAACAGGACTGGGCGTGCTGGTGTACGTCAATACCCGGCGCTGTTGTGCGAAGGAGTTGGCAATGTGGCCGGGGCAGACCTGTCCCGAACATCGTCATCCCAACATCGGCGGAGAGCCCGGCAAGGAAGAGACCTTCCGTTGCCGTTGGGGCAACGTATTCCTCTACGTGCCCGGGGAGAAAACACCCCACCCCCGTTGTCGGCCGCCGGCGGGATCCCGGAAAGCCTGTACCGTCTGGCACGAAATAGAACTGAATCCCGGCGATCAATATACCATTATGCCCGATACGCTGCATTGGTTTCAGGCAGGCGACCAAGGTGCGGTGGTTAGCGAGTTTTCCACGCGCAGCACCGACGAAAACGACATCTTTACGGACAAGAGAATCGGACGGGTCACCAAGGTTGTCTGAACATTATCGTCCGCCTCGCCATTTGTCTCCGTACCGATATACTCCGCGCCGTAGAGCTTGACACATCGCAACCGGTGAAAAAGGAGTTGCTTGTTTATTAAGCGATCGAATCTGAATACAATTGATAGAGAAGAGAATCGTTCGCCCTGGCTTCCGCGCCTCCTTGGTCCGGATGATGATGGTATCGGAGACCATTAATAATCGCACGCAAAGGGCAAGAGATGCGAAAATCGTTACCCTTCTTTACCGTAACCGCGATCTTGGGGATTGGATTTCCAACCGCACTTGCGGTGGCCGGGTCAGCCTCCTATCCCATGCCGGTCAATTTCACCGCCGGGATTTATTCCAACAGCGGCTACGCCCCGCCCGATACCAATGGAGCCGTCGGGCCAAGCGCCATCGCCGAGATGATCAACGGTTATTACGCCGTTTATCCTAAAATTTCCAGCGGCGGCTACAACACCGCCAGCTTGAGCGAAGGCCTGAAAACATTTTGGATTAACGCGATTGCCAACGGCGGCGGAACGTCGCCTGAGGTGCTCCCCATTGTCAAGGCGCGCCAATGACGAAATTAAGGTACATCGTCAGCCAGGTGCGGCGGCGGGCAAGACAACTACCGCGAAAATAATCCGCCGCGACGACATAACCCTCACCAGACCACGAGATTACACCGATTCATGAAGTCATTACCTTTCAGATCGCCCTGCCTAAATTTTAGGCGTCCGCCGAAATGATATTCATAAAATGTTGGAAACTATGCAACGCTTCACACAACACTTTTTCACCAGTGCACATAATGCTTTCATAAAAACAACCATGTATCGCAGGATTGGGCAATCTTTGCGATTACTTGATCGTTTTGGCATGATATTTGCATCCTCTGAACAGTCATCCGCTTGGAATACGTAATTTTTCAAGAGGTGATCTATGGAAAAACGTCCGTTGTCTATTACGCCGGCTATTGCCGCCGCAGTGACAGTTTGTATGTTTCAAGAGGTGAACTATGGAAAAGCGTTCGTTGCATATCTCAACGGCTATTGCCACCGCAGTGACGGTTTGCCTGACGGTGCACGGTTGGGCACAGGCCCAAGGCAACACCACGACTGGCGCCGCGGGAACCGCTCCTTCCTCGGCCAAGGTTGACAAGCTGGTCATTGCAGCGCTTGATGCCACGGCCCCGTCCACCCCGCCGGCCGATACGCATCCCGCGCTCATGTACGGCCTGGACAAGATACCGGCCGGCCCTTCCACAGTTGGAGACGATATTCAGAATCTCGGGTTGAATATCTACGGCTACCTGGAAGTTGGTTATACCTCTGATTTGAGCGGACGCCCGGCCGGCGGGGTCATTCCCACCCGCGTGTTCGATACGGAATATGGCAATCATCTTCAGATGGATCAGCTTGATCTGACGGTCGCCCGGGCCATCAACTTTTCCGATCCCAACTACATCAAGCGTGGCTGGGACATCGGCGGGAAAGTCGAGTGGATCTACGGCTATGATCCGGCCACAGCCGATAATATCCACCCCAATGGTCTGAACTTTTACCACAGTTACGCCACGCAGAGCAGCGCCGTGACCAGCGCTATCCAGACTCCCCTGTATCAGTTCGATCTGGAGCAGGCGTATGTCACCTTCGCCTTGAACCTTGGCAGCGCCGGCAACCTCAAATTCAAAGCGGGCGACTTCGTGACCCTGCTGGGGGAAGAAACCATCAATCCGACCACCAACTTCTTCTATTCCCACTCGCTGGCCTTTGGCATGGGCATCCCCTTCACACAGACAGGCGTACTGGCGGAATACGCGCCCGACAGCCGATGGACGTTTTATGCCGGAGTGACCCGCGGATGGAACCAGGCTCTGAACGACAACAACACCGCCGTCGATTTTCTGGGGGAAGTAAGTTACGCGCCCAATTCGCAGTGGATTTATACCCTGAATCTCTCGGTGGGACCGCAGGATACCGGTACCAATAATCCCTACCGCACGGTGATCGAGCCGTTGATCACCTGGGTTCCCCCCATTTTGAACAATGCCCTGACACTGGTTTCAGATACCACCATCGGCTATGACGGCGCCGGGAACGCCAGCAACGGCAGCTCGGCCGGGTGGTTCAGCGAAGCCCTGTATCAAAGTTACACGCTCAACAGCCACCTGACGTTTAATGCGCGCGAAGAGTATTACTACGACGGCGCCGGTTTCACCATGGACGCCTTTGTCTATAATCCGCCGCCGGCCGGCGTGAGCATCCAGTACGGGGAACTCACCATCGGCATGAAAATTACGCCATTTCCCCGGGGTTCTCTGAGCAGGAATTTCTATATCCGTCCGGAAATTCGCGAGGACCTGGCGGACCACGGTGTGCTGACCAACGGCAAGCACTACCAGACCACTTTTGGTATTGATGCGATCTATACATTTTAATCCAACCGCACCCGCAATCCGGACCTGTCCCGACACCAATAGGACAGGTCGCTATCGGAATTCACCGCGGCGGCCCTGGTTTCCGCTATGGTAAGCCAGGGCCTCGTTGCAGGCGGCGGATCCGCCGGGTGGAATTGTCAGATACCGCCAACTCGCTCCTTTGATCTGCTTGCCGATCAAAACAATCTGGCCGGTATGCCAGGCCGTGTGCGCCAGCGACCGCAAACAGGCTGAAAAGACGGACATCGATTCGCTCCGAATGGTGGTGGTTTGCCCCAGATCGCTTTCGGAAAGACGATTCAGTGCGGAAAACACCTGATTCCAGCCGTCTTCCCATTGAGCAATTACCGCCGCGCGGGAGATCGCTTCTTCATGAAACTCAGATTCTCGATTCCGCCAGGGCTTTTCGCCGTCGCTGGTCGGAAAATCGGTCCAGCGCGATTTCATATTGCCCGCGATATGGCGCATGATCACGGCAATACTGTTTTGAAGCGGGTTGATACGGAAATAAATTTCAGCATCCGTGAGTTGGGCCGCGGCCGCCTCCACATATTGTTTTTGTTCCCGAAAACGCGCCGCCAGATCTTCGATGAATGTCCGGCGATTCGTTGACATGGTTTTTTCCTTGTGTTGCTTCCCGCAATCTTTCGGCGGCCCATCTTTAGGCCGTACCTCTACCTATTGTAGCAACACCTGTGGCAAATCATGCCACGCCCCCGGTCCCGACCGTCTGCTCGGCAGGCAGGGGGACCCTTTGCGCCTTTGGGGCGTGGCAATTTTTCCGGGCATCCCTGGGAGCGCGGGTGTCCTCACCCGCTTGTGCCCTTGGGGAAGGCTCCGCGGCGTTATGAACAGGGCTTGTTTTGTTGGAATTCCGGCCCGGCCCGGAAAATTGCTACGCCCGCGCCGCGCCTTTGTTATAATTTCCGTGGTGTTTTCGCTATGGCCGGGAGCGGTTAAAATGCGATGTTCGATCCCGGCGCGCCGGGACGCGGGAGTATTCCGGAATGACGTCGCGTGAAATACGCCGGCAGTTCATTGATTTTTTCGTACAGAAGCACGGGCATACGTTTGTGCCTTCGAACCCGGTGGTTCCGCGCGACGATCCGACTCTGCTGTTTACCAACGCGGGCATGAACCAGTTCAAGCCGTTCTTCCTGGGAATGGCCAAGCCGGCCTGGACGCGCGCCGTCAATACGCAAAAGTGCATCCGCGCCGGCGGCAAGCACAACGATCTGGACGACGTGGGCCTCTCGCCGCGCCATCACACCTTCTTTGAAATGCTCGGCAATTGGAGTTTTGGCGATTACTTCAAGGCCGGCGCTATCGAAATGGCCTGGGAGTTGCTTACGAAGGTATGGAAACTGGACCCCCGCCGGTTGCACGTGACGGTGTACGAAGGCGACCCGGCCGGAGGCGTGCCGGCGGACGAAGAGGCGGTCCGGCTCTGGCGCCGGATCGCCCAATTGCCCCGGAACCATATTCACCGGTTCGGTGCGGACAATTTCTGGGAAATGGGCGACACCGGTCCCTGCGGGCCGTGCACGGAAATTTTCATCGACCGCACGCCGGACTTTTCCGGCGGTCAACGGATTAATGGCGATGATCCGCGTGTAATGGAGATATGGAATCTTGTCTTCATTCAATACAACCGGGATGCGGACCGCAAACTGGCCCCTTTGCCGGCGGAACATGTGGATACCGGTATGGGTTTGGAACGTCTCTGCCAGGTGCTCCAGGGCTGCGGCGACAATTATGCCACCGACTTGTTTACGCCGCTGTTCGCGGCCATTGGCGATTTATGCGGCCGCCGGTATGGCGGGCTGTTTCCCGCGCCCGGCGCGGCCGCCGGCGCCGCATCGCACAATCCCGATCTGACGCGGGATATCGCCTTCCGGGTGATTGCCGATCACGTCCGCTGTCTGAGCTTTGCGCTGGTGGATGGCGCCGCGCCCGGCAACGAGGGTCGCGGCTACGTGCTGCGGCGGATTTTGCGCCGGGCGGTGCGCTTCGGCCGCCAGTCGCTGGGTATGCGCGAACCGTTTCTGCATCGCCTGGCGCCGATAATCGCGGATACGATGGGCGACGCTTTCCCGGAACTCAAAAGTGATACCCCGCGCGTAGCCGAAGTTATCCGGGCTGAGGAGGAAGGCTTTATTCGCACGTTGGACCGCGGCCTGGAACTTTTCGACTACGCCGCCCGTGCGGCGCGGACTTCTTCGACCACGCGGCCGATCATTTCGGCGGCGGACGCCTTCAAGCTCCACGACACCTACGGTTTTCCCATCGACTTGACGCAGATCATGGCCCGCGAACGAGACCTGGTCGTGGACGTGGCGGGCTACGAAGAACTGATGGCCCAGGCCAGGGAAAAGGCGCGCGGGGTCGGTAAAAACTTACAGCCCGAACCGGCCGAATTGCTGCCGCACGTCCTGGCCGAACTTGCGGCCCTGCGCGTCGGTGCTACGAATGATCAGGCCAAGTATGCCGCCAAACCTTTGCGTACCATAGTGGCGGCGATGGGGGACGGCTCGCGCCTGCAAAACTCCGCCACCGCCGACGCGACGGATCGACTGGCGCTGATCCTGGAAAAGACCAACTTCTACGCCGAAATGGGCGGTCAGGTGGGCGATCAGGGAGAAATCCGATCCGATCGGGGGGCGGTGTTCGCCGTTCAGGATACGCGGCGGGTAGAGGGTTTTGTTCTGCATATCGGACGCATTGCCTCCGGACAATTCCAAGTCGGCGATATGGTCACGGCGGAAGTTTTTCCCATCCGCCGGCGAACCGAAATGAACCATACAGGCACGCACTTGCTTAACTGGGCGCTGCGGGAAACGCTCGGTGCACACGTGGCGCAAAAAGGTTCTCTGGTTGATCCGGACAAGCTGCGGTTCGATTTTGTTCATCCCCGGGCTTTGGAGGAAGCGGAGATTTCGCGCGTGGAGGAACTGGTGACCACGGCGATTCGCCGGAATATGGTGGTGTACACGGCTCCGGCGGCACTGACGGAAGCTGGTCGGATCAATTCCCTGCGTGCCATTTTTGGAGAAAAATACCCGCCGATGGTACGGGTGGTCAGCATCGGCGTGCCGGTGGAGGACTTGCTCAAGGATCCGGCCAACCCGCGCTGGCGAGAATATTCCATCGAATTCTGTGGTGGAACGCATCTGGCGACGACCGGACAGGTGGGTGAGTTCACCATTACGGCGGAGGAATCGGTAAGCAGGGGCGTGCGGCGAATCGTGGCGCTCTCGGGCCCGGCCGCGGCGCAAGCCGGCACCCAGGCTCAAGTGGTAGGCGATCTTATTGAGCGGGGATCGGCAACCAGGCCGCAGGAACTGCCCGCGCTGATTGCGGCTCTGGAAAAGGCGTCTCGAGCGCCAAACGTGCCGGTGCTCATCCGGCGGCGCGCTCAGCAGGCGCTGGCCGGGTTTCAGGAATCGCTTAAGCCGTGGCTCAAACAACAACGGGACGTTCGCGGTCCCTTGGCGAATGGACAGATTGAACAGCTTATAGCCGCGGCCCAGGCGATAGGTCACGCCCGCCTGGTGGTGGGGCGGATAGCCGATGGCGGAGCCGATACCCTGCGAACCGCGATGGATATGCTCAATAAAAAACTCGCGCCCGCGCCGGTGGCCATGCTCCTGGCCGCCACGCAGTTGGACATGGACAAAGATGGCAATCCTCTGCCCCCGAAAGTAAACCTGCTGACGGCGGTCAGCGATGGCCTGGTCGACAAAATAAAAGCCGGCGATTGGATCAAGCAGGTAGCGCCGCTGGTGGGCGGCAGCGGCGGCGGACGCCCGCAGATGGCCATGGCCGGCGGTAAAGACGTAGATCACATTGAACAAGCGCTCGCGGCCGGGCGTGAATTAGCCCGAAAAAAACTCGAAGCGTAAAACTTTGGCTCCTGGTCGCGCCGCATGCCGGGAATGATCCGCTCCCTGTAATCAGGTAACGAGGGGATCGGGTATGGCAAAAACTATATCCCCCACCCGTGGAATCGGAAAAGTTTATCACTTCCTTGAATTGCAAGTGAGTTGAAGCCTATGATCTCCGGTATGGACCAGGTTCGGATTCAGTTATCATTGTTAATCCCGATAGCTATCGGTGAATATGGAAATATTGCCAAGGAGATATCATGAAAAAAACCACGGAGAAAATTTCGGCCGGTACCGCGAAAAACCTCATGCCCCGGCGGGAGATGCTGGCCAGGGTGGCCCAGGGCGGTTTGACCGGAGCGGCGTTGCTGGGTATTGCCGGCGCCGCCGGGGCGGCGCCGAAACAATGGCCCCCGATTTTGGAAATGCCGGGCGCGGCCGGCCTCCATGATTTCAGCGCCACCCTCGCCTCCGCCCCCCGTGCCAGAAACTTCAAGAAAGTCTCCATGATTCTCACCCATCCCGGCCAATGGGACGCTCTGGCCCTGGATATACTCCTGCATTATCGCGGCGGCCCCAGGCAGGTCTGGGACAATACGGATATAGCCGGTCCCTGGCTCAACCTGATGCGCAACGCCATGAACGCCCAGATATGGTCGTACCGGCATCCCGATTTTCTCGCCGTTTCGGCCACGCACGGCGCCTGTCACCTGGCGCTCTTCGATCCCTACGTCTGGGAAAAATACAATTTACCCGCCATGATCGGCCACCAATACAAAAGCAACGTCTTTCTCCATATCCCCCCGGCCGTCAAGGGCAAGCCGCGTGGCGACTACAATGACCCCCATGGCCTGTATTCTCCGTCCGCCAACTGTATTCCGCTGCTGATGGAGCGCGGCGCTGTTTTTCTGGCTTGTCACAACGCCATCTGGGAATTTTCCGGCGGCTTGCTGGCCAGGGGGCACAACCCGGATCATCTAAGCCACGAGGCGCTGGCCGCGGAACTTACCAATCATCTGATTCCCGGTGTTGTGCTTACGCCGGGCATTGTCGCCACGATCCCCCAGCTGGAGCTCGCGGGGTATCAATATATTAAATAAGACGACATATAAAAATATTATATTAAGGAGACGGCTATGCTCCCGAGGCGAAGGGCGATGGGCGCCGGCCTGATCGGCGCCGCCGTGGTTGCCGGCGGCCTGGCGGCCGCGGTCGCTTATGCCGATGCCGGCGGCTGGCAGGGCCGGGCGCAGCCCCCGGCTTATCAAGAGCGGATATTCCCGCCCTGGAGCCATGGCGCCAACGATCCGGCCGGTCCCAAGGGCCTGCAATTTACGGTTCCGGAAGTGGATGATCTGGCCGATTTTCACGGCGATCCTTTCAAGGCCAAACTGGTTCTTTACGTCGGCGGCAATTACTACTTCGCCATGGCGCCTCTGGTAGCGGCTTTTGAGCGGGAACACCCGTCCCTGCAAGGTCGAATTTACTCCGAGACTCTGCCGCCGGGCATCCTGTTAAGGCAGATACGGGCGGACGGAACCATCACCGTAGGCAATATGACCTGGACCGCTCGACCGGATGTTTATGCCGCCGGTAAACGAAAGGTGCTGGCGCTGATCGCCCGGGGCATTCTCCGGGGACCGGCGATAAGTTATGCCACCAACGACCTGGCGATCATGATTCCGCGGGGAAACCCGGGACACATCCGGAATCTGCGGGATCTGGCGCGGCCTGGCGTCCGTGTAGTCATGCCCAATCCCGCCTGGGAAGGAGTGGCGCGACAGATACAACTCTCGCTGGTCAAGGCCGGCGGTCCGAGTCTGGAGAAAATGGTTTATAAAACCAAGGTCGCCTTGGGACAGACAATTCTCACGCACGTGCACCATCGGCAGACCCCCCTGTTTTTAATGCAGGGATTGGCACAGGCGGGTGTGACCTGGAAATCGGAAGCCATTTTCCAGCAGCAAGCCGGGCATCCGATTTCTTACGTGCCCATCGCCGCCCGCTGCAACACCACGGCGATTTATGCCGGCGGGGTGTTGCGCCATGCTCCGCATCCGAAAGCGGCGCGGGAGTGGCTCGCATTTCTTGAGTCTCCTCCGGCGCAGGCGATCTTTGCGCACTATGGATTCCACCCGGTAGGTGGACAAACCACCCCGCGCCCCGCGCCGCCGCCGCGGGGGAGCGGCGATTCCCCGGCCGCATCCACAGTCCCGGCGGAATCTTTGCGCCATTTTACGCCGCCGCCGGATTCCCGGATTCCCCATAACGCCTTCGGCGGGATGGTGCGGCTGGGCGAGAACATTTTCACGCATACCCAGACCTATGCAAAAAAATATGTTGGCGACGGTCTCAACTGCGTCAACTGTCACCTCGATCGCGGCCGCCGGGCGGGCGCCGCGCCGCTCTGGGCGGCCTACGTGGCCTATCCGCGCTACCAGGCCAAATACCACGGCGTCGTTACATTCCAGAAACGCCTCCAGGGCTGCTTCCGCTTCAGCATGAACGGCACGCCGCCGCCCGCCAACGGCAGAATCCTGACTGCTTTAGTAGCCTATTCCTGCTGGCTGGCCCGGGGCGCTCCGGTGGGCGCCGCGATGCCGGGCCGGGGCTATCCGAAACTCCTTCGTCCGCCGCTTCCCCCCGGTGCTGCGCGCGGCGCCCGGGTCTTCACCGTCAACTGCGCTGCGTGCCACGGCGCACATGGCCAGGGTCTTCTTGTGAACGGGGCCTACCAGTTTCCTCCGCTCTGGGGACCGGAGTCTTTTAATCAAGGCGCGGGTATGTACAAAGTTCGGCTGGCCGCCGCTTTTATCAAGGCCAATATGCCGCTGAACAAACCCGGCAGTCTCACCAACCAGCAAGCCTGGGATGTGGCCGCTTTCGTGGACAGCCATCCCCGACCGCCACGACCCCGCCCATCGGTAAAATCCCGGCATTGATGAAAGCGGGCTTGCCGGTGGGGGGGACAACACCCAGGGGCGGTTTCGCCGCCGGCGGCGCTTTCGCTTTTCCTGGGATTACTGTATTTCGGAATTTTCTTCCCGCCGCGCGAAGGTGAGCGTCTTTCCTTCCATCCGCACGCGAACGCGGTAAATCGGCTCCAGAATCGCGGACGTGAGCACCGCCTCCGGCGCGCCGGTTGCGGCCACCCGGCCGCCATGAAGCAGAATGATCTGGTCGGAAAATTGCCGCGCCAGGTTCAGTTCATGGGCGACCCATCCCACCGCCCGGCCTTGTCGATGGGCCAGCTCTCCGAGCCGATGCAGCAGTTCCAGTTGATGCCACATGTCCAGCGACGCCGTCGGCTCGTCCATGAGAATAATCGGCGCGTCCTGGGCCAGGGCGCGGGCGAGAACGACGCGCTGTCGCTCGCCTCCGGAAAGTTCGTTGAACGTGCGATCGGCCAGATGGTGCACGTCGGTTCGCCACATGGCGTCCCGGGCGGCGGCGCGATCCGCGGGCGCATACGCCCCCAGCAGCGATTCGAGCGAACCGCCTTCCCGCCGGCGATTCCGCAGCGGCCAGCGGCCCATAAGCACGATCTCTTCCACGGTGTAGGCGAACGCCACCGCGGGCGTCTGTGGCGTAAAGGCGATGGTCGCCGCCAGTTCTCCGGCGGGAATCCCGCCCAGGGGGCGGTTGTCCAATAGCACCGCGCCGGCGCGCGGCTTGAGATATCCTAGTAACACGTGCAGCAATGTTGATTTACCTGATCCGTTGGGCCCCAGAATGGCGGTGACCTGGCCGGGTGCAATGGCGACGGTAACGTTCTCCAGCACGGGAGAGCCGGCGAATGAAAAGGAAATATCACGCCCGGTCAGTGTCGCCGCGTGCGGGGGGGCGGTCCGGACCTGGTCGGTTGGCTCCATCGGCATCTCCGTCATTGCCAGGTTCGCCGGCGGGTCAGCAGGTAGAGAAAAAACGGGCCGCCGCACAAGGCGGTGATTACGCCTACCGGCAGCTCGCCATGAAACCATGCGCCCGTGCTGCGAACGAATGTGTCGGCCAACATCAGGAACACCGCGCCCAAAAAGGGACTCGCGACCAGCAGCCGGCGATGATCCGGCCCCAGAAGATTCCGGCACACGTGCGGACAGATCAACCCCACGAAGCCGATTGGTCCGGCCAGGGCGATCGAGGCCGCGGTCAGAAGGGCCGCCAGAATGAAACAGATCGCCCGCAGCGATCCCAGCCGCACGCCGAGACTTTCCGATTCCACGTCGGAGAGCGCCGCGATATTCATGGCGCCGCCGATGGCCAGCGCCGCCGCCCAGCCGATCAGCACCACTCCCAGGGCAATCCAGAGAGTGGTCGGTGATGTTCCCTCACTGATGTAGCCGAAAAGATAATCGAGAATGTCGGCCCGGGCGCCGTAAGGAACCAGGTTGTCCAGGAACATCACCAGCGCGCCGTTGATGCTGCTGATCACCACGCCGGAAAGAAGCAGGGTCAGGGGATCAAGCGTGCCGCCGCGTTTGCGGCCCAGAAAAAACACCACCGCGCAGGTAATCAGGGCGCCGACCAGCGCGGGCAGCGTCTGCCCGTTGGCGAAGAGTCCGGCCAGCCAGGGATGATGCAGCAGCACGCCGGCGATGAAGTCGCCCCAGACGATCCACATCATCACGGCCGCCGTGGCGCCGCTGGAAATACCCAGAATGTACGGATCGGCCAGCGGATTGCGGAGCAGGCCCTGCAACAACACGCCGGTCGCGGCCAGGGCCGCGCCCACAATCGCCGCTGAACCCACGCGAACCAGCCGCAGCTCAATGAATTCAGACGCGGGAATTCCGAAGCTGATGCGATTGGAACCGGGCATTCCGGGACCGATTGCCAGGCACAGCAGCAGTACGCCTCCGGTCAACAGGCCGCCGGTCAGGAACAGGCCCGTCAAACCTGGCGCCGCCGGCCGGTATCTCATGGTTTTTCTCCCGCCTCGGCGGACGCCGCGGCCGCGCCGTGAATCAGGCGGGCCAGTAACCGCACCTGCCGGTCCGCCGCCAATGAAAGCATTTCAAAATTCGCCGCCGTGATGAGAAAAATGCGATGGTGGACCGCCGCGGGAATCGGCAGACGTCTCCAGGCGGCAAGACGCGGATCATTCGGTCCATCCTGGCGTGGTTGGCCCGGAGCGGCGATCAATAGAACCCGCGGCGCCAGCCGGACCAGCGTCCCCCGGTCAATCGCCGGATAACCCGTTCCGACTTTTGCCGCCGCATTCATTCCGCCGGCAAGTGAAATCATCTGATTCAGGAATGTGTCCGTTCCCACGATCCGTATCGGACTTGTGCCGATAAGCAGCGCCACCGCGGGATGGGGTCCGCGGGCGTATCGCCGGGAAATCCGGCGCAGATTCCGTTGCAGCCGGTGCACGCGCCGTTGTGCGGTCGGCAGGCGGCCGGCGGCTTTTCCAAGCATCCGCGCGGTACGGTAAAGTCCACGCAGCGTGTTCAAGTTGATGTTTAGAATGCGGATGTGATGTTGGCGGGCCAGAGCGATAAGCCGGGGCGGAATGCGGAGGCGCGACCGTTGTATCACCAGGGCCGTCGGATGCAGCCGCAAAAGTGTTTCGTAATCAATGTGCAGATAATTGCCCACGACGGGCAGACGCCGCAGAGCCGGTGGAAGCAGAGGCCGGTCGTAGGACGAAACGCCGACCAGAAGTTTCGCTGCGCCAATCTGCAGGAGGATGCTGGTCGCGGCGGGCACGATGCTGACAATGCGCGGACCGGCGGATTGACCGGCGGCAACGGTGGAATGCCGGCAGGCCGGGCAGGCTGCGAGCCATATCGCAGCCAGACTGCACCCCAGGATCAACCGCCCCCAAAATATCATGCAATTCATGTTAAAAGCGGCGGTAGGAAATCTCAAACCGGTGGGGGGCGGGTATCTTGCCCGACGGAAACAATTGGCGGGCGGGTCGCCTCATTTCACGCGGCGCTATGAAGCGGGCGATCTGTTAGTACTACAACGCTATAAGTGACTCCAATCGCAGGCTATCATGTCCTTCAATTTCAGCCCCAGCGAGTGCAATCGCTGAATGGTCCGCTTGCGGTGGCTGCGTTCGGCAGCGGCATTACGGCGTTGCGTCCGAACCAGCGTCTGGGAGATCATCCGGGCCAGTGCTTGTGTGCATCGGCCGCCGCGTGTCCAAACTCCCACCAGGCTGGCCGTCGCGGTCCGTACCTGGCAAACCGTCCGTGCTGGATTTTTTTTTATGCGCCTGGTGGAATTCAGCCAGAAACAAATAA
>JAJYDU010000068.1 GCA_021790475.1 Planctomycetota bacterium | reverse complement strand
TTGCCTGTACTTGAGCCATTTTGAGCTGATTTGCCATCGCCGACCCACTCCTTCGCAAACGCAAAGGTGTGAACCGTAGGGGCAAATCTCCTTCGCCTCAAAGCGGCTGGTTTTGAACTCCCGAATTGCGCCCCGACATGGCTGGTTTTGAAGCGCCCCGTGACAGCCGGGATCATGGATGGAAATTACCACGTAGTCCGACCGCATCAGGACACCGCGTTCGATTTCCTCGCGATCGCAGACACGAATTTCCATACGGACTCCTATCTCGCCGCCAAGCCAAGGAAGCAATGGAGGTAACACGCCAAATCGCCGATGGTCTTGCGATCTTCGCCGAGCGTTTGACGCCAACCAGCATCTTCACCGATTTTCGCCATGTTACGGGCCTGAATGTTGCACGCGTCAATGAAGGCATTGTGTGCCCGCGTTCGGTCGGCATCGATATGCGAATTGTCCGCCGCGTCTGGTCGCTGCGACCGCACGCGCAGTTCGGCATAGCGGATTGCCGCCGCGATCAGGTCATTTTGCAGATCCGCCAATTTTGAGCGCTTGCTCTGCTGGTAGATGGCTGTCGCAACGGAGTATTCCAGCGGAATCAATCCCATGTCGGCCTCCGGAAGGTCCGGGCATATCGTAACAGACACAATGCACGGCACAGCGGACAGTTGTCGTCCGCGTGACCGGTGGGCCGCCTTTAATGCGGCTGCCCGGGCAATTCGGAAATGTTCGCGCGAAATATTTCGCCGAACGCGTCACGATCCAGTTCGCCCCTGGCCACGGCCATGGCGACGATGTACATCAGTGTGTCAGACAGTGTTGGCTGCCAGCCGTTCTTCCGGAGAAAAACGACGGCACATGCCAAGGCAGTGCGTTTGTTGCCATCGGTAAACCCCTGGGTGGTTGATAACGCGAACATGTAATCCGCGGCGAGATCAGCCAAATCCGCATCATGGTTATACTGGGAGGTAAAGCCGTGGGCGGGCTATGGCGGCACGCACGATTCCCTCATCAATAAATCCCTCCTTGGCCACCGTGGCGCTGCAGCTGATCCCGATGAATTGCCAGCAGTTCATCCCACTCCAGGAAAGCCACCTTGTCCACAGACACTCCCTACTATGCTCGGCGCTCTCTGCCCCCCGGCAGTAACGATTCACTTGGCCAGCTTGGCCAGAGTTTTGCCATATTGCTTATCCGTTGCGGCCAGGGCAGTGCGAAGATTCTGCGCTTTTTGTGGCCGGGGCGTAATGCGTTTTTTCGTTTTTGTGGTGACGGCCATGGCGAAACTCCTATCCTATCCTGACGACATATCGATCTTAAGTCGCCGGCTACGGCGAATCAACGCAAGAATTGCCGTTTTGCAGAAAAGCGGATTGGCCATTTAGACCAAACGTCAACACCCCGCCGCGCGGGCCGGGGTTGACCAAGATAGTGCCATCTGTCCGCCGTCATTGACGGCTGAACCAGTCATACTGCTGATGGCCGAACACGATGGCGGCTGGCCGAAGGGTTTCGGCCAGTTCGCGCGAGTACCACGCCCCCTCGTGCAGCAGACGGTCCTTATACGGTCTCACTGTCGCAACGAGGCCCGCGGTTTTAGCTGCCGCCAACAGCCTCGGTACGCCGAGCAAACTGAACTGGCCGAGACCTACTCAATTCACGTGGTCTGCTCTTGGATAGGCAATAGCCGGGCGGTAGCACAAGAGCATTACTTGACGGTTACGGACGCGCACTTCGCCAAGGCGATTCAACCGGTGGAGAAAAGCGCTGCAGAAAGCGCTGCAGTAAGCGGCGGAATTGGCGAGAATGGCGAAGACGCAGAATCGGCCAACCCTTCAGAATCGCTTGCTATTCAAGGTAATTCGCTTGCATGCACGTCTGTACATATGGAGAGAATGCCCGGGACAGGATTCGAACCTGCAAGAGCTTTCGCCCACCAGCACCTCAAGCTGGCGCGTCTGCCAATTTCGCCACCCGGGCCGGCCCGCATATCATAGCTTAAACCAAAGTTCTCCCCATTCAAGTCGCCAATACCATTGAATCCCCGACGGGGGGATGCGAGCATGATTCCGATGTTCTCCCGAAACCACGCGTGCCGGAGGTCCGCGGCTGATAATCGCCGCCGCGCCGAATCCGTCATGCGGCGCGTAAAAAAACTTCACATAGCCGCCGGCTTGCCGGCGGTGAACTGTGTGCCCGTCATGCGGCGCGGGTACGCGACGCAGAGTATAATCGGGTGCGTGGCGCGGGGGTTCGACTCCCTCGCACCACGCACCAGTATAATCACAATATTGGCTTGTATTGGCCGGAATAGCTGGTATAGTGAAGGGAAAGGCATACTTATCCGATGGGTAATATCGGTAATTGGCTTCCCACTGTTTTGGCGAGCGTGGATGACGATTAAAGCAACCAACATCATCTGGCATGCCGGTAAAGTGGCGCCGGACGAACGGACCGCCGCGACGGGCAATCGTCCCTGTATCGTATGGCTCACGGGTCTTTCCGGCTGCGGTAAATCGACCATCGCCATGAGTCTGGAACATCAACTGGTAGCGTCCGGCCACCCGGCGTATGTGCTTGACGGCGACAATCTCCGCCACGGCTTAAACCGCGATTTGGGTTTTTCGCCGGAGGATCGAGCGGAAAACATCCGCCGGGCGGGCGAAGTGGCCCGACTTCTGGCCGATGCCGGGGTGATCGCCATAAGCAGTTTTATCAGCCCTTATGCGGCGGATCGGGACGCGATTCGGGCCATGGCGGGACCGGGTCAATTTGTGGAAGTGTTTGTAGATGCACCTTTGAACATCTGTGAGCGGCGTGATCCGAAGGGTTTATATAAAAAGGCCCGCGCCGCCATAGCCGAGGGACGCTCGCTCATGCTCACCGGCGTCGATGCGCCTTATGAAGCGCCCCGGCATCCGGAGATTCATTTGCATACCGAAAGCCAGAGCGTGGAGGAATGCGTCAAGAACATTCTGGATTACCTGCGGCGGGAGAGTCGATTGGTGGAATAAACCATTTACGGCGTTCCATGATGAAGATGAATAGTTGGGTCGATCTGCATACTCATTCCACGGCAAGCGACGGTACGCTTACGCCGCGGCAACTGGTCGATTCGGCGTCGGAGTCCGGACTTTGCGGGCTGGCGCTGACCGATCACGATACCGGCAACGGCCTGGCGGAAGCGCAAAATCGCGCCGCCGGCATCGGGCTGCGTTTCGTTCCCGGCATCGAAATTTCGGCGGAATATCCGCATCCCGGAACCCTGCACATCCTGGGTTATTTCATCGACCCGCATTCGCCGGCGCTGGAAGAGATGAGCCGAATTCTGTTGGAGGGGCGCAACGCCCGCAATCCGCGGATCGTCAAGCGGCTCAATGAGCTGGGCTGCCCGGTTACGATGGAACAGGTGTTCGAAATCGCCAACCGGGGGGTACCGGAAGGTCGAGCGGTTGTGGTGGGCCGACCGCATATTGCGCAGGCTTTGGTGGAAGCCAACTGTGTCGCCACAAGCAAACAGGCTTTCGATATCTACCTGGGAGTTACCGGATCAGCCTATTTTGACAAGGAACGACTCACGCCGCGCGCGGCGCTGGATTGCATTCACCGGTCCGGCGGCGTGGCGGTGCTGGCGCATCCGGTGCAATTGCGGACCGGCAATCACGCCGAATTGCAACACGTGGTGGGCAATCTCAAGGACATGGGGCTGGATGGCATTGAAGCCTGGCACAGCGATCATCGCCCGCGGGAGAGCGAGTTGTTCCTGGAAATCGCCCGGCGTTATTCGCTGGTTCCAACCGGCGGGTCTGATTTCCACGGCGCCAACAAACCGGACATCAAGCTGGGATGGGGGCGAAACGCCGTGCGCGTGCCCACGGCGGTTCTGGACCGGCTGGAGGAATTCTGGAAGAACAAGGCGAGCCTCCCGGAGGCTGCCGGAAAACATAAGACGGAGGGCGGCCATGCCGAATGAGCTTGTCGCCAACATTGATGACCAACGGTTGAATCAGACGTTCCGCCATGCCCATCCCGCGGATGTTATTCGCTGGGCGGCCGACACTTTCGGTTCCGGCCTGGCGATGACCAGCAGCTTCGGGGCCGAGAGCATGTGCGCGATTCACCTGGCCATCGGCGTCAAGCCCGACATACCGATCGTGTTTGTGAACACGGGTTATCTGTTTCCGCAGACGCTGGTTTTCATGGAGCAGATGCGCCGGCGTTACCACCTGAACGTATGGGAATATCATTCCCGCAACGACCCGATGGTGTGGCTGAGCGTCCACGGCGAACCCGATCCGCAAGTTCGGCGGAATGTGGATGCCTGCTGCGCGGCGAACAAGAACGAGGTTTTCGACCGCGCCATGGTCGAACTGGCGCCGGCGGCGTGGCTGCGCGGCGTGCGGGCCGAACAGTCCGAGCAACGCGCAAAAATGCGGATGATTGAATGGAACAACCGCGCGCGATGCTGGGCCATTTCCCCGCTGCTGCATTGGAGCGCCCGCCAGATTCACCAGTACATGGAGCAGCATGAATTGCCGCACCACCCATTGTGGAAACAAGGATACGTTTCCATCGGCTGCAATCCCCGCACGTGCACGCGCGCGATCGGGGCCGATGAGCGGCAGCGCAGCGGTCGCTGGGCGGGTCTGGAGAAAAAGGAATGCGGGATTCATCTTGATCAGGGCGCCGGGATTTAGAGCGTGGGAAAGACCGGCGCACAATGTGGCGATGAATGATACCCCCCCCGCAAGATTCTCTCCCACCGGCGAAAAATTATTGATCGCCCGGGACGCGCCCTTGACCGCAACAAGGCGCAAGGCGTATTCTCAACCCTAAGTGAAGCGGAATGGTATAATTCCGGGGGAGGCTCCCGGGCGCGACCCGTTCGCGATCCAGGGCGGTTGGGAAAGCGGAAACACACTGACGGAGGCATTCAACCTATGGCAATGGCTCGACCAACGCGCAGCGCCCCCCCCCCTTATGCTTTGATCACCTTCGTGTTCCTGTGGTTTCTGGCCACCGCGGGAAGCGCTATTCTATACGTGCAGCTGGGCAAGACCCAAAAGAACCTGTCCACCGCCAGAAGCCGTCTGGCGCAGTTCGCTTCGGACCGGGACATGGCGCGACAGAACGTCAGGAATATGCTGGCCCGGGCGAGTCTTGAGAACACCGTTCTGGATCAGATGACCCACGAAATTCACGAACTGGAGTTTCGGATATTTGGCACTCATCCGGGAGCGAGAGTTGTGGCGCTGACCGGTCCCGGCGGCCCGATCGCCCAGACGCTCTCTTCCGCCGGGATGCCGGGCCAGTCGCTGCTGGGCGCGGTGGAGAAACTCCGGACCCAGCTGGCCATCGCCACCCGCAAGAGCCGCCGCTACCAGGCGAGTCTGGCCCTTTACCAGCGGCGTTTCCAAAGCGCCAACGGCTCTTTTGTCAATGATGAACAGACCCTCCACAAGAAACTCCATGCGGCCCGCCGGCGGATCGACGAATTGACCGCCGACTTGACCAGGGTCCGCAATGAATTGGCCGGCCAGGCCACGCGCTTACAGGATAAGCTCTCAAGCCGGCAGCGGAAATTCATCGGCGAACTGCGCATGCAACTGGTACTCAAGCACCAGTACCGCCAGGAACTGGCGATCCGGGAACAGCTGGTGCGGCAACTGCGCCGGGATATCGCCGGCGCGCGGCCGCCGGCACAGGGCGCCGGCGCCATACTCGCCCAGGCCGACGGCAAGGTATCGCGCGTTTCCACGGCTGACAATAATGTTTACATAAACATAGGAACTCGCGAGCATGTCGCCCCGGGTTTGACCTTCGCCGTTTATTCGCCGGCGCTGGGCGTCGGATCCGGCCCCCACGGCGGCGGGAAGGCTTCGATCACGGTGACCCGGGCCGGCCCCTACGCTGCGGTGGCGCGCATTACGCACGTGCGCGACAACCAGGCGATTTACCCCGGCGATCTGATCGCCAACCCCATCTTCCGCCGGGCCATGACGCATCGGTATCACTTTTTTGTTACCGGCGATTTTGACGTCAATGGCAACGGCGTTCCGACGGCCCAGGGGCGCCGGCAGATTGTGAACCTGATCCGCCAATGGGGCGGCGTGGTGGACAGGAAACTAACCAGCCAGACCGATTTTCTTGTTCTGGGCGCCCGCCCCGCGGCGGCGGCTCTGAATTTCGGCCCGGCCCGGACGCCGCAGAGCGCCAGCATTGCGGCGCTGCGGCGGACAGCGCAGATGAAATACAGCGCCCTGGAAACCAAAGCGCAAAGTCTCTCGATTCCGATACTGGACGCCAACCGGTTCCTGGCCATGATCGGTTATTACGCACATCCGCTCGTGCAGCGGTAAACGGCGTTACCATGAGTCATCGTCTTGCCGAATGCTTTCAGAACGCCCGTCGCGAAAAACGGACTATTTTTTGTCCGTTTCTTACCGCCGGCTACCCCCGCCTGGAGTTTCTGCCCCCGCTGCTTCTGGCGCTGCAGGAATCCGGGGCGGGGTGCGTGGAAATGGGATTTCCCTTTTCCGACCCCATTGCGGACGGTCCGGTTATTCAGGAGAGTTACCGCGTGGCGCTGGAGCGCGGCGCAACGGTGGAAAAAATTCTTGGCGCCGTGCGCCGCGCGCGCGATGGCGGCTTGCGCATTCCCCTGCTGGCGATGGCCAGTTTCAGCATTTTATTCCGCTATGGAACGGAAGATTTTGCCGGGGCCTGCGCCAACGCCGGCGTCGATGGTCTGATTCTGCCCGATCTGCCGCTGGAAGAAGCCCCGCCCGTGGTCCGGACGATCGGTATCCGCGGCCTGGCCGCGAGCCTGTTGATCGCCCCCGGCACGGACTGTGCCCGCCGGGCGCGTATCGCCGAATTATGCACCGGTTTTGTATATTACTTATCGGTGAGCGGAATCACGGGAGAGCGATCCGCGCTGCCGCCGGATATTGTCTCGAACCTGGCGCAACTGCGGAAACTTACGGACAGGCCGGTATGCGTGGGCTTTGGTATTTCCCAACCGCGGCAGGTTCGCGGCCTGAAGGGGCTGGCCGACGGCGTGATCGTGGGCAGCGCGATCATCCGGCGATTGACGGAAGAATCCGCCCGCCCCGCACCGAATTATGCGCAAACCGTGCGGGAATTTTCAGCGGCACTGGCGGCGGAATTGCGCGAGGCCTGAGAAAAAAATGAGCCAGGGAAAGGCAAGTCGCGACATGCCCGGCGAAACGGGCGCGGATTCGTCCGATGGCTCTCCAACCGCGCCGCGCCTTCTTTCCATCCTGATTCCCGTCTACAACGAAGAGACGTACCTGCCCCTGCTGCTGGAGCGGGTCGCGCAACAGCCCCTGGGGGGGGAACTGAGGCGCCAGATCGTCATCGTCAACGACGCTTCCACCGATGATTCATGGAAGATTATTGAGAAATTTCCCGCCTTGTTCCCCGCGGTCGATTTCAAGTTGCTCAACAAGCCGCGCAACGAGGGAAAAGGCGCCGCCCTGCGCGACGCCTGGTCCCTGGCCGCCGGCGACATCCTGCTGATCCAGGATGCCGACCTGGAATACGATCCGGCCGATTACCCGAAACTGCTCGCGCCGATTATCGCGGGAAAAGCGGATGTGGTTTTCGGAAGCCGCTTTATCGGAGAACCGCACCGGGTCATGTATTTCTGGCACCAGATCGCCAATAACATTCTCACGACCCTGAGCAACATATTGACCAATCTGAACCTTACAGATATGGAGGGTTGTTACAAGGTTTTCACGCGTGCGGTATATCGGCGGATACGGATCAAGAGTCCCCGTTTCGGCGTGGAGCCGGAACTGACCGCCAAGATCGCCCGCCTGCGGATCAACGGCCGGAAGGTTCGGGTCTACGAGGTGGGGGTGGCGTACGCGGGCCGAACCTACGAGGAAGGGAAAAAGATCGGCTGGCTGGACGCCGTTTCCGCCTTGTTCCAGATCATTCGTTTTCGGTTCTTTGATTGAGCCGCAGGGGTGCGACAATTTATCGGGGGCGCGGATGGAACGCATCAATGCCGCCACCAAGCCGGAAATCCCGCCATGGCGCGCGGATGAACGCGCGGGCGGGTATCCCGATAGCCGGCGGGACGCGCCGGTGGGGCCACCGGCGACTGAATATCACGGCGGATTCCGCCTGTCGGCCAGCGCACCGGCGGGCGGCAGGCGGGCCGTGCCCGGCGCCACCGAAAAATTGCCGCACCCGGCCATCGGGGCGGCGCAGGCGGATTGCACGGCCGGTGCGGCTGACGGACAATAGCGTTTGTGTCAGAACGTCCGCTCATCAAGGCCGAACGTATACTTGTTATCATGCCGAACCGGCTTGGCGATGCGGTGATGGCGACGCCGTTTCTGCGATCGCTGCGCGGCATTTACCCGCAGGCGCACATCGCGGCCCTGGGCCGGGAACTGGTTCTGCCCGTACTTGCCGGTCTGCCGTTTGTCGACCGGATTTTATGCCTTCCGATCGAACCGGCAGGGAAAAAGAGAAAGGTTGGTAAAATCGCGACGACTTTGAAGAGCGGGAAATATAACCTGGCGGTACTCCTGCCGAACAGCTTTCGCAGCGCGCTGCTTGCCTGGCGCGCCGGTATACCCCGCCGATTGGGTTATCGGCGCGACGGGCGCGGGTTTTTACTTACGGATTATCTCCGTCCGATTCCGCTCTCCGATGATGAAATTGATCTGCGACTGGCCCGCGCGGCGGCGCGGAAACTCATCGCCGCCGGCGTGGTTCCGGAATCCGCCCGCCTGGAACGCGCCGGTTCCGGCGGCGGGCGCCCCGCTCCCGACAAACCGCGGGAGCAGAGCTGGCGGCTCCGGCAAAGCGATCCTGATCCGCCTGTTCCGATCCCGCTGGCTAGCGGGACGCAGGCAGGCAGCCCTACCGACTCATACGATCATCCGATCAGGGTACGGACCTGGCGGCGGCTGGCGCACCGGCGCAATTTTCAGCCCATGCCCGCGATCGACTATTATCTGGCCCTGGCCGGCCGCCTCGGCGGCGCCACGGACGATCGCCGGATGGAACTGGGGATTACCGCGGCCGAGCAATCGGAAGCGACGGCGGCGCTGGAAGAGTTTGGCGTTCTTGGCCGGTCCTTTATGCTGCTTTTTCCCGGCGCGAATTTCGGTTCCTCCAAATGCTGGCCGCCGGAGTTTTTCGCCCGGGTGGCGGCCGCGGTGGCCGATCCCGCCGGTCCGCCGGCGGCGCCGGTATTGCTCGCGGCGGCGCCGGCGGAAACACCCCTGGTTGACGCCGTGTTGTGCGCCCTGTCTCAACTCCCGGGCGGGCCGACGTTGCAAAATCGCGTGCGCTCGCTGGCGACATTTCGCGATGGCCGGGGACCAGGCCTCGGAGCGATCAAGGAACTGGTGCGGCGGGCGAGCCTGGTGTTGTGCAACGACACCGGCCCGCGCCATTTCGCCGCGGCTTTTGCCACGCCGCTGGTAACTCTTTTCGGGCCGACTGACCCGCGCTGGGCCCAGACGTTCCATGCCGGCGAAAAACAGCTTTGTGTCCAGGTTCCGTGCGGTCCGTGCCAATTGGCGCGCTGTCCGGTGGATCACCGCTGCCTGCGCGGACTGACGCCGCCGCTGGTTCTGGCGGCCATTCGATCGCTATGGCGGGACGCCGCGCCATGAAGATCGCCCTGGTCATCGAGCATTTTGATCCGGCGCGCGGCGGCGCCGAACGCTTCACGGTTTGGCTGGCCGGACAGCTCGTTGCCGCCGGTCACGAGGTGCACGTTCTCTGCCACGACAGCGGCCGCCGGTCGCCTCCCCGCCCTCCGGCCCGGCACGGCGCGTCGCACGACGCGCGGCGCTGGCGCGACGGCGCCGGTTCGTCCGGACCGGTCCGGATCGACGGCGTTCATATTCATATATTCAGAACTATCAAGTTAAGTACGGGCGTGGGCTTCCGGCAGTTCGGGCAGGTGGCGCGGCGCTGGTGCCGCGCCCAGCGGCCGGACGTGGCGCATTCCATGAGCGTGGCTTGGCCCGGCGATCTATACCATCCGCACGCCGGGGTTTACGCGCGTCTGCAGAGCCAGGCCGTGGCCAGCCGCCATACGCCGGCGGCGGCGCAGATCAAGCGCCTGTTGCTGCATCTTTCCGGAAAACAGCGCGCGCTGTTGGCGCTGGAAAAACAGGCGATGCGACCGCCGGAGCGGGGCGGACCGTGGAAAATCCTGTGCCTGAGTTCCCGGATGCGGCACGATTTTCGCGACCTGTATTGCGTCGCGCCGGCGCAACTGGAAATTCTGGAAAATCCGTTTACGTTCCGCCCGCCGCCGCCGCCGCAATGGGCGGCAATGCGCCTCTGGTTTCGAGAAATGTACCGGCTGAACGAAACCGACCGGGTGGCGGTATTCGCCGGCCATGATTTCCGCCGCAAAGGGCTGGACTGGGCGATACGCGCGATCGCCGCGGCGGCGCCGTGGAAACTCATCGTGGCGGGAATGGGCCGCACGCGGGCATACCTGGAACTGGCGCAACGCCTGGGCGTGGCCGAGCGGGTCCTGTTCATCGGCCCGACCCGGCAAATGGATCACGTTTACAGCGCGGGCGATGTGCTTCTGCTGCCGACGTTTTACGACAGTTTCGGCCTGGTGGCATTGGAGGCGCTGGCCCATGGTCTGCCGGTCATCAGCACGCGGTTCCTGGGCGCCGGCGAAATGATCGAACGGCACGCTTTGGGAACCATTGTAGACTCGCCGCGCGCGGTGCGGGAGATGGCCGCCGCGCTCGCAGCGCCGCCGTGGTCCGACTGTGATAGAATGGAATTCGCACGGCGCGCCCTGCGCGCCCTGGGCGATTTGTCTCCCGCGGCTTACCTGGCGAAACTTGAGGATCTTTACCGGTGCTGCCTGGCGAACAAGGCCGCCGGAGGCTGAAGAGTGGATGGATGCACCCGCAAATGATGCGACCGCAGACGATCATGGAATTTTTTTTTCTTGTGGTCGCGGTGGCCTACCTGGTGGGGTCGATTCCCTTCGGACTGTTGCTGGGATTGGCCCGCGGCGTGGATATTCGTCGCCACGGCAGCGGAAACATCGGCGCCACCAACGCCGGAAGAGTGCTGGGAATGCGCTTTTTCTGGATCGCGTTTTTCCTCGATTTCCTCAAGGGCTTTTTACCCGTGCTTCTATCCGACCTTCTGATCCAGCGCGGGGCCGGTCCCATCTGGATACCTCTGGCGGCGTTGCTTGCGGCCGTTGCCGGCCACCTTTTCCCGATTTACCTGAAATTCCGCGGCGGCAAGGGCGTGGCGACGGGTTTCGGCGCCGTGCTGGGAATTTGGCCCGTCTACACCATCGCCGCGCTGGGAGCGGTGGTGATTTTCCTGCTGGTCTTTGCGCTGAGGCGAATCATATCGCTTTCCTCCCTGGCCGCCGTGGTGGGTTTCGCCGTACTGGTGCCTCTGGCGGG
This sequence comes from Planctomycetota bacterium, assembly GCA_021790475.1. Taxonomy (GTDB): domain Bacteria; phylum Planctomycetota; class Phycisphaerae; order WQYP01; family WQYP01; genus JAKBMM01. The sequence goes on along the minus strand of JAJYDU010000068.1, from coordinate 3,088 downwards.
CCGCCTATTGCCGCCGCTTGCCGGTGCGCCCCATCCGCTCTCCTGGTCCGGGCTTATGCCGCTGATGATAATCAGTTGGGTTTTCTCATTTATGGTGATATGGAAGCATCGGAGTAACATTCGCCGCCTGCTGGCGGGTACGGAACCGCGCCTGGACCAGAGGCATGAGTCGCCGGCGAACTCCCGGCCGTAATTGGCTTCCCCGGCGGCAACATTTTCTCATAGGGATTTGCGACGCGGGCCGTCGTGGCGGCCCGGCTTCGCGCCGCATGACGCGCAGCCAGCAGGATGGCCCGCTTAACGGAATTACCACTGAACCGCGCGCATTAGCGAGCGATATCGCTTTATGCCGACGGCAATGCGCCGGCGAGAGGGCTCGCCGGGCTAAATTGCGCCGGCGGGTTTCACGCGGCAGGGCAAGCACACCGCGGCAGCGCAAAGCCGCGGGGCCGCGACCCGGCGCGTCGCGGCGATCCAGCCTCGCACCGGGACCAGTTTATTGAAGCCGCACATAGAATGTGCCGGCTGACACACTCGCGCCGCCGACCGGTTTAACGACACAGGTCGGCAATCCCGGCATCAGGGATTTACTCAAGTGAAATAGAGAGTTTCCCCTACCTGTTTTTAAGCATTTTTTCTCTGTTGCCGGCTGTCGCATGGGGCGATGATATGTATTGGTGAGTGCGGCGTGAAGTCTTACATCAAACCGACGTCATTGCCGCGGCGCCCGACAACTTCAGGACATCTTGCCCTCGCATGGCCGACTGTGAGCCACAGCTTCTCCAGCCGGCCATGCCCTTTTTTATCCGCACATGATCATCGCCGCCGGCTTTTCGTGATATGATTTACACGACATTGCCGGCGCCTACACCGCCCGGGCAGGATGAAATTAGGAGAAATTATGCTAGCGACGCAATTGAAGGTATACCTGAGCGCCGCGGTTCTCGCCGGCGCATTGACCGCTTCGCTGGTCGCCGGCTACCACGTCGCCGCCCGGGGTGTGGCGCGTTTCGACGACTGGAAAGCGCCGCGGTCGGCGGCCAAGATCAAAAACCCCATTCCCCCCACATCCGCCTCCATCCGCGCCGGGCATGTCATCTTTACCCAAAACTGCGAAGCCTGCCATGGCCGAAACGGCAAGGGCGACGGCCCGACCGGAGCATTTCTTTCGCCGCATCCGGCCAACCTTACCACGGCGAAGTTCTGGAAACAGGGCCAGGGCGCTATTTTCTGGAAAATCACGCATGGCCATAGCCCCATGCCCAGCTTCCGGGACTCTTTGAGCGCCAAACAGCGGTGGAACGTCATCAACTACTTAAGCAAGGAATTCAAACCCCGATAGCCGTGGGGACTCACCATGGCTTCTTTACGCTGTTCGTTGATAACGGCCTGATCGACGCGGGCCGTCGCGGCGGCCCGGCTTCGCGCTATACGGTGCGGCCCGCGAACCTGTCATATTCGCGACGTGAACAGTTTCAGGACATGATCGGCGGCCTGGCTTCGCGCCGCATGGCACGCGGCCAGCAGGCTGGCCCGCTTAACGGAATTACCACTGAACCGCGCGCATTAGCGAGCGATATCGCTTTATGCCGACGGCAATGCGCCGGCGAGAGGGCTCGCCGGGCTAAATTGCGCCGGCGGGTTTCACGCGGCGGGACAAGCACACCGCGGCAGCGCAAAGCCGCGGGGCCGCGACCCCGCGCGTCGCCGCGATCCGGCCTCGCACCGGGACCAGTTTTTTGAAGCCGCACATCGAATGTGCCGGCTAACCTACCCAGCGGCGCGAACCTGTCATATTCGCGACGTGAACAGTTTCAAGCCATGAGCGGCGGCCCGGCTTCGCGCCGCATGGCACACGGCCAGCAGGCTGGTCCGCTTAACCCAAGTTACGCAGTTGGGGGCCAGAATCAGCCGGAATTGACGGCGAGTAAGACGTCGCGGCCGCAACTGACAGGATTTCTGTCGACGGTGCGTATCCAAAGCGGCTGTAGTGAAAACAAAGTTGCGCCTGATTCTTGACGCGCGGCATGAAAATATGGTTTTCTATGCGCAGTTATGTTTTTGCGTCGTATACGACCGCACGGCCGAGGTTCAGGGCTGACGTACTGGGCTTTGGTGGAATCCTACCGCACATCGCGTGGATCGCGGCAGCGGGTGGTGGCGTATTTGGGCAAGCTGCCTCGGCCGCAGCGCAACGGCTGGGAGCAATTGGCCCAGCGTCTCGGCGGGCGAGTCCCGTAACCATCGGGGTTGTTTGAGGCCCCGGAGGACCAGGGCGAATGGGCGCAAGTGGACATCGATTCGTTGCAACTGCAGCGGGTGCGCAGCTTCGGGGAGGTCTATCTGGCCACGGTGCTGTGGCGGCTGCTGGGATTGGATACGTTACTGGAAAAGCTGCTGCCCGCCGGCAAAGAAGAGGTGGCGTGGGAAAAGGTGGTGCGGCTGTTGGGCGTGGCACGGTTCTGTCATCCATGCAGCGAGTTGTTTATCGAGGAGCAATGGTTCGGTCGTACGGCGTTGGATGATCTGCCGGGTATCCGTCCGGAACAAGTGCACACCGACCGGCTGTATGCCGGACTTGCTCGGCTGCGGCCACATAAACAAGCCATCGAACGGCATCTGTGTCAGCGCCTGGGAGAGTTATTCGATTTGCAATACGACCTGCTTCTCTACGATTTGACCAGCACTTACTTCGAAGGTCGCTGCGCGGCGAATCCGATGGCCCGGCGTGGCTACTCGCGTGCCAGTCGGCCTGATTGTCCGCAGGTGGTCATCGCCTTGATCGTGACGCGCGACGGCTATCCTCTGGGCGTAACCGTTCACGGGCCAAAAACATTATAAATAAAGGGAAATAAACGGATGTTGGAGGCCGTTGGAGCAAAAAACGCGCGAAAAAGGGGCTTATATTGTCGGGAACCCTCGTTTTTGTGTTAAGTTCGCCACTTTTGCCCGTGAACGGTACTACTGCTTTGTCACAGCAAAATGTTAGGATAGGGCCGTAGCCCGCATGGTAGCGGGTAAGTTTGTAGGTTTTAGAGCATGGAGGCTCGGATGCGAAAGAAATATATCGTGCGACTTTCTGAGGAGG
>JAJYDU010000209.1 GCA_021790475.1 Planctomycetota bacterium | reverse complement strand
GAATCCGCCGACCACGTTGATCATGGCGCAAGCCATGGCGATCGTTCCGAGGATAATGAGCAGAACCTCGCCATGACCCGCACCGGCCAAGGTGACGGCGCCCACGACGGAAATCGCGGAGATCGCATTGGTCAGCGACATCAGAGGGGTGTGCAACTGCGGTGAAACCCGGCGGACCACCTCGTAACCCAGGAACGCCGCGAGTACAAAGACGAATAAATTGGATTCCAGCGTAGCGCCCAAAAAAATCTCCTTGCTTTACCCGGCGATTCCCAGCGCTTCGCGCACGACGGGATGAACCACGCGACCGGCGCGACACACCAGGATCTCACGCGTGATCGGGTCGTCGGTATTGATGACCATTAGTTTGTCCTTAATCAGGTGCAGCAGCAGATTGGCGACATTGTTCGCATACAGCTGGCTGGCGTGCAACGCCAGCGTCGCCGGCAGATTGGTGGGACCGAAAATGCGCACGCCATAGGCGCAAATCGTCTGATCCGGCCGGGTCAAGTCGCAGTTGCCGCCGCGGCTCGCGGCCAGATCAACCACGATCGAGCCGGGCGCCATGGCCTGGAGCATTTCGGAAGTGATCAGCACAGGCGCTTTTTTACCGGGGACGGCGGCGGTGGTAATCACCACGTCGGATTCGCCCACCACACGGATCATCAGCTCGCGCTGGCGGCGCTGCTGCTGGGCCGATTGCTCCTGGGCGTAACCGCCGGCGGTTTGCGCCGCGCCGGTTTCCAGCGGCAGTTCAACGAACTTGGCGCCGAGGCTCTGCACCTGCTCTTTGACCGCGGGACGGACATCGTAAGCGCTGACCACGGCCCCCAGGCGGCGCGCCGTGGCGATGGCCTGCAGACCGGCCACGCCGGCGCCGATGACCAGCACCTTGGCCGCGGTAATCGTGCCGGCGGCGGTTACCATCATCGGAAATATCTTGGGCAAGTTTTCGGCGGCCAATAATACAGCTTTGTAGCCGGCGAGATTCGCCATGGAGGAAAGAGCGTCCATATTCTGAGCGCGGCTGATACGGGGTATCAACTCCATGGCCAGCAGGGTCGCTGCGCTTTGGGCCAGCGCTTCGACGGCCGCGCGTTCGGTAAGCGGTTCGGCAAAACCGATCAGTACAACGCCTGGTTTATAGAAGGCCAGGTCGGCAAGTCCGGCCTGGGGATTCGCGCCGAGCGTACGGACCTGCAAAATGACGTCCGCCGCGGCCAGCAGTTTGGTACGATCGGCCACAATCGCGACGCCCTGCTGTTGGTATTGGGAATCGGGAAAACCCGCGGCCACACCGGCGGCGGATTCGAGGTGAACCTCCAGGCCGGCTTGGCGCAAACTCGCGACTCTTTGCGGCGTCAGAGCCACGCGCCGCTCGCCATCAAAAGATTCTTTCGGTATCGCCACAATCATTTACGATCTTCCAAATCCAAAAAGTCAATTATGCGCAATTTCTCAAAACCGGCAAGCCATACTCAACCATTGCGACGAAAATCGCCGGTCTGGAAATTTTATTGGGAATACTTGGGAAGAACGGCGACATAAATGTCGCCGCCAAGAAGCCGACCGGCGCATGACGCTTGAAAAAAATCCCACTCCCCAAACCACGGCGGATAGGGCGATAAACCGTGTCTGTTATCGCCCCTTCTTTCAGCGCGGAAACACCCTCGCCGCGCCGAAAATTCTCACGATGCGATCAGCGCGCCACCGATGATTTTTCAGGGTTGGCTCGACTCCGCCGCTCTTGCCGGCGGACGTTGGACAGGGGCGGCGACGGGTTGCGGCCGGATTCGTGGTCCGTCCGATATCCTATGGAAGTTGGAGAATTCATGACCTTGGCGCCTGACAACAAACCGTCTCTCGAAGACATACGGCGGCTTACGGTCCCCTGCCCTTTGCTCAAACTCGTCGAAAAGCACCGTTTCATGGGCGATCCGGAATATCGTGCGGCGATGAAAATGAGTTCTCCCGATCACGAGGGCGGACTGCCTTATTTTATGTTTCTGCCCGCGGAAGCGACTCTGGCGCCGGAAGATGTGTTTCCCCATCTGCGCTGGGGCGGACGAGCGGTGATGATTTCCAGCCAGGCGGCGCCCTTGGACGAATGGGAGCGCCGCTTCCGTCGCTGGGATGGTTTCGTACTGGAAGAACCCGCGGCGATCATTCGCAAGGGTCCGTTCGGCCTGGCCATTGCGGGTTTTTCCCGCAAGGCGCACTACCTGGTCGCCCGCAAGGTGAATCTGCTTAAGCCCGGCGAAGCAAGCGAACGCTTCACTTACTCTGTGCGTCTGGGCAAGCGCAACCCGCTCGACGAACAGTACGTGGTCATCAAGCGGATTCCGACGGTGGACAGCACCGTGTCGCGTCTGCGCCGGAAATTTCCCGATTCTCCCTTGGACGAAATACACCGCCGGGCCGTGCAATTCACAGAGAAAATATTTCCCGTGTTCCTCACGCGGGAAGCCTCGATACTTCGTATTCTGCAGCGCTACCTCCCGCAGCCGTTCTGCGACCGCGTGCCGCGCTGCCTGGGAGTCGAGCGGGATTCCCGCGGCTTTGTCCATACGCTTTACATGAACTGGCTGCGCAACGGCGGCGCGGGCCTCGCGCAGCTCGACTTCGCCATTCAAAGCGCCGAACTGCTTGCCGTCCTGCACGAGAAAGCCGGCGTGATTCACCTGGATCCGCGGTTGGACAATTTTGTGTGCACCGAACAAGGAGTCGGTTTGGTCGACTTCGGCTCGGCGGTGCGCGTCGGCGAAAAGTTCGCCGATCATTCTCTGCTTTTTAATCTTTACGAGGAAATGATGCGCACCAGCCAGATTCAGCGCGCTCTTTCCCGTATGAGCCAACAGGGACTGGTAACCTCCCCCGTGCTTCGTCACGGAGTGCATCGCGTGGACAAGGCGGTTGATCTGTTCTA
>JAJYDU010000067.1 GCA_021790475.1 Planctomycetota bacterium | reverse complement strand
TTTCCAGCACCGCGGACAGCTCCCAGGCCAGCACCCGCCGGCGGAACCAGTCCATGATCGCCACCAGATACGCCCAGGAACCCCGCAACGGCACATACGTGCTGTCCGCCGCCCACACTTGATCCGACCTGTCGATGACCAATCCCCGTAACAGGTAGGGGTACTTGCGCGCCGCACGATCCGCTTGCCGGAGGCCCCTTTGCCGCGGCTTGGGGTAAATCACTTCCAACCCCATCAGCCGCATCAGTCGCCGCACGCGTTTCCCATTCACCGCGTGGCCCGCACGCGCCAGCCAGGCCGTCATACGCCGCACCCCGTAAAACGGGGTCGCCAGATATTGTCGATCAATCCGTCGCATCAGATACAGATTCTCCGCGGGTTGCCCACGCCGCAGGTAATACACGCTGGAGCGGGCCAATCCCAGCAGGGCACACTGGCGCGCCAGCGGAATCATCGCGTGATGGGCCTCCAGAGCCCGCCGCTTATGCGTCAGCGTCCAGCCCCGACTTTTTTTTAAGCCACTCCAACTCCATCTTCAGCCGCCCGCCTGGGCACCGGGTGGAATGTAGCAAGTGCCGCGCCACCGGAGGCCTGTAAATCAACCACTTGCGTTCCCTCGAGGGGGAAGTCAGGTTAGATTCCATCCGGATAACTAATGGCTCCGCGATGGGCCGATATATTCCGGATCATGGGAAAGGGAAAGATGAAGCTTGCCGGCCCGCGCGACAAGCGTGCGCGTTTTCGTGCCGGTTTCATTGGTAAGACGGTAACGCCCCGATGCCAGCGGCAAAACTACCAGATGTGCCCGGCGGGACGTCGTCCAGGCGGCAAGGCGATTGCCTTTAGGGCCATGGAACAGCAGCACATAATTGTCCGTGCCACCAATTTTTAGCCGTTTAACAAACCGGCAGCCGGCAAGCTGCGTCGAAAGTGTACGGGCCGCCTGATAAGCGGGCTTGGGATCGTACACCGGGTTGCGGCCGGCATGGTATGCAGGATGAACTATGCCGTACATGTTATAGGAGACAACATCCGCACTCGTCTGCGGGTAGCAGCCAAAGACGTCCCAGTCAAACCAAATTGTCAGGGGAATACCTTGCCATAGATTCACCAGAAATTCCCGCGCCAGCATCCGCGCCTGGCGGGCTGGGTTATAGTTGGTCCATGAGGAGTCAGAGACGTAACCCCATTCGCCGGCGAGGACCGGGATATTCCGGCCGGGCGGGGCATAGCGGGCGATCAGCGCCCGGACGTGGCGGTAAACCGGAACAACAGTTTCCGGACCGCTTAAACGATAGGGATGAATAGTCACGGCATCCCAATATTTAAGCAGGCCCGCCTGAAAACATCGGCGGAGAAACTTTCTGGACCCGATTGCGGAATCCTCCAGGGCCGGTCCGACGTACAATTCTCCCGGCGCCACGCGGCGAATCGTTTTACCCACCGCCAGCGCCAACTTGATATACGCGCGGACGTTCTCCCGTGGCAACCAGGTGCCGTTGGGTTCGTTCCACATTTCCCACATAATGCCGTTACCGCGGAAATGCCGCACCGCCGCGGCGACCCACCGGCAGAACGCCCAGCGGGCCTGGGGGGTAGCCGGTGACAGGCCGACATTCGGCCACCAGCCGTGATCCAGAATCCACATCGGCCGTATATGGTAGCGGCGCAGCACGGCGAGCAGACGATCATAAGGACGAAAATCGTAGTGCCCCTTCATGGACTCGGTTTGGTTCCATACAAAATCCGTGCGAATCCAGTGAAAACCCGCCGCGGCAAGCATCCGTATTTCACCGGGTCGGGGATAAAAAAAATGGCCGCCCTTTGTAAAATGAATATTGACGCCCATGGTTTGCAGTACGCTTGTAGTTGGCCAGGTTAGAGGACGGGCCGGCGCCGGACGAGCCGTGGTGGTAATCAACATGCCGGCCGCCAGAAGCAGGGAAAATTTACACATGGATTGTTCCTTATTCGTTTTTCTGTCTATGCGCCCCGATGGCATTGCGTTCCAGCAGTGCATTATGGGCGGCAAGATCACCGCCGGCAAGCCGGCGGCTATAACGGAAAGCGAAGTACCGGTTGGAGCAGCATAAAAATCGCCGCGCCGCCGCCGCCGACGCAGGCGCTGACGAACAGCACTCTGCTGAACATGGCCGCCCGGGGAAATTGATAGTCAACCAGCCGCCGGAGATGCTCCAGATAGAGGAACTGTTCCCGCAGGGTCAACTTGCTTGTTCCGTGGGTACGGTTGCGAAATACGATGGGCGTTTCCACCACGCGCGACACGCGGCATTTGACCATCAGTTCCAATCCGATTTTGTAACCGACGGGATTGAGTTTACCGGCGTTCCGCCAGGTTTGGCGTGATAAGGCGAAAAATCCGGCCATGGGATCTTTGACGCCGCCGCAGAACGGCCGGCACAATAAAGTGGCCAGGGTGCTGTTGAGCCGGCGAAATACGCTCCATTCTTCGGTTCGCCCGCCGGCCACATAACGCGACCCGATCACGAAATCCGCCGTGCCGGCCAGCAAGGGGTCGATCAAGCCGGGCGCGGCTTCGGGCGGATGGCTCAGGTCCGCGTCCATGACCAGTAAATACTCATGGCGGGCCAGCGCAAAACCGGCGAGCACCGCGGAGGAAAGGCCGCGTTCTTCTTTGCGAATCAAATACCGCAGCTGCGGCCATTGGCGAACGAGATTCTCCAGCACCTGCGGCGTGGAATCCGGTGAGTTGTCGTCGACAACAATCATTTCCCATATCCATCCGCGGGCGTGAAAAGCCTGGGCGATCTGCGGAACCAGTCGTGGCAGATTCTCCGCCTCGCCATAAGTCGGAACAATTATGCTCACGCGACAAGAATTCATGATTGCCAGTATAACCGCGCCAATGGATAATTTGACAATTTCCTCAAATAACCATGGTGGGAGAAAATAGAGCTTCGTCACTGGTGCGGTGGTGAGAATCAATGCTCAGCTTCCTGCTGGATAACCTGGCCATCCTGGTACCGAGCCTGGTCCTGTTGCTGGCGGCGGCACTGTTTTCGTGCGCGGAAACCGTCTTGTTCTCCCTTACCCGCCATGATCTGTATCTGTTTCGCCGCAGCGGCAAACGGCGCCAGGCGCTGGTGGCGGCGCTGCGCGAGAAGAGCCGATCGCTGCTGACCATCGTTCTCCTGCTGAACATGCTCTGCACTACGCTGGTATTCATTTTCAGCGCGCTGCTGCTGGAGCGCCTGGCGCGGCGGGTCGGAGAAGGCGCGGTTCTGGCCCTTTCCCTGACGCCGGTATTGATTGTGGCTTATTTCGGCGAGGTGCTTCCGAAGATGCTCGGCCGCAATTTCAATCGTCGTCTGGCGCCGCTGCTGGCCCTGCCGCTGGCGGGTCTGGTGCGCGGGCTTAGCCCTGTGGCGGAGGCCCTGGAGATGCTGGTAATCCGGCCCGCGGGACGGCTCCTGGCGCCGCCGGGCGCTTCCAACGCAATCAGCGCTCCGGAATTACGCGAATTTCTACGCATGTCCCAGCAGCAGGGCGTGATCGACGCCGGCGAGGGACAGCTTTTGCAGCAGGTGTTGCGCCTGAAAGACATCCTGGTGCGGCAAATCATGATCCCGCGCGTCAACATGACCTGCTTTGACATCCATCAGCCGATGGCGGAACTGCGCGAGCTGTTTCAACGAACCCATCGGTCCAAGATTCCGGTTTACGAACGCCAGGTGGACAACATGCTGGGCGTCATTTACGCCAAAACGTTTCTGCTGGAAAAACCCGCGACTTCGGCCGCACTGCGGACATTGCTCAAACCGGCGCCGTTCGCGCCGGAACTGCAAACCGTGGATCGGCTGCTGGGCGCGTTCCGTGAAAATCACACCCAGATGGCGATTGTGGTCGATGAATACGGCGGCATAGCGGGCCTGGTGTCGCTGGAAGATGTGGTGGAGCAACTCATCGGGGAAATTTATGAACCGCACGACGTGGTTACCGGCGTGATGTCGCCGGTGGGACCGGACGAATGGTTGGCCGCGGGCAACGTGTCCCTGCTGGATTGCGCCGAATTGCTCAGCGAGCGCGTCCCGACGACACGGGTGGCCACGGTTGGCGGACTGATTTACGCGGAATTGGGCCGCATTCCCCGGCCCGGCGACTGCGTGCGTTTGCCGCACGTTCAGTTGACCGTCCAGTCCATGCGCGGCCCGCGGGTGGACCAGGTTCGTATTCGCCTCACCCACCTTCCTTCCACCGGCTCTACAGGAGGAACTTAGTACCTGTCTCCATAAATAGCGACAGCCACAAGGGCGGTTCCCGCTTGGCGAGAGGTGCGGTCGCGCTGCGAATGGTTTTTTGGAATTGATCATGAGTATATTGACGCTGAAAATAATGGAAATGGCCGGCCGCGTAATGACCGCGATCACGGCGGGTATGTCGCCGGCATCGCTGGCGTGGTTGCCGCTGGCCGTGCTCGGATTGATCGGTTCGATCTTTTTCAGCGGCCTGGAAACCGGATTCTATATGTTGTCCCGGCCGCGGCTGGAAATTCGCTGCTGGAAAAAAGACCCGGCGGCGCTGCGTCTGGCCGGCTGGCTCAAGCGCCCGGCCGGCGTGATCGCCGGCCTTCTGATCTGGCAGAATATATGCAATTTCAGCCTTTCGGCGGCCATCGCCGCACTCCTGCAGCAGCGACACCTGGGCAGTGCGGCGCAGGCGCTAAGAGCCGCCGCGGTGGCGCTGCCCCTCCTGCTGATCTTCGGAGAAATTATTCCCAAGGACCTTTTCTTGACGCACGCCGATCGATGGATGTACCGCCTGGTTCGTCCTTTGCAATGGGCTTTGGCCGTCATTACCGTGCTTCCCCTGCTGCCTCTGCTGCGGGGGCTGGACTGGCTTACGCGCCGGATGTTCAGTTCCAGTTCCCTTCCGAACGAAAATATCGCCACGCCGCCGCGACTTATGGCATTCGCGGAGGAATCCACCGCCGGCGGTTTCATCAGCGATACCCAGCACGACCTGATCCGCCGCGGACTGCGCATGGCGCATGTGACGGTGGGCGATGTGATGGTGGAGTGGAACCGCGTCATCGGAGTGCCGGTGGGGATCAGCCGCAGGGGTTTCGAGGCGCTGGTGCGGCGTTACCACGTGTCGCGCCTGGCGGTGTTGGGGCGCAGCGCCGAAGATGTTCTGGGGATCGTCAATGTCGTCGACGCCCTGGGCGATCCCGGACCGCCGGATTTGCTCCGCCATCTCCAGCCCGCCATGACGCTTCTGCCCGAGCAGTCGGTGCGCTCGGCCATCAAGCTCATGCAGGCCGCCCGCCACACCATTGCCCTGGTGGTGAATCGCCAGGGGCGGGTCATTGGCCTGGCGACCATGAAGGACCTGGTCGAGGAACTTCTCGGCGATTTGAAATAAACTCGCAAATGTTGATAATACAATAACGTTTAGATTTACTCTTATGTTCCTTTTGGAGGATTTTACCCATGCCCAACATCTATGCCATTCTCAACCAACACATTCGCCGCCTGGCCCGGCGTGAAATCAACGCCATGACCCGATCGACGCGGCATCTGACCGCACAATATCGGCGGGATATCGCCGCACTAAAGCGACGGGTTGCGGGGATGTCCAAGACCGTCACGTTTCTGGATCGCCAGGAAAAGAAGCGACTTGGCCGGCCGCCGGCGCCCGAGACGGTGGAAGGTGTGCGTTTCCGGGCGGACGGGCTGCGTTCGCACCGTAAGAAACTCGGCGTATCCGCGGCGGACTATGGAAAACTGGTTGGAGTGAGCGACCTTACCATCTATAATTGGGAAACGGGCAAAACGCGACCCCGGCAGGCGCAATTTGCCAAGTACCTCGTGGTACGCGGGATCGGAAAGAGAGAGGCCCAAAAGCGGCTCGAATCGCTTTAAGATAAAGAGTCTGTCCGGACAGGCCTGGCTTCCGGGAAAAAGAATTCTTGGTATATGGTTTTCGTTTTCCCTGTCAGCGACAAGGCCTTGAAAATCAGGAGATTTCCAGCATGCCCGGCATGACCATGACGGAAAAAATCATCGCCAGACACGCCGGCCGCGCCCAGGTTCGGCCCGGGGAAAACGTGTGGGTCGATGTGGACGTTCTGATGACCCACGACGTATGCGGGCCGGGAACCATCGGTATTTTCCACGAAAAATTCGGACGCGCCGCGAAAGTGTGGGATAAGAAGCGGGTGGTGATCATCCCCGATCATTATATTTTCACCGCCGATGAGAAATGTCACCGAAACGTGCAGATTTTGCGCGATTTCGTCCGCGCGCAGGGTTTGGAGTACTACTACGATCCGGAATTCGTCAAAAATGAGCCGGGTATGCCCAACCCCTATGTTGATCCGACCCGGACTCATTACCGGGGTGTTTGTCACAAAGTTCTGCCGGAAGAAGGCCACGTGCGGCCGGGAGAAATTCTTCTCGGTACCGACAGCCACACTTGCACCGCCGGCGCCTTCGGACAGTTTGCCACAGGCGTGGGCAACACCGACGCCGCATTCACCCTGGGTATCGGCAAGACGTGGCTCAAGGTTCCGCCGACCATGAAATTCGTCTTCCACGGTCAGATTCCTCCTTATCTGACCGCCAAAGACATGATCCTCGCCGTCATTGGCGAGATCGGCGTCGCCGGCGCCACCTACAAAACCATGTACTTTACCGGAGACGCCATCCGTTCGCTTACGTTGGAAGACCGCATGACGCTGACCAACATGGCTATTGAGGCGGGCGGTAAGAACGGCGTCTGCGACGTGGATGAAAAAACGCTCCAATACGTTCGCCACCGCAGCCGCAACCGGTCCTGGGATGTTTTCGAGGACGACAAAAACGCCGAATACTGTTATCAAAAGCAATGGGACCTGGCCACGCTTGAGCCGCTGGTGGCCAAGCCGCACTCGCCGGATAACAAGGATACGGCCGGAAACTGCCGGCACGTGCGGATTGACCAGGCGTACATCGGCAGTTGCACGGGCGGCAAGATCACCGACATGATTTTCGCCGCCGGTATTCTCAAGGGTTGCCGGGTCAAAGTGCCCACCTACGTGGTTCCCGGTTCCACCGAAGTGCATGCCGACATGAGACGGATGAATCTCGTCGGCGCCGCGCGAGGTCCGAATGAAAAAAGCATCGAGGAGATTCTGCTGGAGGCCGGCTGCCACGTCGGTCCCAGCGGCTGCAGCGCGTGTCTGGGCGGCCCGCCGGACACTTTCGGCCGGCTCCACTCCGGCGAGGTGTGCATCAGCACCACCAACCGCAATTTTCCCGGCCGCATGGGCAGCATGGCCGCCGCGGTGTACCTGGCCAGCCCGCTGACGGTGGCGGCCAGCGCTCTGACCGGCCACATTACCGATCCGCGCGAATTTGTTTTCCAGCCAATTCCCACCGGCATGGCCGGCGTGCGGTAAGAGCCGCTCCCGGGAGACGGTTTTTTACTCGTAACGCAGCGCTTCGACCGGATCCCGCGTCGCGGCAATAAAGGCGGGGATCAGCGCGCCGAGAAGACCCGCGGCGATCGCCAGAATCACGATGGCGGCCGCGGCGTGGGGATCGACTTGATCGGGTATTCGCGAAAATATATAAATTCGTCTGTTCCAGATGGAAATGCCGAAAATCCGCCAGAGAATATCGTCGTGAATCCAGTTGTCGTTGCGGACGAACGCCACGCCGCTGGCCAGCCCCAGCAGCGCCCCGGCGGCGCTGATCAACATGCCATAGAGAACGAAAATGCCCCCCACGCCGAATTCGCTGCCGCCGATGGCCTTGATGATGCCGATGTCGCGGGTCTTGTCGCGGACAATCATGTAAAAAATCAGAAAGATCACGATGACCACAACCAGGCTCATCAGTCCCAGGAGAAACGTGATCAGATCGCGTTCTTTATCCACCGCATGGATGAATTCGGCCTGCATCTGATCCCATGTTTTCACCTGCAGACCCGCCATGGCCATCTCCGGGTGATGTCGCGCGAAGCGGGCCACCACCGCGGCGATGGCGCTGCGGGCGGCGCGCACGGCCCGGGGATTCGAGTCGTCATGGATGCGAATTTGAATCTGGCTGCAGTGCGCGGGCCGGAACCCCCCGTTGAGCAGTTCCTGCTTTTGCATGAATGCCATTTTCTGAACGACCTGGAAGGGCGCGTAGACGGTTTTCGAATCGACCGAAAACACCTTGGTGTCGGAATCATCGACGATCAGAAAGCGGCGGCTTTGCGGCATGGCCAGCGTACCCTTGATGGTCACCGGCACCACCGTGAGAATCGCCGGGGCAAAGCGCACGTACGCGGGGCGATGGTAGTGGCCGAAACGATTGCGCCGGTATAGCCCGATGTCCACGCCGACAATGCAGCCGTTTTTCGGCATCGCCGCGACGGTTCCATAGCGATCCACGGCCCGCGGCGGCGGGCGCAAAGAGGGAACGGCCGGCGCCAGAGCCTGGATGAGCGCCCGGCGGTTCTTCAATCTGGCGCCGCGGGGGAGCTGCCTGACAAATCGCAGATCCCGATAGGCGCGGTTGAATGAATAGATGGACCGCCGGTAATCTTCGCGGGCGATGACCTGCCAGTGGCGGCGCAGAGAGGCGAACCAGGCGGAAGATGGAATCGGCTTAAGAGCCAGATAGGCCCGCCGCTTTTTTCGTTCGACGGCCAGCGCTGCAACCAGCCGTTTGTGCGCTTCGGCCAGCAGCGCGGCGCGGGTGACGGGAAAGCCGATCTTATCTAAGTCTTTTACCGCCTCCAGGGGCGCCTGGTGCTGATAGAAGAGGCTTTTTCCAAACGCGCTGCACCGCGTTTTTCCTGCCGGATGGATCCCCACGATTTCCACGCCTTTATCAGCCTGGAACTCCGGCAGATTCAGCAGACCGTAGGCGGTGATCACCGGGGTGCTGGCCGCCACCTGCGGCAATTCGCCGATTTTCTTCTCCAGCTGATGGTAATAGGGAAAACCGGCCATGTTTCGACTTTGAATAACCACATCGCCCATCAGGCCGCGGCCGGCGTTGCGCACACGGTTCACAAAGCCGGTCATAATACTGTTGACGACGATGAGCATCAGCACGCACAGCCATACGGCCAAAATGGGGAACACCACAATCCCTTTGCGTGTGAGATAGCGGAAACAGAGAAATAGCTTGTACATGCAATAATCTATTTCGCAAGAGAGCCGAGCCGTCCGCCGTCTTCCAGAAGGGACGGAACTCGATCTCTTCCGATTGTAGCGGGATCAGCCGGGGCGGGCGAGTCGATCCAACCTTCGACTCTAATCGGTACGCGGGAGAGGTTCTTCCTGGCGGTAATTCAAGGCCAGGAGGCCGAATTGCTGCACCATGCCGGATCCAAACAACATCATGCAGGCAATGACCAACAGGAACAGCCACATGGTTCCCACGCCGAACCAGCCGGCGCCCAAGCTTGGGAAAAAAGCCCCGGAGATCATGCTGACCACGGCGAATCCCGCGCCGACAAGCATGAGCATGGCGCCGCCGGCCATCGCCCGCGCCGCGCAATTAAGACGGGGATGGAAGTGGTCTTTTGTCTCGCCCAGGGCCAGAGCCGCCGCAACCGCCGCCGCGGTGGCGCCCAGACTGAACGTCAACGAGAGCCAAGGAGAATAAGCGCCGGCCACGGAAAAAATATTCCGGATTCCGTTATCAAAGAAGCTTCCAAGTGCCGGAAGAGACCACAGCACCACGGCGGTGGACGCGGTCATGGTTTGCCAGCGTTGCAGAAATGCCGCTTGGGGATTGAGTGTCCGGGCGCGGAGTACCGCATAAAGAGCCGCCAGGCTCAACAAGCCCAGGGTTGGCAGAAATACCAGGCTGAATCCGATACGATATTGGCACAGGATGGCGAGCGTCATCAGCCCCAGTACACTAAGGCTGATGCCCAGCACGAGCTTGGCGCGGGTCGCCGGGCGGAGGAATGGCAGTAAAATCATGCCGATCATGGCGGAAAGCATTTGCCAGTTACGCAACAAGACCGGCAGGTTGTAGACCGGCGAACCAAGCTTGAGATTCGTCCACCAGTTCGCAGCGGCGCCCTGGATGGGCATGTAAAACGTCGCGGCCAGCAGCAGCAGACATCCCACTTCCGCCAGGGTGAGATTCCCCCACGAGATTACGCGCGGTAAAGTGGGCAAGGATTTTTGGGGCAGCACTTCGTCGACTGGCGCACGGGCCGTCGTGACGAAAACGTGATCACCGCTAAATCGGATTGACTCCGCGGCGTCTTCCGGCATGCGATTTGCGGAATTGACTTCCACCGGAATCGAAGTGCCGCGCCCGGAGGTTTTGGGTTCGTGGACTGAGATCTGTGGCATGGCTATCTCCGTTTTATCCCGAGGCGGCGTGCCTCTCCGGCGGCGTCTTTCCCGCACTTTCTATCGGCGAATCATGAGCGCGAGCTTGGAACGACATGCGCATTTTTCTTTTCCTTCCGATAATCGTGCCGCGTCCGACTCTTGCTTATTTTTCAAAGGTTTTTCGGACGATGGAGCGCGCTCGTACCAGGACGGCGACGCCGGTGTAAACTATGCGTCGTGCTGCGCGAATTGCACATCTCCAATCTGGCGGTTATCGCCGATGTCCATATCGAGTTGGACGCCGGACTTAACTGCTTTACCGGTCAGACCGGCGCCGGCAAGTCGTTGGTGATCGGCGCACTGGAGTTGCTGCTGGCGCTTCGTTCCCCGGGAAATATGCTCCGTGCCGGCGCTGTTGAGGGGCGAGTCACGGGCGTATTTCACATTGCCTCCCCCCAACTGCGCCAAGAGATCGCGGCCATCACCGACCTGCCCCTGGCCGACGAACCTGAAATGATTCTTGTCCGCCGCCTGCATCAAAGCGGGCGCACTTCGGCGTCGCTTAACGGCCATCCGCTGACGGGAACCATGCTCAAGGCGCTGGGCGAAGCATTGGCCGACATCCATGGACGGAACGACGCGCAATTCCTGCTCAAACCGGGCAACCAACTGGCGGTGCTCGACGAATTCGGGAGTACGGCGGCGGATGCGGAACAGTTCCGCCGGTTGTACCAGCAACGGCGCGATCTCCTGGATCGCAGGCGCAAGGAGGAGACGTCGCAAACGCTTCGTCGCCAGCAACTGGAACTTTACGAATTCCAGGTTGGTGAAATCGATCAGGCCGATTTTCAACCCGGCGAACAGGAACAGCTCGAAAACCGCTACAAGTTGCTGGCCAATGCGGAAAAGATCAAACGGCAGGCGGGGGCGGCTTATGAAGCGCTTTATGAGGACGAGGGCGCAGTCGTCGGCCGGATTAAAACCATCACGGCGGTTCTGCTCGAAATCGCCGAACTCAATCCCGACTTGGCGGCCATCGCAACGCAGGTACGCGACGCGGCGGTATCCCTAGACGATGCGGCCTTCGCTCTCCGCCGCGCCCGTGACCGGATGGAACTGGATCCCGACGAACTCGCCAACGTACGCGAACGCCTGAATCTGCTGCACCGGCTTATCAACAAATATGTTGGCGCCGGCGGCGCGCTTTCTCAACTGCTGGAGTATCGCCGGCAAATCGGCCGGGATATGGCAAGCTTGCGCGCGGCCGATCATGACTCCGCCGCACTCAACGCCCGCCTGGCCGAGTGGAACGAACAGTTGGCTCAAATCGGTCGAGAATTGTCTAAAAAGCGTCGGTCGGCGGCTCAAAAACTCGTGCCGCTGGTACACGGGCAACTTGTCGATTTGGGAATGAAAGATGCCCGCTTCGCTGTGGAATTTCAGCCGATCGTGGCGGGGACTTCAGACCACGTCGAGCCGGTCGATCCTGGTGCGTCGCCAGTGGATTCATTCCCCTCGCCGCAGGGTCTGGAAACGGTTGAGTTTATGATCGCACCCAACCCGGGCCAGGAGGCGCGCCCGCTGCGGAAAATCGCCAGCGGCGGTGAACTTTCACGCGTGATGCTGGCGCTCAAGTCCATTCTGGCCGCCTCGGACCGCGTGAGCGTGCTGGTATTTGATGAAATAGATGCAAATGTCGGCGGGCGCATGGGAACACTTATCGGTGAAAAACTCCGGAGACTTGCGGCGCATCATCAGGTGCTCTGCATCACGCATTTGCCCCAGATAGCGGCTTTCGCCGACCAGCACATCAGCATTCATAAGAGCGTCCGGGGCGGAGAGAGCTTTACCTCAATAGCGATGTTAGAGGGCGAGGCGCGAGTTCGCGAGTTGGCTGAAATGACCACCGGTAAAAACATCACCGACACCTCGCTGGCCCAAGCCGAAGAGTTACTCGCGCTGGCATCGCGGAATGCGGCAGACGGCAGGGAGTCCGTCGGTAAAACCCGGCGTGCCACCGGAAAATCAGCGGCACGGAATGAAAAAAAGTAACCGTTCACGGGCAATAGCGGCGAAATTAGCACAAAAACGAGGGTTTCCGATAATATAAGCCCATTTTTCGCGCGTTTTTTGCTCCAACGGCCTCCAACATCCGTTTATTTCCCTTTATTTATAATGTTTTTGGCCCGTGAACGTTGCCGAAAAAACAGGTGAATTCCGCCTTTTTTACCCGCCGATTGACTTTTTGGGACATTTGCTTTATAGTGGGTAATAATGCGACAAAATGGTTGTATGAAGGGCATGATATGAAACTCACCGTCCGCGATGCCGCTCGACTACTTAATGTGTCGGAAAAAAGCGTGTATCGCTGGATTAAACAGGGGGTCATTCCCGCCTACCAGGTTAACGAGCAATACCGATTCAACCGGGCGGAACTGCTTGAGTGGTCCACCTCACGAAAAATTCATGTTTCACCGGAAATCTTCCTCGAACCGGAGGGAGGAGAAACGCCGGCGCCATCGCTAACCGATGCGCTGCGCGATGGCGGCATCTACTACCGGATCAGCGGCGTCGATAAAAGTTCCGTCTTGCGCAGCGTGGTGGAAATCATGCGGCTGCCGGAGGAAGTGGATCGCGAATTTCTCTATCAGGTGTTGCTGGCCCGGGAAGCGCTCGGGTCGACCGGCATTGGAGAAGGAATCGCGATTCCGCATGTCCGCAATCCCATCGTGTTGCACCTGTCCGGTCCCATGATCGTGCTGTGCTTCCTGGAAAAGCCTGTGGATTTTGGAGCACTGGACGGGCAGCCGGTAAGTACTCTCTTTACGCTCATCAGCCCCACCGTGCGGGCGCATCTGCAATTGCTTTCGCGTCTGGGTTTTGTCCTGCGTGATCCGGCATTCAAGAAGGTCGTGCTGGAGCAGGCCGCCCGGGAAGAGGTTCTGGAATTTCTGCGGCGGGCGGAATCCGGTATTTTGACGACAGGGCAAGATCATGCGGCGGCCCATGGAAAATCTAACTCACCGGGGCAAGGCGAGTGATGTGGTTGACCATGACATTGCTGGGCGCGGGCGGTTTTGCCGCCAGCGGCCTGATGGGTATGGCGGGTAATCGCCGCCGCAATTGGGGCCACTGGCTTTCGGTGTTGGTGGCCGTCCTGGCCGCGCTGTGCGGCCTCACGGCCGCTATGGCCATACTGCTTGGCGCCCCGGTTGAATCGCTGGCCGGTCCCGGTCCGGCGCCGGTTATGACCAGCAACCTCCGGCTGGATCCGCTGGCGGCGTTTTTTCTGGTCCCCATTTTTCTCATCGGCGGCCTATGTTCGCTCTATGGCCTCGGTTACTGGAAACAAAGTCATCATCCCCGGACCGGCCGAAAACTGCGATTCTGGTACGGAATACTCATTTCCAGCATGGCGATGATTACGTTGTGCGACAACGGCATTTGCTTTCTGTTCGCGTGGGAACTCATGGCGATCAGCACGTTTTTTCTGATAGCCACGGAAGACTTCAAGCCCGACTCCCGCCAGGCCGCCTGGGTTTATCTGGCCGCGGCGCACATAAGCACCTTGCTGCTGTTCGCCTTTTTTGCATTGCTGCGTATTGCGTCGGGATCATTTCTTCTGCGTCCGCTTTCGCCGGAACAGGCCGGTATGGGATTGCAGACGGCGTTATTTCTACTGGCCCTGGCGGCCTTCGGCGTTAAGGCCGGCATGGTGCCGCTGCACTTCTGGCTGCCCGAAGCCCACGCGAACGCTCCGAGTCATGTCTCCGCAACGCTCTCGGGAACCACAATTAAGATGGGCATTTTCGGACTGCTGCGCGTGTTGCCGCTGTTGCCGGCCAGACCGCCCGGCTGGGGCCTTCTGGTTATGACGCTGGGAGCACTTAGCGCATTTCTCGGGGTGTTATGGGCGATTGGTCAGCACGATCTGAAAAAACTCCTGGCGTATCACAGTGTGGAGAACATCGGAATCATCCTGTTGGGGCTGGGGCTGGCGCTGCTCGGCGAGGCGAAACATCAGCCGATATGGATTATCCTGGGAATGGCCGGATGTCTTCTGCATGTCTGGAATCACGGGTTGTTCAAGTCGCTTTTGTTCCTTTCCGCGGGCAGCGTCATCCATGCCGCCGGAACGCGGAAAATCGATCAACTCGGCGGGCTGGCCAAATCCATGCCGCTTACTTCCACCCTGTTTTTGCTCGGAGCAATCGCCATCTGCGGCCTGCCGCCGCTGAATGGATTTGTCAGTGAAC